>NZ_WPZE01000005.1:0-293124 GCF_013031225.1 Ruegeria sp. HKCCD7221
TGCGCGGCGCGCCGAAGGATTTGTCCAGAACCACGTTGCGGCCTTTGGGGCCCAGCGTCACTTTAACGGCATCAGCCAAAATATTTACACCGCGCAACATGCGATTGCGGGCATCGGTCGTAAACTTGACGTCTTTAGCAGCCATGTGACTTGCTCCTTAGTATGTTGTTTGTTGTTACCTGGTGAACCTGAGGCGTCAGGCGGCTTTTGCCGCGGCAGAATCCTCGATGATCCCCATGATGTCGCTTTCTTTCATGATCAACAGTTCTTCACCGCCGATGTTGACTTCGGTGCCCGACCATTTGCCGAACAGGATCCGGTCACCTACGGAAACGGCCATTGCGATCAGCTCGCCGTTGTCCTTGCGTGCGCCTTCGCCGACTGCAACAACTTCGCCTTCGCTGGGCTTTTCTTTTGCGCTGTCTGGAATGAGCAGGCCGCCAGCGGTTTTTTCTTCGCTCTCAACGCGACGAACCAGCACACGGTCATGTAGAGGTTTGAAGGCCATTCTGAATTCTCCTCAATTGGCGATTCATCCTATTAGCGCTCCCTGTTGAAGAGTGCTAACAAGCGGGATTTTGGAAAGAAACAGCACCGTTTCAAGAGGTATAAAGAAAAAAATCTTTACGCGAAGTCAAAAGAGAATTGTTGTGTTTGTTTTCAGAGCATTACCGTTGATGAAGTGTCTCGATATTCGGTCATCAATTTCGAAACAACCTCGTTATCACATCAGCGGTCGAACAGGGTAAGCATATCCTTTTCTTCCTTGTTGCCAACCGCTGCTTCGTGGGCAGCGGCTGCGTCACGCAGAACTCCCACAATCTCATGTTCGGGGAGGAGCTCACGATCTTTAATTGCAAGCAAAAGCGCTTCACAGATTGAGAGTGCGGCTATTCCTGAGTAGTCTTGCCGGTCGGCCATGGTAGACGTCCTTTTTTGACAGGCGTCCAAGCAAGGAAGCGCCACGATGAATTGCACCATTCTGGCATGGGTTGCAGTATACTTAACTGATCGAAAGCAGTCTTTGCGTGGTATAGTTTTGCGGACGGCTCATTGATGAAGGAAGAATAGTTGCCCACTATCAATAACAGCCCCCTCACCCGAAAGCTCTCAAACTTCGTCTCTCTGACTGAGGTTGAACTTGCGGTATTAGCGCGCCTGCACAAGCGTCGCAGGACCTTTGAAGCGGGACGTGACCTTGTGCATCAAGGGCAATCAGAGCAGGCTGCCTACGTTCTGTCCTCGGGCTGGGTTTGTTCCTACAAAACCCAGACAGACGGGTCGCGTCAGATCGTCGACTTCCAAGTGCCGGGTGACTTTCTGGGCTTGCGGAGCGTTCTGCTGCACACCTCGGATCACAGCATAGAACCAATCATGGAAATCCAAGCCATTGAGGTAGTAGTGGATGATCTCCTGGAAGCATTTGCGCAAACGCCCCGGCTGGCGACAGCAATCCTTTGGGCGGTCTCTAGAGATGAAGCGATGGTGGTTGAGCACCTGGTCAACATAGGACGGCGAGATGCGAGTGAGCGCATGGCGCATTTTCTTTTGGAACTTGGTGTGAGGCTGACTCAGGTCGGGATGGCAACCAAGATGGGATATACCTGCCCACTGACACAATACCATCTTGCCGATGCGCTGGGACTGAGTGCTGTACATGTTAATCGTGTCCTACGGCAACTGCGGGAGAAGGGGCTGGTTACTTTTCAATCCGGGCAAGTGGCATTTGATGATTATGACGGACTGGTGACGTTGGCCGGTTTTGACCCCACTTATCTGGATCAGGTCGGGCCACTGTTGAAACAATAGGTTCACCCCTTCGGCGATGCCGGGATTTTGACGATAGTTGCCTGGTTAGAGACGGAAGTCGCTTCGGCAGATTTGGGATTTCACTGAAAAAGAAGCGCAAGATAAATGCAGTCCGATTGCGGTACTGGATTTCCTGCGCTTCTTAAATACTCGTTAAGAACACGCCAGCAAAAATCCCGCCAACACATATCACGTTGCCGGAATTCAAACATCGTTGCACTGACGCAGGTTAGTCAATTTTTTGCAGTACCTGATCCTCGGGCACCAAATGTATTTGAGATTCCAACGAAATCTCAGGTCATTGGCCGCAGACTAACATCGATCAGCGCACGTCTGCCATTTGCACATTATTGTAAATTACAACGCCAGTACTACCGCGGCGCTTACGAGCGTGTTCCGCGGCAGACTGCGCGGGGAAGATCCAACAAACTATATGGAGGACCAAGGTGAGCACGAGATCGTCCAGTTCTTTGGTGACGTTTTCAAATCCGTTCTCTTTGTCCGGCTACCCGGATGAACTTCCTGCAGGCGAGTATGAAGTAGTTGTTGAAGAAGAACTACTACAGGGCCTGAGTTTCGAAGCATATCGCAGAACCGGAACCTACCTGACAGTTCAGGGCAAAGGCAGCAAGCCAGGCCGCACGGAAATGCGCCCAATTGACCCAGAGGATTTTGAACAGGCGCTCAAGCACGACCAGACCTTGGCCACATCTAACAATGACAGCGATGCGGCGCTTTCTCCGCAGGAGGAATAGATTATGAACACGCCCGAATGGCTTAAACCCGGAATCTACGGTGCCCTGATCGGAGGGGTTTTCGTAGGCGTCGTTGGATTTTCTTGGGGTGGATGGATGACCGGTGGTAGCGCGGACAAGATGGCCAACGCCATGTCCCGCGACAATGTAATCGCTGCATTGGTTCCGGTCTGCGTCGACATGGCGAGAACTGACGCCCAACGCGCCGAAAAAATAACGACGATCAAAGAGGCTTCTTCTTTCAAGCAGAAGGATGCCGTCATGGCGGCTGGCTGGGCAACGGTGCCGGGATCTCAAACTCCTAATAAAGATCTAGCACAGGCCTGCATCGAGGGGCTGAACCTGGATGGATCGTAATTCAACAACTCAACTCTCGGACGACGCCGTTTGCACTAGGACAAAACGAAAAAATCAGCACTGTTTTTGCTCTCACTTCATGACTGCGTTGATTGTTGCCGTTTTCAGCTGCTTGGCGGGCTCCTTTATCTCATCAAGTCCCGCATCGGCCGGAACAAATTCGATGCCGGATAACGCGCATCCCAAAAAGTATGGCGACGGTTGGGAATGCGATTTGTCCTATCGGTTGGAAGGCGAAGAATGCGTGGCCATTGTCGTGCCGGGAAATGCCTACCCCACAAACAGAACCTATGGTTCAGGGTGGGCATGTATGCATGGCTTTGTTGAAGTTGGCGGCACCTCATGCACTGAAGTGATTGTGCCTGAGGGTGGATATCTCGATCCATCAGGTGAGAGGTGGCGATGCCTGCGTGGATACACAAGAGTAGACGATAGCTGCCAGAAAATCGTGGTGCCGGATAATGCTTACCTGACGAATAGCACTTATGGATCTGCATGGCGTTGCAACCGTGGCTACGAAAAAGACGGAGAAGCATGCGTGGCAGTAGCGGTGCCGGAAAACGCTTTTCTGAACGCATCAACCAGCGGGCGTCCCTGGACGTGCGAGCGTGGGTATTTTGAGCGCGACGGACGGTGCGATTCCGTGTTTGTGCCTGAAAATGCTTTCTACGATGACGCGATCCATGGAGTTGGATGGAAATGCGAACGTGGCTACGAGGCGTCCGGTGATCACTGCAATGCAATCGAGCTACCGGCAAATGCCCATATCGACCGATCCGGCAATGGGTGGCAATGCCACAAAAACTATCATCGATCAGAAGGGCTGTGCGTTCTGAACGAATGAGGTTTCAGACAGAGAGCCCACTTTCCAATCTTCACAATTTGTGCCCGTTCTTACCAAGGACAGCGCGTTTCACACTCCAAAAAGGAACAGATATGAAACCCGTACCCATTGCGTCGGATGCCAAGCAGTTCATTGCCAGCGATGCGCAAAAGCTGCCGCCTGAACAAGCAGTTTTTCCAGAGCTTCACCGCAAGACACTTGTGACAGATACACCGACTGCAATTGTGTATTGCGAAGGAAACTTCGCAAAGATCGATGGCAAGACGGCTAATGGTCTCGTTCGACATTCACAGGCCTATCGCGTTCTTTCGGTGATCGACAGCACGTATGGCGGTTGTGACAGTGGCAAAGTGCTTGACAATGTCGCAAATCAGGTTCCCATCTTCGATGACCTTGATGCCGCCGTCGCTAATGAAGCTACGATCCCGGACACGTTTATTTACGGAATGGCACCGGCCAGCGGCAGAATGTCCCTTGAGGATCGCGAAGTTGTTGTGGATGCGATAACGCTCGGAATGAACATCGTCAGTGGGCTGCATGAATTTCTTAGCGATGACAAGGAGCTCGCCGGATTTGCCAAAATTCACGATGTCACGATACGCGACATTCGCAAGCCGCGGCCAAATCCCGACCTGCGCCTGTTAGATGGCAGTATTGGAGACGTCCAGGCGTTCCGCATTGCGGTGTTCGGCACCGATTGTGCAATTGGAAAGCGTACAACCGCGACAATCCTGACAGGTGCACTTAACGCGCATGGGATCAAAACAGTTTTGGTCGGCACCGGCCAAACTGGTTTGATGCAGGGCGCCAAGTATGGTGTCGCGATGGATTCGGTGCCGCCGCAATTTTGTTGTGGCGAACTTGAGCGCGCTGTCGTTGCGGCATCCGAGGGTGAGCACCCGGATGTAATAGTGATCGAGGGCCAGGGCGCGCTAAGCCATCCGGCTTTTTGCACATCAGCCTTCATTCTGCGAGGCAGTCAGCCACATGCAGTTATTCTTCAACACGCGCCTAAACGAAAACGTCGATGTGATTTCCCCAACATGACTATGCCCGACCCTTGCGATGAAATCACCCTGATCGAGGCTTTTGCGAACACAGAGGTAATTGGCATGACGATCAACCATGAAGGAATGAATGATGTTGAGATTTCAAAGGCCATCACAGACTATAACTGCAAATTGTATCTCCCGGTCACTGACGCATTGAACCGTCCTCCAAAAAACTTGGTGAATATGGTTCTATCTGCCTTTCCGCGCTTGCAACCCGTACGTGCTACGACGATTGAATGAGCAAGCTGCGTATCGACGTTGATCTGGACAAAATTCGGTACAACACACGGTTCCTGGTCGACCACCTTAGACCCCGCGGAATTACGGTGACAGGTGTGACAAAAGCCGTTTGCGGTCATCCTGAGATTGCGAATGCTATGCTTGAAGGTGGCGCGACAGGGCTGGCGGACGCGCGGATCAGCAATATCATGCGTATGCGCGATGCTGGAATCTCGTGCTCCATATCCTTGATCCGAACGCCCATGCTGAGCCAGGTCGCGCAAGTCCTTGATAACTGCGATGTCAGCTTCAACACTGAGATGGACATTATCGCCAGCCTGGCCATCGAGGCGCTGGGGAAGAACATTACTCACAATATTATCCTGATGGTGGAAATGGGGGATATGCGGGAGGGCATCTTGCCTGAACACCTTGAGGGCACTGTGTCTCAAATTCTTAGAATGGAAGGGATTTCTCTGAAGGGGATTGGCGCAAATTTTGCCTGTCTGGGTCATGTGGCACCCTCTGCAGGAGCAATGGAATTGCTTTCGTCGCTTGCCGCCGACACCGAACTTGCAAGTGGACCCGCTCTGGAAACAGTGTCAGGCGGCGGTTCTGCCAGTTTGCCATGGGCGCTTGGCAAGGGGGCGACCGGAAAAATCAACAACCTGCGTCTGGGTGAGGCCATCCTGCTGGGTACCGATCCCGTTTCGGGGTACGCGATCGACGGGCTTTACACAGATGTTTTCACGCTTTGGGCGGAAGTGATCGAAACGAAGACCAAATCAAATCCAAATTCCTTGCAATTGAATTATCCTATACCTTCTATGCAGTGTGTGACTTTAGACAGTCCTTCGAAAACTCGGTCGATCCTTGGCATTGGACTCCAGGACACCGATGCAGCGGGTCTAATATTCCCTGCTGGCGTCACGTTCGTCGGAGCCACCGGTGATCATATCGTTGTTGAAAACACCAATTGTCTGCTTCGCCCTGGTGGCGAGGTAAAGCTGAAATTGAACTATAGCGCGCTCTCGCGCGGCATGGCTGCACCTGATGTAGCAAAAGTCTTCCATGGTGATGGCGCATTGGTTGACTGCACCCCAGCGAACACTGATCGCCCATATTCGAAGCGAAAGTAGCGCGCCAGGGTTGCCGCCGCCTCGGTTCTGCTTCAGCCACCCGTCTTATTCTACGGCTTTACGTAGTAAATCAGGCACCCAATCCCTATATTGGATGTAGCCGCATTCACTTTTCACACCCTATCTGGGCTCGTGAGTGTTGCGGACAATCAAAGGATCAAAATGATGTCTTTCAAAGACCTGACGACCAGAGCGGCTGCCGCACTGAAGGAAAACGATGCGGACGCGTCAAAAAAAGAAGTGACGTCGAAAGGGCAGGACGCCGTCCCCGAAAAATCAAAGCCTAAACCTCAAAACTGATAATACCCTGCCGGGAGCGGGTGGCTTGTTCTTGTTTACATCTCCGAGCGAGCGGTATCAGCAAAGGAGAACTACCCAAATGAACCAACTAATCAGCAAGACAATCGCAGTCTTTTCCAGGCCGTTTACTTTCCCTGGCTTTGACGAATTACTCCCGGCGGGCGAATACGACATAGAAACTGAGCTTTCCGCACCACCAGATTATTTGGATCCAGAAGCCTGGAAAGCATCAGTGCTAATCTTTCTGCTTCCACGGAAATCTCACCCCGGTCTGGCGCGAACCTTGACCGTTTCTCTTACTGATTTGGAGAGAGCCCGCGCAAAGGATAAATTGTCTTCAAAGCAGTTGTCGCAGTTCTTGCTCGACCAACTTTTGGCCGATCCCATGGTGCAATTGATTATGGAAGCGGATGGTGTGTCTGAGACTCAACTTCGGCACCTCTACTCGGAGTCGCTCATTTCTGAGGCAGACGACGGATCATCAGATCAACGAGCCATACCACGAGGATGCGCAAGCGGTTCTCGGTATGCTTTCGCTGTCCAAGCTGCTGAGAACGAAGGAATGCCAGTTCGTCCTATTAAAACCCCTCGGATTACAGGCCGTCCCATCGGACAGTCTGAACCAGGCAGCTCCTTCAATCTCAAGGCTTAGGGCTCGGAACTTTCTTTTCCAGTCGCTGTATAAACCAAAACAGAAATCGAGGCTAAGAACTGATGGAAGACTTCGACAACGACGCAGATACGATCATGGCTCGCGCCCACAATGACGTGCCGCAAGAACGCCCGTGTCTTCGTTGCAGAACGCCATTCTGGAGCGAAGGGTTCGGAGAGCGGATTTGTCGACGCTGCAAGGGGTTGAGCGCGTGGCGAAATGGCGTATCAGTAAGCCCTGGGTTAGCTCGGCGTCGCTGATAACCTGACGCCGGTCTTACCAGCTTTTCTGATCATATCTCATTTTATCTTATTGGTGCTGACCCGGGCCTTTTAACGTGGAACCCGATCGGTAATCGGTGCTGAAGACGAAGCGTACGCGCGGTTTGGACTCGAACCGTTCTTATGCGTAGTGATATGGGCTCAAGCCGCCTAATGCACACACTTAAACCATGCCAGTATTCATAATCGGACAGCAGGCATTCACGCCGCTTGTACTACTCGGTGGTCAGCGCGGTGCTGTTGCTTGGGTGCGGAGGGTGGATCGGAGTGCAAAATATGCCAAGAGTCCAACTACCTGCAGTCACCCCAAAACCCAGAGCTTGGAACAAGGGGCGGATCATCGGTCAGAAACGACCGCTACTCCCAAAACAGGTCTGGGCGATCCGTGCCCGGCTCGAACTTTCTGGAAATCTGCGTGATCTCACAATGTTCAACGTCGCGATTGATAGCAAGCTACGCGGCTGCGATCTGGTCAAACTCGCTGTGACCGATCTTGTCAAAGACGATCGCGTCCGTGAGCGTGTTTCGGTGATCCAGAGCAAAACCAAGCGATCTGTTCAATTCGAACTGACGGAAAACACGCGAGAAACTGTATTGGTATGGGTAAAATCACCGGAAATGTTTGCTAGCCGGTTCATGTTTCCAAGCCGATTCCATGATCGACCACACATCTCGACGCGCCAGTATGGCAGGCTGGTTCGAGACTGGGTGACCGCAATCGGATTGGAACCGAGCGGATATGGCACGCATTCGCTTCGCCGAACCAAAGTAGCTGAGATCTACCGCAAGACAGGAAATCTCCGCGCGGTCCAACTTCTGCTTGGGCACACTAAGGTCGATAGCACCGTGCGATACCTGGGCGTTGAATTGGAAGACGCGCTAAGCATTGCTGAGCGCATAGACATCTGAGACAGTTTGGCGAGCGGCGCTGTCGGTCGCCAATCCATAGTGGTTCTAGTTCTTTTACGCAGGAGTGGGACGTAGCGTGCCCTGAGCGGAAGTGTCAAAATCTTGTTGCGTACGCTCGCAGCACAGTTTTCTCGGCTCAGGCGCAATTTACAGGGTGCGGGACCGAGCGGCCATTTGATCACGCCGCGAGTACTTGTGCAGAAGCGGCGCGAAAATCGCTGCGTTGCAGCCAATGTTATCAGGCCAGTCATTCATAGTCACGGGGAAGCCTTGATCACATACTCCTCTTTCGCCGCACTCAGGCCAGACAATTTCTTTCGGTAGTTCACCAAGGATCTTGGTCACCGGCAGTTTCAAAAACTACCTGCCCTGGCGGTACTTGCATTGCGACAAGGGAAACTTCCTTGACTCTATTCTGGCTAAGGACCACAAAAGTGCATTGGTGAAAGTTACTCGTCGCCGCGATGCTGCCGGCTTCGATGATCCAATGGCCTTCAGAATAACTGTAGCATGTGCCCCAGCATAGGAACGGGTTTCGCTGGGGTCTTCGCTATGAGCTCGTTCCTCGCAAGCATTCGCAACTGTCACCTGACAAGCCCCAGTCATCGCGTGAACCATGAAAGAAGGCGCCGTATGAACAGCACATGGCTTATAAATTGCGTGTTTGATGCCCGATAGATCAGGTCTCAGGCTCCTTTTCAATCAGTCATTCATCGTGTTTACGCGCTGCATTCTTTGTTTGATCCCGACACTCTTGGTGTTGCTCTCCGGAACGCAGCTTCTTGCCCAAGTCACAGGCAATGCTGATGGATCGGTCTGTGACGAAGGCTTCGAAAACAAGAACGGATCGTGTCAAAGAACAGACGTACCAAAAAACGCATATTTGACGGGTAGCTCCTATGGCAGCGGCTGGGAATGCAATCATGGTTTTCAAAACGTTGGAGAACTCTGTGAGGAAATAAGAGTTCCGGAAAATGCCTATCTTGCCTCAACCGGAGATCGGTGGGAATGCAACCGGTTGTTCCAGCGTATCGGGGACGAGTGTGAAGAGGTGATTTCACCTCAAAATGGGTACGTCGAAACTAGGTTTGGCGTACAAGAAATACACTGCAACTGGGGATTTCGTAAGGAGGATCAGGATTGTGTTGCGATTAATGTCCCGAGCAACGGCCGCCTGACTGACAAAAACAGCGCGGATGGTTGGGTGTGCCTCAGAGGTTACAGGGCAGCGGAGAGTAGCTGTGAACCTGTGGCAATTCCACAGCATGCATATCTTGCGCCTGAAACCTTTTCTGGATGGAAATGCAAACGAGGTTATCGCGCAAACCGGGACAGATGCATTGCGATCCTTGTCCCTTCAAATGCTCACTTGAATCGGAGAGGTGACGGTTGGGAATGCAATCGGCCGTTTACACGACAGAACGATAAGTGCACCGAAAATGTGCCGCGACAATAGGTTGGTGGGAACCAATACCTCCTGACATATCCGGAAGGACGAATCCGTGAACCATAACTCGATTGACGAAAACCTGGGTAAAATACTCAAAGCCGAAAAGGCGCAACGCTGGTCCTACAGCATAAAGATGTTTGTCGCATCGGCGGTGATTGTTGCGGCCATAATTGTGGTGGTGTTTCTCTGATGCGTAAAAGCACCCCTCAGGTTAGCCTCCGACACCCAAAATCGGCAATTCGCGACCTAGAACAAAGAGCATTTCAGGAACGCAGTGTTCGTAAGTCGCGGAACGCTGACGTAGCCGGTGTGATTGAGGAACAGTTTGGCAAGTACTTGATTAAGGCCGGCATTCTGAGCGGTAACAGCGTTGCGCGCGCATTCCCCAAGCCACCAGCTAAAACGCAGGCAATGATTGCCGATGCAGTTGGTGAAACACCAGAGTTGGCCATTGAAGCCTTAAAAGGAATTCTCGAAGAACGAGACAGGAAACGTAGCGGTCAACGACGTTTGGAAGGAAACTCCGGCACGCTCGTTCCCAGTGCAAGAGAATATGCAGAGGCATTGCGCCAGATCAGGCTCACCCCTGCGCAGGTCACAATGCTCAAAGCACTTACTATCGCAGGTAGGGAAGGTCTGACCATTGGTCACTTGTCTCAGGCAGCCGGTTACAAATCACGCGAGGCCTCCATCAAGGTTTTCAAGAAAATCGGACTATTGATCGCAGAATATCTGGAACTGGACCTACCCGAAGCCGGATCGGTACAGAATGATGGCGCCGCTCAGGTCCTGGCATTTTCTCACATCGAAAGTGACGATGAGCCAGCAACTTGGATTATGCATCAGGAACTGCGCGACGCTGTTCGTTCGGTTCTATGACGTACGTTCCAGCCCCCGCTTTTGTAGAGAACTCTGAACCGGAACAAATGCACGAAAGGTTGCACACGTAGCTTATGCTGGAGAAGAAACCATACCCGCTCGACCTGATCTATGTACCTGTGAAGCGTGCAAAAACACTTGATCAGCAAAAAGTCCTGACGCTGGCCGAAGATATCCTGAAGAACGGCCAGAAGACCCCGATTCAGATACGCGCGGACAACAAGAGGTTCGTGCTGATTGAAGGCCTTCACCGACTAGAGGCCATTCGCGCCCTCGGCGGTGATACTGTCGACGCCTTTTTGGTGCGCGCCAGATTACACTAAACTCTTGTTGGGATTGGCGTTCGACAAAGCCTGAGAAAACGTCAGCAGGCGCTGACTTTCTTCATCCCAAAGATGCAATCGTGCGCAATGAAGGCACTCATATAGAGTAATACGCTGGCAATTTTCCAACTCGGAATGGTCACGCAAAACCTCGTTTAGCCGATAAAACGGTATGCGGCTGGCAAGGTGGTGAACATGGTGCACACCGATATTGGCAGAGAACCACCGCAGGATGCCTGGCAGGGCGTAGTGAGAACTTCCATAGAATGCGGCGTTCTGAAGATTCCACACTTCTTCCCGCTCCCAAGTCGTGTGTTCAAACTGGTGTTGAATATAGAATAGCCAAATACCAATCGATGCGGCGACGATCATGGTTGGAAGGAATACAAAAACCAGTACATCCAGGCCTCCGGTCCAAAAAATCAGAGCCAGGACCACCGCAATCGCGGCGTTTGTTCCCATTGCACTTGCCGAATTCAGCCAGCCTGACCGCATGAAACCAAAGGGCAAGCGATTTTGAAAAAAGAACGTGTAGACAGGTACTATACAGAACAGGAAGAAGGGGTTCCGGATTAACCTGTAAGCGGCACGCCCGAACCAATTCCGTTTCAGGTATTCCTCAATGGTCAATGTAGGAATGTCACCCATACCACGCCGATCAAGGTTACCGGTTGAGGCATGGTGAATCGCATGGCTTTGCCGCCAGACGTCATAGGGTGTCAGGGCGAGAACACCCAGAACCCGGCCGGTCCAATTGCAAACGGTGCGGCTTCTAAAGAAAGATCCGTGACCACAATCATGCATGATGATGAAGATACGCACCAGAAATGCGGCGTTCAGGATGGCCAATAGAACAGTGACCCAGATACTAAGGGATAGCGCAAACCACGCTGCGCCCCATAGCGCGAAAAAGGGGATGACAGTGATTGTCAGTTCAATAACGCTACGCTTCGTATCGGGCACACGGTATTGCGCGAGCGCCCGGGTCAATTCCTGCTGTTGCAACTGACTTGTTCTCCAAGGGCTTTTAGCAGCCCATTGTGCAAACGGGCACCCCATAAGGGTGCCCGTAAAAGGTCAGGCCAGTGCCAGATTGGCGGCGCTGTCGCGCCCGTCACGGCCAGCTTCGACGTCAAAAGTGACCTTCTGGCCGTCCTTCAATTCGCTGATGCCGGAACGCTCAAGTGCTGAGATATGCACGAACACATCGCGCTTGCCATCTTCAGGTTCGATAAAGCCAAAACCTTTGGTCGAGTTGAACCATTTTACTGTGCCATTTGCCATGGTGGAAGTCTCCTAATACTTGCCGCCCGCATTATTGCGGCGACTCGGCGTGGTCGGTCTGAATCGAAAGACTGAACGCCGAGTTTGGGAGACAGCAGGTCGAAAAAGAAAAACGTAAGCCCTGTGTATATGGACTTCGAGTACACACGATACAAGCCTTGATACAACGGAAAGCAACAGAAGATCTAAGTCTGCCCAGCCCAATTTGGGACAAAGATAAGCAGAACCATTGCTCTGTGGTTCGGAAATCAGAGGTCGGCTTCCGATAAAACCTGCCGAATGCGTATGCAGCAAATTGATTGCTCAGGCACGGCAGGTAGGGCTCACTGTCCGAAATCGCCGCGTGCTTCAAGAACACCGCGGCAAGGCACAAATGTTCATTGAGTGATTGAAACATTGCTAAATCAACGAGTTGACCTCTCTAACGAACGGTAGATTCTGCGCGGCCCGAATCTTGGGTCATGCTGCGTTGGCATAGGGCGACTGCGAGCCTCAAAGTGCCATTAGTAGGTCCGTATCTGCGCAAGCATCGGGCAAGAAACGTTCCCGATGTTACAGTTGGCCGTAAGTTCATTCAGGGCGGCCTCCAATCGCTTAAGTTCGATTATCTTCATACGCACATTGGAGATATGAAGCTCGGCCAGTTCCTTAACGGATTGGCAATCCTCGCTATCACCTTCGGATAGGTTGAGAAGCACCTTTGCATCGGCAAGCGAAAAACCCATGTCTCGGCACTTCCTTAGAAAACGAAGCCGTCCAACATCGTGCGCGGAGTACATGCGTCGATTATTCGATGCCCTTTCTGGTTTCGGTACGATCCCTTCGCGTTCGTAGTAGCGGATAGTATCAATTCCGACACCGCTTTGCCGGGATGCCTCCCCAATCGCAAACATGTGAGATTTCCTGTCTTGATCCTGTAGTGGCTACAGAAGTTAAACGAGAGGTTGTTGTCTCTACAACTCCGCGCGACGTAGTCCATCAGGGAAACAGAATGCAGAAGTACCTTAGCCTCAGCTATTTGGGATCGCTATCAGCGCTTGGCGTCGCGACTTGCTGCGTTTTGCCCATGACGATGATGTTACTGGGGCTGGGTGGCAGTTGGTTGGCAATCTTTGGGAAGGTTGCCGCAGCGAGTTACTATGTGCTGACGATGTCAACGGCGCTCGTCGTGATATCATGGATGGTATCTTATCGGCGCGGTTCCTTGCCGACGTTGAAATGGTGGCTTGCAGGAACGACTCTAATCACCGGCGTGGGTTGGGTCGTTGTGTTTAACGAGGCATGGATTAACGATTACCTGATCATGCAGATGTGAGACTATGACAAAACAAACTGTAGTCCTAGAAAGCACCCTGATTTGCCCGAAGTGCGGCCACAGTGAAACCGAGCAAATGCCAACGGATGCTTGCCAGTGGTTCTATGAATGCAAGTCGTGCAAAACAGTTTTGAAGCCGTTGGAAGGCGACTGTTGTGTTTACTGTTCATATGCCACGGTCCCGTGTCCACCAATTCAGCTAGGCGATAGCTGTTGCGGATGAAGTGAAGGACGGTTTTGTTGAGCGAACTGTGAGCCGCCGCCGCGAGCATCGCTGCTATTTGCATGAATGGCAGTTTTTTCCGCTGCTTGGCCGCACAAGGTATTCGGCAGTTGCAGTGTCGTTACTGCTGCAAGCGCATGCAGCAATAAAATCCAGGGTACAGGTTGGGCTCTTTTCCCCTCGTCGCCGCGGCCTGCACGAACGGCTGCAATCCGGCTCAGACTCGACAGGTTTTTTGGGCCGTCGAGACGAGCGTCTGAAAAACTGGGGAAACCGAGCCATGAACTGCAAGGATCTAATTTGAGGTGGCCTTTCTTGCGCAGTTCACAATTGCGTGGCTAATCACCGTGTTTTCACACGCGGATTACCGAAACAGCACCCCCGTCAAGCGGAGGCGCTACTTTCCGGCCGTTTGGCTCTCATTTTCTCCATCGCCATATCCTTCGCTGACCGGCTTTTCCGCTTTGCGACCGTGCGCTGCGCATCAAATGCCGCCTGAAGTTCCTGATCTTTTTCCGAAACCTCTTTCACCGGGGCAGGGGCCGGTTTCGCTTCAGCCACCGCCTTTGCTGTGTCCCTGGCTTGTGGACAAAGCTGTCTTTCGCCCTTCGGCGGCCTTCGCCTGCTTGCAGCCCTAAGCGGACCTTCAAAATCCGACTTTGCAATTCTAGTGTTGCGGACAAGTTAGGCCGCGTACTGCCAAGCTCTGTTTCAGTTCATTTTGCCTGACAACGTTTGTGTCGGCAGTTGTCCAAAGAGTGCTCTGTAGTCTCGCGCGAACTGACCCATATGCCAAAATCCGTAAGCGTTTGCGATGTCTGATATACTCTCCTCTGGCGAGCAGGATACCAGTTCATGGCGCACAGCACCGAGACGGGCTCTTAGATAAAACTGCTTGGGGCTCACCCCATATGTTTCCTGAAACGCGCGACGAAGAGTGCATGCGGATACCTGAATATCTGTACATACTTCACCGATTGAAACGTTATCCATCAAATGGGCCCGCATGAACTCAACGGCTTGTTGTGCTAAACGGGTTCTATTTTTACTGTTTCGCCGATCACTCCATTTTTCGCCTACCACCAGCATTTCCAGAAGCTCTAAGATCATATCACTCTCTTCACTATCAGAGCTTGGTCCGGCCGCTGATCCAATTAGAAAGCGCGCTTTGTTTTTGACTAAGGAATGAAGCTTGCCAGCGTCGCTAACGAAAGATCTTAAAGCGTCATTTCGCACGGTGCTGATATCAAGACCGCAATCGTCGGCGATCCGTTGAGCCCTTCGGATGTCGATGCCAAAGGTCAGGCCTGTGAGCGTTGAATTGCTCACGCCTTCAAAAGGGTCTCCGCTACCAAAATTCATCAGAGCGGTGTCTGAGGGTGAGCCGTTAAGCCAAGTCCGTACACTCCCTTTGTCTGGTAAGCCAAACGCTAGAATGTCAGGGCGAGAAACACCGGTTTGGTACACAGCCTTATCAAACGACAAATCAATCATTTGAAGGTCAAGACCTGCCCAAACGGATACCGAAGAGTTCATAGTTCCCTCTTCAATTTGGCGTAGCTCGACATCCCATTGGGACAGCTCGCGGAATTGCGAAGGGTCCTGCAAAAAAAGTGTGTTTGGGGCGCAGGTTTTTTTGGGGGCTGATCGTTTTTTGATGTCGTCCATTCCGCCCCGCAAGTAGTTTTCATGAAATGTTATTCGAATATGTAGGCTTGGACAATTGCAAGACAAAGCAGACAAATCGAGAGGGAAGAGGTTCGGACGCCCATCGTTGCCTGACGATACTGCGCGCACCGAACGCGTCGTAACACTGCTAACCAAAAGCGAAAAAGAGTTGTTGCGCTCACAGGCTGAAGACAGCGAACTCTCCCTTTCGACCTTTTGCCATCATCTGATCCTTGAAGGTCTGAAAACAAGTAAATCATGAAACAGGGGTATCTCATGAAATCAAAACTGTTCCTCTCCGCGCTGGTCTTTGCCGGCTCCGCTATCACGGCGGCAGCTCAGGACAGCAATATCGTGCATGATGCGGAATACTATGTGCTGAAGCAGCAAAACGAAGCCGTTTGGGTCGAGAACGACGCACAGGTTGACCAACTGCTGGCCGATTTTCGTGAGAAAAACGGAGGGAACCCCCCAAACATCTTCTACATCCTTATTGACGATATGGGTTTTGGCGACATGGGTATGCCCGAGATGAACGCGATACGCGGGTATTCGACGCCCAATATCAACGCGCTCGCAGAGGAAAGCATGCGGTTTGCGCGCATGTATACCGAGCCGTCCTGCACACCGTCGCGTGTCGCCTTCATGACGGGTCGCCAGCCGTATCGCAATGGGATGGGCGATACCGCCGTCGATATTTCAGGTTTTGGCCTTGCCGATGAAGAAGTCACAATTGCCGAAGTTCTGAAATCCGTAGGCTACAACACCTCGCATGTTGGCAAATGGCACATGGGCGACATTCAGGAATCCTGGCCTACTTATCAGGGCTTTGACTACGCCGCGTTCCCCATCCATCAGCAGGGCCAGTTGGCCATCTTCAACGAAGATGCAGCCAAGGAAGAAATCACCATGGCCATAGGGGAAGACAACTACAACTCCAAATACACGCTGGATGATTGGTTTCGCCCTGATCCGGGACACATGATTACCGGCCTTGAAGCTGTTATTGGCGGGGAGGTCCGCGAAGTCCATATGGAACCGGGTGAGAAATGGACCCAGGACAAATATAATGAAATGAACATCCGCTATCAGGCACAGGCGATGGAACAGTTGCGCCTGCTAGCAGAACGGGATGAACCGTTCTTCCTGCAATACTGGCCGCTTGTCCCTCTGTCGACAACGCGCACGACGAGAGAGGCGTTCACGACACCCAACGGCGGTACATTCGTTGAAAGCATGGAAGAGCTGGATGAATGGATCGGGGTCATTCTGAACGAAGTCGATGCGCTGGGGCTCAGGGACAATACCCTAATCGTTTTGATGGGCGACAACGGTCACTTCACCAAATATGCCCCCGGCAGTGGGTTTTCGCCGCTGGTCTTCCGCGGCGGCAAGGCCGATACGTCTGAAGGAGGCGTTCGGGTGGACGCGTTTGCCCGCCTGCCCGGCTTGATCGAGGGAGACTCGATTGTATCTGACATTATTCATATCTCTGATTTGTTCACGTCAATTGCGCGTATCGGCGGAGCGATGGATGCCATCCCCCGCGACCGGATCATTGACGGTGTCGATCAGACGTCCCTGATGTTTATTGGCGATACGCATGGGCGCAGGGATCATGTACTGATCTACTCGATCAATTCGCTGAAAGAGGTGGTAAAGGAACACATCAAACTCAAAGTTCCGGCCAAAGGTGAAAATGCTATCGTGGCCAAGTTCTACAACCTGTTCCGCGACCCCCGCGAAGAACAGAGCGTATCGACCGAGATCGGAGCATGGGCTGGACACGAGTTTAACCGCATTATTGCCCGCCACCTGAAATTCAAGGAAATGTACCCCGATCAACCGGCCGCGACTGGACGTCCCTATGAAGGTATCGTGAACCTTCGTCCTGAAACCGTCGCAGCGGTGGATGCCTTTGTCGCCAAGCGGGACATTCAGCCCGACTAAAAGGTGAAGCTGATAGGAGTCATGCAAGCCCCGCATCAGTTGATAATATGCTTGATGTGGGGCTTGGCATCCACAACAAAAATTCTGGAAACAATATGAAAATCCAAGCGCTTGTCCTTGCATTGGCGACTGTCATTGTTGCGGCCTCAGCAATCGCCGATGAAAACGCTTCAAACCCTTTGGCCGCAGTCAATAACACGGACATCCGGTATCAGTATTTTGATTTGGGCAACGGTGCTGACAAGCAGGACGCCTTTATAGATGGCGCATTCATGCTGCGGCCTGATCTGAAACTGAAATATGAGTTGCACTACAACTCAACGGATGTGACTGGAACTCGGTTCACTGACTTTGAGAAATTGAGCCTCAAAGCGATCTATTTCCCTTCTCAGAGACCGCTCAACGAAACGTGGGCCATTAAGTCGGCCATTGGTCTGGAGTGGATACTGGACTTTGGCGACCCGGAAAAAGGGATCGGAACCGGGTCCGATCAAATTGCGCCTTTTGGCGGGTTCGCCTTTGCAAACACGAAATCAGGGCTGACGCTGATCCCACTGCTCCAGCATTTTGCTTCATACAATGGCCCGACGGACATAAACCAAACCGCGATGCGGTTGATTGCGCTACAACCGTTTGGCGATGGGTACTGGGCCAAGGCTGATATCAAAGCACCATACGACTGGGAGAACGATGCTTGGCCAGCGACCGCTGAGTTCCAGATTGGCAAGAACCTCAGTCCTGGCATCGCAATTTATGCTGATTTCCTCATCGGTATAGGTTCCGACCGCCCCTACGATAAAGGTGCCGGCTTAGGTTTGCGTTTCAACTACTAGTTCACCCACACCCAACCTCGGCGAAGATCATCTATGTCACAGTCCAGAACTCTGTTCAGCCATTTGTTTTCTGCGTCTATCTTGACCCTTCCTGGAACTGCCTTGAGCCAATCCCTGCCCGCTCCGGGTCGGTAGGAAATAAATTGGCGTCACGCCGCATCATTCTATCTGTTCACTCCGCTCTGAACTCGGGGAAGATCAACAGTCTATGGGCGATCCGCTGAGATGGATTTGAACCTTGAAACTGCATCCGTCGTTCGCGCTTCTAATCCCCAGCCATCGATGCTTAGGCCCAGAGTTCTGAGAAAATAGACTTCTAATACGATCTGTACCCAAGACTTTGCAAAGTCCGCTTTCTGCGCATTGCTGTCATTGGGACATCGCGCAGCATCGGTCAAAATGGGCTCCACGCGGTCATTCGCAAAATCTCGATGTATGTCCACTTTGCGGACAAAGCTGCCGATAAGTCAGCTTGTTGGGATGTATGAAAACTGCCCAAAGCCGACCTTCGGGTTTCAGCTTTTGCCGCAGCGCGGCATGCTCTAATTCTAAAGTGGTTTTTGATAGCCTCAGTACTAACCCTCACTTAGGCTCACTTTTGGCAAACCATTGCTGACGCAAAGACGAAGTGACCTAAATTCATACCCTCGCTTTCTCGAAGGCTGACCAAGCGGTTTCGAATACTTCAAAATCAAATCCCGGCTGGCTCGCCGCGTCGAGGATAATGTGCTCTGTTGTCAATAGCTTTTGGACTGCGGCTTCCAATTGATCGACGACATCCTCGGGAACCACCAGAGCACCGTGTCGGTCGGCGTGCATCAGTTCTCCCGAATTGACCGTCAGACCGAATACCGAGACCTGCGTGTCGATCTCGCGGACATGGACGAAACCATGGCTCGGCCCGATCGAACCGGCGACAACTGGGAAACCTTCGGGCAGGTCTCCGAGGTCGCGCATGACACCATTGGTCACCACGCCAGACATGCCAAAGCCTTTGTGAACCGTAGTGTTGACCTCACCCCAATAAGCTCCGATGCAGTCCGGGTAATCCACGTCCTCAATCACCGCGACTGATGGGTTTGGGCCTTCGGCCATATATTTATAATAGGCCATGCGTCGGCATTTGATGAGCTCCTGTGGCTCGGTCGGCGGATGGACCGCTGCAATTTTAGCGGTGCGCGCATAGCCGACGATTGCCGGTTCGTTCGGTGCCGAACTGAGCATGGTGCCACGCGTGAACCGGTCAAACCCGCGTTTGCCCTGCGCCACCTCAATGGCGTTGCAGACGGTGGGCGTGTCGACCTTGCGAAGCAGAGACAATAAGGATGGTGTCATGTGTCCTCCAGCCAGCGGATCAAGGCCGCTGTGGTTTCCTTGGGTTTTTCCAGTGTGGGCAAGTGACCTGCCCCGTCGACGATCTCCAACGTGCTTTGCGGCAGTAGGTCATGCATCATCTGGTGACGTTCAACCGGGCAAAGTCCGTCGTCCCGCCCGCACAGGACCAGTGTTTTGCCCGCGTAGGATGAAAGGGTCGCGCATTGGTCTGGACGGCCCATCAGCGCTTGCGACTGGCGCAGAAACACATCCGGGCCCAGATCGGTTGCCATTGCCATGCACAGGTCAAGAATAGCCCCTTGCCGGGGACCGTCAGCAAGGTAGTTGGGCTTCATCTCATCCCGCATCACATCCCATAGTCGACCCTCACTTACAGCCGCCATCTGCGGCGCGCGGCGGGCTTTGACCTCGGGCTTTTCGGCCAGCGGGTTGGTGTCGAGCAGAGCCAATTGCGTGACCCGGTCTTGTGCTTGACGCACCACCTCCATCGCCACGATACCGCCCATGGACAGGCCAGCGAGGGCGAAGTTTGGTGGCGCATGATTCAGGGTATCGACCGCCATCGCCTCTACATTGTCGTGCTGGCTCAATGGGAAGGTCATCACGGGCACCCTGCCCGACAAAGCCTGGATCTGAGGACCGAAGAGGCGGGCATCGCACATCATGCCCGGTAAGAAGATAAGCGGCGTCATGCACTGGCCAGCTTTGCGCCGTCGGACAGTGCGATGAGCTTGGCGTAGGCAATCTGCGGGTCCACCGCGCCGAACCCGGCGAAAGTACCAAAGCCGCAATCGCTGCCTGCGATCACACGATCCGTACCGACGATGTTGGTGAATCGGTCGATCCGTTGGGCGACAAGCTCTGGATGTTCGACAAAATTGGTGGTGGTATCGACCACGCCCGGCACCAAAACCTTGTCACCGGGGATTTCGGCTTTACGGTCGCGGAATACGGTCCATTCATGCGCGTGGCGCGGGTTGGACGTTTCGAACAGGACATAACGCGACTTGGTGGCCATCAGCGTGCTGAAAACCTTGTCCATCGCAATATCACAGCAATGCGGACCCTCGTAGTTACCCCAGCAGATATGCACCCGGACGCGATCCTGCGGCACGTTCTGCAGCGCATGGTTCAGGGCCTCAACATGCATGTTGGCGATCCTGACAAACTCCTCATCAGACAAATCAGTGAACAGCATATGGCGAGACAGGGCCAAATCGGGGCAATCCATTTGCAAGTCCAAACCGGCTGCAACGATAGTTTCGTATTCCTCTTTCATCGCATCGGCCAGGGCGGCCAGATAGGCCTCTCGCGTCGAATAGAAATCGTTCTGCAAGAAAAGCGAGATCACGCCCGGCGACGCAGCGTTCATAAACCCGCGCTTCACCCCATGCTGCGTCATCGCGGCCTTGAGATTGGCTATATCTTTTTCCAGTTCGCCCTGCCCCTTCGAGCGCACCTCTCCGGTACACATGGGGCGCGCGTATTGTGGTGTGCCACCGTCATCAGCCAACCGTTGCAGGAAGCCGGGGAACATTTTCAGGTCGGCGGGGGCGTTACGCGGGCTGTCACCGGAAAAGCCTGTATAACGGTCCTTTACGTAAGTCGCGTATGAAATCTTTGAGGTCTCGCCGTCACTGACAATGTCCACCCCGGCTTCAACTTGCTTGCTCACCGTTTCAGTTACGGCGTCGGACATGCAGGCATCAAACGCGGCTGCGTCATAGGGTTCGCCCCGTTCCCTGGCAAAGATGAAATCCACCACGTCCTGCGAACGCGGCAAAGACCCGACATGAGTAGTCTGGACCGACATTGAGCCCTCCTAATTCTTTCGCGCCATCAGCACGCTGTGGCTTTCGGTTTCCTTTTTCTTTGCAAGGAGCCCAGTCATACGCAGACCACTTTATCAAGGCACACGGGATAGCCGGTCGGAGACAACGAGGCGTGATAAACGCTTTCTGTTCCAACCGTGCCGTGCTCTACCCCCGCTTTGGGGCCAACGGTCTGCAACAACATTCCACCATGGCGCGCCATGCGGGCGATACCTTCTTTTTGTTGGTCTGCAGTCAGGTGGGAGAAATTGTTCCAGGCAATGATCCCATCGAAAAGTTGATCCAACTCAAAAGTACGCCCGTCCGCCTGGCGCCAATCAGCATTTGGCCAGCACTCACGCGACCGTTGATCGTCATAAGCCTTGGCCTGACGCTCGTAGACGGCGTGGGTATCTTCGGGATCCGCGATCATCCAGTCCAGGTTGCTCCTGCCGGGTCGTCAGTCGCCTTGATCCGGTATAGACCCGCCTGCCCGGTCATCGACGGTTCAACGCTATAGCGTTCCCCCGGCAGAACCAAGGCAGTATCCCCATTTGATATTGTGGTTTCAAACGCCTCGACCGAAACCCGCCAGTGTCCGCTTGCGGGCATCAGAACAACCGGTTTCTCAGCGACAACCGGATCGGTCACACTAGATCCACGCCCAAGGAAGTCGACCTCGAACCCGGGCTTATCCTTAATCAGACCGTTTTCACCGATCACTTGGGCCGGTTTATTGGCTGACAGCGCCATCAGGTCCCAGTAACGAGCAACGTATTTGCCAACCACATCTTCGACCGGAACCTCAGGGTAGTCTTTCAACTGTTCGTCGGTCAGCACCGGCATAGGATGCACGTTGTGAGGCAGTTCCTGCCCTTTCTTGGAGTCATAAAGAACCCCGTTGTCACCCAGCATCAGCCCATGCGCCTGCGCGTCCTCGATCACCTGCGGAGCCCATGTCACCCCGCCGCCTGCATCATCCCCGCCAAGGATCGACATGATCATGCCGTAGTCCTGGCCGACATTTTCAAAACCACGGAAGATACCCGTGGGAATGTTGAAGATATCACCCTCTTCGGCGATGAACTCGCCCGCTGTCCCATAGCGACCCCAGAAAAAGCGCCAACAGCCCTTGGCAACAAAGAACACCTCGGCAGTTGTATGGCTGTGCAGCGAGTTGCGGCACTTGGGCGGCTGTCCCGCCGCGCCAATGTTGAACCCGATCTTATCGGTGATGTGGACGTGCTGATCAGGCGACTCGGACACCCCGCCGCCGATGATCGTGAAGTTTTCCTTTTGGTCCGATCCCGGTGTGTGGGCGTCGATAAAGGCGGTTTTGCAGGGCCGAAGTTCGCCATAGCGAACGATGCGGTGTTGTATTGTGCTCATGATAGTCTCCGAAACGAATAGCAGTGCGGCAGGTCGATCGAACCCATTGCGCCCGGAGGACGATTGTTCAGCCGCCTTGCCCGCAAAGACGCCCGGTGACAATGCAGTCGCCGGGTTCCTTCGCTGGTGTCGAGCAAGGCAAGGCTTTGCGGCATTACACGTCCCCTGTGGCCAGCAGCACCTGTTTCCAAACAGCGGTTTCATCGAACAGGGTCCACTCGCGCCGAACCCTGATGTCGCCGCCAATCAGCTCTCCCCACTCGACATGGCTGATGCCAAGAACATAAAGCTCGGCCCCTGTCGGCGCGCCAAATGTGCCCCAACCGTCATGGGTTCCGTGCAGGCTCCACCGCAGGGCCGAGCGCGGCGGCATGTTGGGATCGTCGCGCCCGATCTGGTGATGGATGGTGAACGTGGCGTTGGGCATCGCGGCACGCAATGACATCCAGAACCGGTCAACCGGATCCCACCCATGCCCTGTCACACCACCTGGGTATTCGGATTGCACGGCCCTGTCATAGTCACGCTCGACCGCGCCCATATCCGCGTTCATCATCCGGGTCAGCAGATCGGCATGGCGCTGGCCCCACGCGTTGTCGTTTCCCTTTCCCTTATAGGGACCTTCGACATCGTTGGATGGGGTCAGGGGCCGGACGCATTTTTCAGGGCCGCTTTCCCGCGCGATCAGATCGGCCGCATAGCCCTTGGGATCCCAGCCCAACTGACGGACGATCGCCCCCTGATCCCGGATCAGCCATTCGTCATCGATCTTGTTATCTTTCGCATGACAATCCGCGAGGATCCGGTATTGCAGTCTGCTTCCCTTGGGCTTGCCATAGACGCCTTCGCTCAAATGTGTGGCCGTGGACAGAATGCGATGAGAGCTGAGCATGCCTTGTTCCGGGGTGCCGGACCAGATCACGTCCTCGCCCAGAAGCTGGCGATCCGGGAACTCTGCCAAGGTCGCCATGGTCGCGCCGATCACGTTCTGGTTCCCCAAAACGACGGAACCGGGCGACCGGACCACGATGTCCTCACCGTAGTAGTCGTGCAAGGTCGCGATACCGCGATCTTCCCAGATTTCCTTGGTGATACCGACGATATAGTCCGGGAAATCCCGGAATTTCGGATCAAAGCCCTTCATGTTTCTGTCCTTTGTGGAGTCCAGCCCCGCGGCAGCCGCGCCGAGGTTCGCACGACCAGTGGGCCGTCAATCGCGACCTTGCGTGGCTCGGCTGCATCGGGATTTTGAATGTGGTCCAGCAGGGCCGCGACGGTTTCCGCGACCATCAGATTGGCCCGTTGTCGGATCGTTGTCAGGTTATACGCTGGCCATCCAGCCGGAGGAACGTCGTCATAACCAACGACCGAGACATCTTCGGGGATGCGCAACCCCAGTTCAAACCGGATTACGTCCATCACGGCCAATGCCATGTGGTCGTTGGCCACAAATACCGCGTCGGGGCGTTCGTCGGGGTCTACATCAAACATCTGACGCGCAGCGGCTTGGGCGTTTTCGGTGTGAAACATCCCGTCCTGCACCGCAAACACGGATCGACCCGCTTCGGACAACACCGCCCGAAAACCCGCCTCGCGGTCACGCTGAGTCGAGGCGCCCTGCCACCCCGAGATATAGCCGATCCGTTCGTGCCCACCCGCCAGAAGGAACTCGGCCACCTTTCGGCCGCCTGCGTAGTTATCCGACGTGACGGTAGTGATCCCCTCGATATCCTGACTACGGTTGAACAGGACAACCGGGACACCTGCCTGCTGGCACCGCGTCGCGATATCGGAAGACATCGGGACCGAGGCCAGAACGACGCCGTCGACCTGATAATCCAGAATCTCCTCCATCACGTCGTCTATGTTGCCAGCCGACCGAGAGGCCATGAATATCAGAACGTGATAGCCATGCTCCTGCAAACCGTTCGACAGTTTCTCCAACGCTTCGGGATAAAAGTAGTTGTCCAGATAACCGACCACCAAACCGATGATGCGGCTTTTGCCAGAGACCATGGCGCGGGCCAGCACGTTTGGGCGATATCCCAACTCCTCAGCGGCTTTGCGCACTTTTTCCTCGGTCTTCTTGCTGACGGATGCTCCGGGCGTGAAGACGCGGCTGACGGCGGACTGGCTGACGCCTGCGCGCTGCGCGACCTGAAGGGATGTAATTTTCTCAGCCATCAGTCTGCCGTCCACCCGCCGTCAATCAACATGGAGGTGCCGGTCACAAGCGCCGACGCGTCCGACGCCAAGTAGCGCACGGCACCCATGATGTCCTCGACCTCGCCCACGCGGTCCAGCTTGATCATGTCCATGATCCACGCGGCGCGTTCGGGATTGTCGAAGGTCGATTGCGTCAGCGGCGTGCGGATGAAGGTCGGGCACACGGTGTTGATCCGTACGCCCTGTTTGCCCCATTCGATGGCCATCGACTTAACCATACCCTCCAGCCCGTGCTTGGTCGCGCAATAGACCGCCCGGTCAATCCCGCCGACATGACCCATCTGGCTTGAGATATGGACGATCGAGCCGCGTTTGCCCGCGTTGATCAAAGCCTTGCCTGCATAGGCCGACAGGAAATACGCGGATCGCAGGTTCAGATTTGCGACCGCGTCGAAATCCTCGGGCGTTGTCTCGGTCGCCCGGCTGTGCCGCGCCAATCCCGCGGAATTGACGACGACGTCAAACACACGGGACGCAAACAGGGTTTTCAGCGCCTCCAGATCCGTTTGATCCACGACCAATGCTTCTGCGGACCAGCCGTTCGATTGCAACGCGGCCACCGTGTCTTGCAACCGATCTGCCCCGCGCGCCGCACACACCACATGTGCCCCGGCCTCGGCCAGAGCAACGGCACATCCCTGCCCGATGCCCGATGACGCTCCGGTCACCAGGGCGGTTTTGCCGTTCAGGGAAAAGGATGGCGTTCGGGGCAGGTCTGTCATTGGCTCATTCCGTCAGGTATTTCGATACGGCCCAGATTGCGGGCCTTATTGAATTCCCGCAGACGGGCAAAGACGTCAACGCCAAGCTGCCGAAAAGCATCCAGAAGATCGACCAGCACCCAGTTTTCGCGAATTTTGCCGTCTTCGAGACGCCAGAAATCGAGGCTGCGCATGGTGATCTTTTTGCCTGAAGGCGCAATGCCCATCCAGCCGTCATGGGTCACAGTCTGGATCATGTTGGGCCAACCAGTGACGGCCGCATACTCTCCATCTCCGAAGAAGTGATAGGTGATGTCATCCACATATTGCCCGCGATCTGGCATGCCATTCAAGAAGGGGATCTGATGCCAGTTGCGGAACCCGGAAATACCCCGCCCTGTGCCGATCCCGGACGGGCCGTACCAGTTCATACGGGGATGCCAGAACCGCTCCATCTCCATCACTTCGGGACCGCCCTCTGATGGGTGTTTCTTGAGGTATTCCAGCATGTCGATGATGTGCTGACAGGTTTCCTTGCCCTTGGCCGCATCATAGGGGCCGGGCACGAACCCATCTTGGGTCGCAGGACCGGGCACGTGCCATTCGCGGCCAAGGCTGGGGGCCATGGGCCACGCATTTGCCTGCATCATCACCTCGGGGATGTCCCAAAGCGCCTGCATCTCGACCACTTTACCGTCCACGAACCGATAGAATTCGTGGAACCGCATCGTGACCTGATGACCTGTTGGCGGGATATCCAGCCATGGTCCGGTGAAGGTGCCGGTGTAGTACCCGCCGCAACCGACCCAATCAGCGCCAAACTCATCCGGTCCGGCCATGACGATATAGTCGCGCCGTTCCAGATCGGGCCACGCCGTCAGCAAGCCCTTGTAAACGCCATCGTAGTAGGTTTCGCTGCCGGTCATGTCTCCGAACGGATGACACAGGCGGAACAAGGCATCGGGCGCACAAAGATCAGCCAGGACGCGACGCACCCCGGCTTCGGAAAAGTCGTACATCGCTGCCCTCAGCGGGGCGATCAGGTCTTTGTGCAGACTGTGCTGGTCACTCATTCCGCCGCATCCCTATACGGCGCCGCCTTTCCGTATGGCACGTTGATGCCCCCATACCGGCGAACGCGCACGTTGCATTGTTCCGCGTGCCCCACAAACCCTTCCAGCATGCACAGGCGCGAGCCATATTCACCGATCAGAGTTGCCGCTTCGTCGGTCAGAACCTTCTGGTACGAGTGCGTTTTCAGGTATTTGCCGACCCAAAGACCGCCCGTGTATCGCCCTGCTTTCTTTGTGGGCAAGGTGTGGTTCGTCCCAATCACCTTGTCCCCGTTCGACACATTGGTGCGAGCCCCAAGGAACAGCGCCCCGTAGCAGGTCATGTTCTCAAGGAACCAATCGTCACGATCCGTCATCACCTGCACATGTTCCGAGGCAATGTCGTCGGCCACCTTCAGCATCTCGTCATAGGTTTCGCAAACGATGACCTCGCCATATTCCGCCCACGACACTTTGGCGGTGTCCGCCGTCGGCAGAATGTCCAGCAGCCGATCAACTTCGGCCAAAGTCTCCTCGGCCAGTTTGCGCGAGTTGGTCAAAAGCACGCAGGGGCTGTTATATCCATGTTCAGCCTGACCCAGCAGGTCGGTCGCGCACAGTTCCGCATCGGCCGCGGTTTCATCTGCAATCACCATGGTTTCGGTCGGGCCTGCGAACAGGTCGATGCCGACACGGCCAAACAACTGGCGTTTGGCTTCGGCGACAAAGGCGTTGCCGGGGCCGACCAGCATATGAACGGGGTTGATTGTCTGAGTGCCAAGCGCCATTGCGCCAATGGCCTGAATGCCGCCCATGACATAGATTTCGTGTGCTCCGCCCAGATGCATGGCCGCGATGACCGCAGGGTTTGGCTTGCCCTGAAACGGAGGCGTGCAGGCGATAATGCGTGGAACCCCCGCAACGGACGCCGTCGCCACCGACATATGCGCCGAAGCCACCATCGGGAACTTACCGCCGGGAACGTAACAACCAACGGACTGCACAGGGATATTCTTGTGGCCCAGTATAACGCCCGGCAGGGTTTCGACCTCGATATCCAGCATCGAATCCCGTTGCGCCTGCGCAAAGTTACGCACTTGCTCTTGGGCGAACTTGATATCCGTCAGCTCACGGTCGGAAAGCTGGCTGATCAGGTCTTCGATTTGGTCCTGCGACAGCCGGAACGAGGCCGGTGAATAATTGTCGAATTTCTCGCTCAGCTCGCGCACGGCGACATCGCCGCGGGTTTCAATGTCTTTCAGCGTCGCTTCGACCACGGCACGGGTTTTGGCGTCATCTTCGGCCCGGTCAGCGTCAGATTTACCGCGTTTGAGATACTCGATTGCCATTTTTCAATCCTCAGTTTTCGGGCCGAGGTGGAAGTTTTTCCCCTCGGTCAAATGCTTCCCAGCCCTGACCGTTGAACAGGTCAACGCCCAGTTGGGCTGCGACATGGGCAAAATCCACGTTCACCCAGTTGTCGACAATCTTGCCGTCGACGACTTTCCAGAAATCCATGTACCGGATCTCGACCCGCTTTCCTGTCGCGGCGATGCCCAGAAACTCGCCGGAATGGGTTGCTTCCTGACGGCCGAAGGCGGCAGCCCATTCCCCCATGTAAAGGCGGGCCTCATCAATGCAGACCTTGTCGGAAAACGCCGCCTGAAACGGGCGCTGCCAGTTGTTCTGGAATTCCTGCAGGCCGGTCTTCGTGCCGCAGCCCTGATTGCCCATCCAGCGAAAGCCCTGCGCGAAAAACTCGCCAATGTCGTCAATGCGATGGTCATTCAGACCATCCACCATGGTTTCGATAACCCGGCGCGTGTCGTCTGTTTTGCTCAGGTCAGTGTCACGGGTCAAAACCGCTTGTTCGGGGCGCGAACCTTTCATTTCCATATCCTTTCAGGTTGCCAGAGAGTGGTGTTGGGGGCGTGACCCCCGACACTCAGAAAATCTCTGGGCATCCTGTTCAGCGCCGGGTGGCGCGACATGGCGTTATGGCGGGCGTGGTTGCTCATCAGCCTTTCACCGCCCCTGCTGTCAGACCGCTGACGATCTGACGCTGGAAGATCAGGACAAGGAAGATCAGCGGCGCGGTGATCGACACGGCGGCGGCCACGGCGACAACCTGATCGGTGGTCGTGGTCTCACGGTTGAACATGCCGACGATAGCGGGAACCATCGTCTGGTTTTGTGCATCCAGCAGCAGCGCGGTGACGAGAAAGTCGTTATAGGCCAGAAGGAAACTGAACAGTCCGGTTGTGATGACCCCCGGCCACATCACCGGCATGATCACACGGCGGAACGCCTGAAAATGGCTGCACCCATCGACGCGGGCGGCCTCGTCCAGTTCGGCAGGGATATTCTGGAAGAAGGACCGCAGCATCCAGATTGTAAAGGGTTGGTTGATCGCAACCAGAACCGCGATGACCGCGAAGGGTTTGCCATACAGGGTCGGCGCGTTTTCCCCCAGAATGGGGCTGAGCCATTCGGCCGAATTGATGAAAACTGGCAGGTAGCCCGCAACCAGAACCGAATGCGGCAGTGCGCGGAACACCAAAGCCACAATCAGAATCCAGAATGCCAGCGTGGACCCGGACCGTGCCAGACCGTACCCGGCCAGCGTTCCGACGGTCAGGGACACGGTAACCACCCCGGTCGTAACGATCAGAGAATTCTTGAAGTTGTTCGAGAACCCCCGGTCAATCCAGACCGTTTTGTAATGTTCGGTGGTCAGGCCCAGCACGTCCCGCCCCAAAGGACCGAATACTGGATTCAGCACATTCAGAATGGCGGGAAGTACAACAAAAAACACCAATAGGAAGCCAACCAGCAAAGCCAGCACGCCGATCAGCCAGCCAAACCACTCCTGCCTGGGCTTGGTGTAGGATTTGATCATCGACGGCAGCTTTTTGGTTGCCAGAGTGATCGTTCCCCAGATCATCGCGATACCCAGAATGATATCCAGCAGGGACAATCCCTTTCCGACGCCCAAGGTCGCGGGGCCAAAAATCACGTTCAGCGCGTTGCTGTCAAAGGCATCGACGGGTGACTTGAAGCTCATCACCACGATCCAGAAGATCGGGAAGGCCGCAATCAGGCACCAAAGCGCCAGAAAGATGTTCGAGGTCAGCCGCAGGCTGAAAGGCTGGCGAAGCGCGCGTGAGGACATATCAGTGGCCTCCTTTGTGATCGCGCCATGTACGGCGCAGCGGCAGGATAAGCAGGATGACAACACCGATCATGGTCAACATCGAGTTGGCCGAGGCCCGACTGATCGACCGGTTACCCGCCTGATCCGGCGTCAGATAATCGAAGGTCAGCCATTGCAGCGAGATGACGTAGCCTTGGCTCGAGAAGCCGACGATCTCTTCAAACACCCGGTAGCTGTCCATCAGGTGGATCATCGACACGAAGATGATCAGCGGCATCAGATGCGGGATCACGATGTACTTCATCCGCTGCCAGCGCGTTGCCCCGTCGATGACGGCGCTTTCCAGACTGTCCTGATTGACGGTCTGAAGACCCGCATAGAAGACGATGGCGGCAAACGGCGCGACGTGCCAGACGCGGTAAAGCATCATCAGGATTTCGATCGTCCACGCCTGGGCAAACAACGCGATGTCGCGGTTCAACCACCATTCGATCAACGCTGTCATGATCCCGTCGCCGCGAAACAGCCAGTTGATCGACAAGACGCCGATCACAGGCGTGATGATGAAGGGCAGCAGCGAGATAAAGATCACGGGGCCTCGTATCGACCGGGCCGCATTGTTGATCAAAACCGCGATACCCAGACCGCATCCGACCACCAAAGGCAGCGTGATCAGCGTGAAGGTCAGCGTGAAGCGCAGCGCTTTCCAGAAGTTGATCGTGGATAGAACCTGCCAATTCCCGTCGCTGATCGCGCGCCAAGCTCGCTCGGGCTCTAGCACGTTACGGTAGCTTTGCAATCCGACATACTGGGTCTGGGTGATAATCTCGCCGTGTTCATCCAGTTTCGGCTGCGACACCAGCTCTGTCACGCAGGTCTGCGTGAGAAAGCCCGGCGTGCAGGTTTCCTTCTCAACCGTCTCATAGATCGGCTGGGTGACGTAAAAGCTCTGCTTGAACACGCTGACCAGCGGGAACGCGATAAAGAGAAGCATCATAAAGACAGAGGGGCCGACAAAGGCGGCAAATGTCCGGAAATTCATGGCTCTGCCTTTCTCATGGTTCTCGGGTGGAAAAAGCGGGAGGGCACAGGGCCCTCCCCAGAGAGGATCAGTTGCTGATCAGACCAGCCTCTTTCGCAGCGGTGATGTAATCCGCCTCAATGTCGGCCAGTGTGGTTTGCGCATCCTTGGCACCGGTCAGATAGTCCGCCAGACCATTGCCCAGAGAGGTGTGCATGATGCCCATCGGACCGGACGCAGGATAGGCTTTGGCGCCACCTTCGGCCGAGGCCGCGGCACCGGCGGCCAGATCGCCCGGGGTATACGCAGTGCTGAGCCAGACCGCCGTGTCGTTGTTGGCGCTGACCATGTCACCATCCATACCTTCCAGTGCGACACGGAAGGCGGCGTCGGCCTCTTCATCGCTCATGTTCGAGGCCAGCACGATACCGTCCCACCAAATCGTGGTCGCAGGAACAGCCGATCCCATCGGGGCTGCGGCCATCGTAACCTTACCAACCACCTGGCTTTCGGCTTCGTCGTTCATGGCAGCCGCGCGGCTGGCCCAAAGGTTCGCCATCGCAATCTTGCCTTGCTGGAACTGCTGCTGAACATAGGTCGAGTCCGACACCAGATATTCCGGGTCCATGAACTCGGTCATGGCCTTCATCGTCTCAAGCGCGGCTACGCCCTGTTCGTTGTTGATCGCGGGCATGTTGCCGTCGCCAAAGAACTGGCCGCCTTCGCCAAGGTACATGTTGACGAATTCCTGACCCAGATTCCAACCGGTCTTGAACGTACCGCCAATCGGATAGTCCATGGCGCCCGCTTCCTTGATCTTGGCGGCTGCGGCCAGAACGTCGGCATAGGTCTTGGGTTCTTCGATGCCCAGCTCGGCCAGAACGTCGTCGCGATACATCAGGTGCTGCGCGTTCACCATCATAGCAATCGCCATGGTTTTGCCGTCCACCTTGATCAACTGGTTCGGCAGAAGGTCCTGTCCGTATTTCTCAACCAGATCATCCAGCGGCCGGATAGTGCCCGCGTTCAGCAGCGGCACCAGCGTGGCGTTCGAGACGCCGCCAATCTGGTAGAGCGCGGGATCAGCCGCAAACGCTTCGGGCTGTTTTTCGCGGAATTCCTGATCGAGCGAGGCGCTGAAATTGCCGCACTCGGCCATCGCGTCGGTCACGGCTTTCCAGGCTTCAAACCCGGCCGAGAGCGACTTTAGCGGGACATCGTTTTCAAAGGCACAGTCCGACCACGCGCCTGCGGCGGCAAAGGACATGGCACCGGCCAAGAGGATTGTTTTGAGTTTCATGCGTTTCTCCCTGTCAGGATCGGTCCGTCGTCGACGTCCGGACCGGTTGTGTGCCCGGTTGGGCTGTTGTGGGGCTATGCCCCGATCCGCGCACCGCTTTCAGCTTCAAAGAGGTGACAGATGTCTTTCGGCACCGAGAACGAGACGCTTTCGCCGATCTCGGCGCGGAATGCTTTGTCGGCTTTCACGGACACCAGCGCACCACCGACGCGGACCGAGATCATGGTCGCGTCACCCAGCAGTTCGAGCGTGTAGATCGGAGCCGTAATTTCGCCCTGTCCTTCGGCAAGGCCCGCGTCTTCGGCCCGGAAACCCAAGGTCAGGGGGCCATCGGGGGCATCGACCGGAATCTGGACGTTCTCGGCGCGGAACACACCGCCCGACACCTCTCCGTCCATGAGGTTCATCGCAGGCGAGCCGATAAAGCTGGCGACAAATGTATTGGCAGGCCGGTCGTAAATCTCGGTCGGGCTGCCGACCTGCTGAACTACGCCCTGTTTCATGACGACAACGCGGTCAGCCAGCGTCATCGCCTCGATCTGGTCGTGGGTCACATAGATCGTCGTCACCGCCAGTTCATGGCTGAGGTTCTTGATCTGCGCCCGCGTCGACACCCGCAGCTTGGCGTCCAGATTGGACAGCGGTTCATCCATCAGGAACACGTTCGGCTCGCGCACGATGGCGCGGGCCAACGCCACGCGCTGACGCTGTCCACCAGACAGTTCGGCAGGTTTGCGATGCAGGAAGTCATCCAATTCCACCATCGCGCTGGCCTGGCGAACTTTTTCGTCATGGGTCGAGGGATCAATCCCGCGCACTTTCAGAGGAAAGCGGATGTTTTCATAGACGTTCATGTTCGGATACAGAGCGTAGCTTTGGAACACCATCGCCACGTCCCGATCCTTGGGCTCAAGATCGTTGACGACTCTGCCATCAACCAGAATTTCACCCTCGGTCACGTCTTCAAGCCCGGCAATCATCCTCATCGTCGTGGTTTTGCCACAGCCCGACGGCCCCAGCAGAACCAGAAACTCACGATCCGCAATTGTCAGGTCGAAATTATGAACCCCAACGAACGAGCCCCAGCGCTTGCCGACGTTGCGCAATTGAATTTCCGCCATGATGCCCCCTGCAAGGATTCGTTTTGCATACGTTTGCAAAACTGTAATATGCACTTATCAATTCTGGCAAGACATTTTTGCATACGTATGCAAGAATGCGCGGGACACCCGACTCACAACGGCTGTAAACCAACCGTAAAACTTGATCGCAATGGTAAATACCGTGACCTTTCAGACAGAAAAAAGCCTTGTCTCTGCATTTCACAACGCGCTGGAAACCGCGACACAGGAAGAAACCTCAAATGTCCTGAGCCAATTCTGCGCCCCTGATTTGCTGTGGCGCGGCTTTCATCCCTTCAACCAGATCATCGGTGCCAACCAAGTTGCCCGGTATTTCTGGCAACCGTTGAAAAGCAGCCTGACACGGCTGCAAAACCGCATAGATATCCTATTTGCAGGGCAAAACTCGCTGCGGGACGATGCGGATGTCTGGGTTGTATCCATGGGGCATCTGATGGGGTTGTTCGACCAGCCGTGGCTGGGCATCCGCCCCACTGGCAAGTTGGCTTTCCTGCGCTATTGCGCATTTTACAAAATTGTCGGTGACAGGATTGTCGAAACGGCAATGTATTTTGATATACCGCATCTGATGGTTCAGGCCGGACAGAACCCCTTTCCACCACAAACGGCGGCGCATCTGGTTCAGCCCGGACCAATGACCCATGACGGTCTGCTATGGAACAAACAACCTGTCGACGAGGGCGAAAAGACCTTAGCAGTCATCAACGCAATGATATCGGATCTCGGCCAATGGGACAGCGGGTTATCTATTGAGGATGAACTGGCCCGAGCCTGGCATGATGACATGATCTGGTGGGGCCCAGAGGGGATTGGCGCGACCTACTCAATCGACCGATACGCAAGGCAACATTCGGGCCCCTTCCGGGCCACTTTCACAGACCGGACAAAAACCAGCCATATCTGCCGTTTGGCCGAGGGGCACTATGGCGGCTTTTTTGGTTGGCCCAATTTCACTGCAATTCCTTCGGGTGGGTTTATGGGGATGCCAGCCACCAGAAAACCCGGTGAGTTCAGGGTGATTGATATCTATCGCCGCGCAGGCGACAAGCTGGCCGAGAATTGGATTTTCATCGACTTGCTGCATTTCTGGAAAGGGCAAGGGGTAGACATTCTGGGCCGCACCACAGGAATCGAAACACCATGAGAATAGATGCGCACCACCATCTGTGGGACCTTACGGCCGTAACCTATCCCTGGCTCATGGAAAAAGGTGCCGTCCGCTTTTTCGGCGACCCAGCCTCGATTCAACGGGACTATCTGTTGCCGGAGTTTCGCGCAGATGCCCAGGCTCAAGGCTTCACCGCATCGGTTCACGTTCAGGTCGGCGCAGCCGATCCTTGGGCCGAGGCGCAATGGGTGCAGTCAGTGGCCGATCAGTCCCCGGATTGGCCGTTGGTTCAGATTGCTTTCTGCGACCTGACTGCTGGTGATTTGAGCGAACAGCTTGACCGCCTCCAAACGTTGCCGTCTGTGCGCGGCGTGCGTCAAATCATTGGCCGCGCCCCGGGAGAGGATGCAAAAACGGGCACGAATGCGCTGCTTCAGGACCCAAGGTTCCTGTCTGGCCTGAGGCAACTGGGCGAGCGCGGTTTGTCCTTTGATCTTCAACTGTTGCCCGAGCTGATGAAAAAAACCGCAAGTGTGCTTGCGAAGGCCCCGGATACGCAGATCGCGCTCTGCCATGCTGGCTCGCCCCATGACCGGTCCGCAACGGGGATACAGAAATGGGCGGACGCGCTGACGGCACTGTCGAACCTGCCACAGGTCTATTGTAAGCTTTCTGGCCTCGGGATGTTTGACCACAACTGGAGCGCAGAAAGCGTCTCCCACATCGTTTCGACCTGCTTGTCAAAATTCGGCGCAGATCGTTGCATGTTCGGATCAAATTTTCCGGTTGATAGCCTTTCGTCTACTTACGAAGAGCTTGCTCATCGATATCAACTCCTTATCCCGAGGGAGAACCACACCGACGTTTTCTGCAACTCATCAAGGCACTTTTACTACATCGATTAGGGTAGGACGCACGCGAACTAAAAGGCTTCCGCGTAGTTTCAAGAGTGTCAGCTTTGCAGCCGCAGCGAATGGCCGCTTTCCGCCCATTGAGGAGGATGCTGCGCCAAGAAGCAAGGTCCACTTGGGCTCGAAGCAGTAATTCGCTGTAACTTGCATGAACGGCGGCTTTGCGGACAAAGCCGTCTCAGGCCGGCGCTGCAGATTTCGCATTTCCACCGACAACCCACAAACACAACACCGCAAGCAAAACCTCTATCGCAAATGCGGCAAGAATGTTTTCGGATGGCCAACCATCGAGGACGAAACTGATCGTCCTGCCCACGGCGAAAGCTGAGAAAACCGTAGCCCCAAGCAAGGCTGAGGCCTGAACCAACTTTTTGTAAAATGCTCCGCACAAAATGATCAGGCCAAGTACCGCGAGATTGGCAGCAGGTGCACGCAACTCACTCATCAGGTTTGGCTGCGGCGAGAGTACGATGCCGTAGTTGGCGTAGAAAGACTGTGGGTCCAGAGTGATGGCCAGACCTATGGCGAATGCAGTTAATCCGGACATGCCCAAGATAAGTCTGCCTCTAAGTTCAAGTTTCATGTTTGTCTCCAATGTCCTTTGGCCTGGCTTAAGCGGCTTTGGTCCACGCGCCAGACATTTCAGCTTTGTTTGCGAAGTCGGCGAAGTCGCGTGGCGCGCGTCCAAGCGCACGCTGGACCCCGTCCGCGAGGTTCGCATTGCGCCCGTCCAGCGTTTCACGCGCGATGTCCGTAATCACATCAGCAATCATCTCGCCATTCGCATGGGCAATTTCCGCGTGGAAGTCTTCGAATGAAATTGGCAGGTATTGCACAGTCCGTCCCATGGCACGCGAAAGCTCTGCGGCAATGTCAGCAAACGTCATGAGGCGTGGTCCCGTGACCTCGTACAGTTCGCCGTCGTGTCCTTCTTCTGTCAAAGCAGCTACGGCAACATCGGCGATGTCGTCCACGTCGATGATTGGTTCGCGTACATCACCGGCGGGCATCGGCAAGACACCTGCCATGACCGGACCAAGCAATGCCCCTTCAGAGAAGTTTTGTGCAAACCATGCTGCACGAACGATAGTGAACGGAACTCCGGAATTGCGTACGACTGCTTCCGCTCGTTCCGCATGAAACTCGCCACGCCCGGTTAGCAGCACAAAACGCCGTAATCCCTTTTCACGAGCCAATGCTGTGAAGGCTTCGACTTGCTCAACCGCGCCTGGAAAAGCGATGTCAGGAAAGTAAGAAATATAGGCAGACGAGACGCCTTCCAGGATTGCGGGCCAGGTCTGCGGTTGTTCCCAGTCAAATGGCGTTTCACTGTTCCGCGATGCGCGCCGGACTGTCTGCCCTTTTTCTTCCAGACGTGTCGCGATCCGCGATCCGGTTTTGCCTGTTGCGCCAAGTACAAGAATGGTTTGCTGTATCATTGGTCATCTCCATGAGTTCACTTGATGGCCCGAAATTAGGCAATCAATAGAGATGTTCTATTCTTCAGAATCCGATATTCTTATTCGATCGTCCAAATTCGATAGACGAAGAGCTAAATTTCAGCCAAGGTCCCCACATGAACAAGGTTGAACAGCATGTCCCTGACCCAGATGCACTGGCACAGCCGATCGGCGATCCGCTGGGGGAAATCCTCCATTTGCTGAAATTGACAGGTACATTCTATTGCCAGTCTCGCATGACTGCACCATGGGGCGTATCGATACCGGGATTTCCCGGCGTACTGAGTTTTGCGGTCATCACACACGGGCGGTGCTTGATGAAGGTCGGTGACGATGACCCGTTCGAGGTCGAAAAAGGCGATCTGGTCTTGATGACCAACGGAGCTCCGGTCGGTTTCTTTAGCTCAGATGACACGCCGCTTTTGACGCTGGAGGAGTTGCCCATTCGCAAGGTAACCGAGCTTTATGAAACACTGGAATACGGCGGCGGCGGCGCGGAGACGGGCATCATGTACGGCTTGGTCCGAATAGATCACGCCGCCAGTGATATGTTGATGCGTTTGCTTCCGGATGTACTCAAAATCGACCCGTGGGAGGAGGACGCCGGAAGCTGGTTACAGGCAACTTTGCAATTCATCGCAAAAGAGGCGCGGGAATTGAGACCGGGCGGCGAAACCGTGATCACGCGACTGGCCGATGTGGTTGTCATTGAGGCCATTCGTCGTTGGCTGAACAGCGCACCCGATGCAGATCGAGGCTGGTTAAAAGCTGCGCGAGACCCGCAGATCGGGCGCACGATAGTCGCGATTCACCGTGCGCCTGCTGCGGGTTGGACAGTCGAGTCTCTCGCGGAGGTTGCTGGTATGTCCAGATCCGCTTTCGCGGCACGGTTTACTGAGTTGGTAGGCGTTCCAGCAATCCAGTATCTTGCAACGTGGCGTATGCACCTTGCCAGCGAAAGGTTGGTGTCCACCGATCAACCAATCTCGCAGATTGCCGCTGACATCGGATACTTGTCAGAGCCTGCGTTCAACAAAGCCTTTAAACGGGTATTTGGCGCACCACCGGGAAAAATCAGAAAGAACGGAGTTCATTCCGTATCCAGGCGAAACTTGAGAAACTGAGCATCTTCGTATTCGATCTCGCCGATGTGTTTGGCACCGAGTTTCCGGAGCGCACCCAGATTTTTTCTACTTGGTGGCAGCAGAAACGTGACAAAGGGGATACGTTTGTCAGCAATCGCAAAGTCGATTGCCATTTTGGAAATCCGTTTCCCAAGGCCAAAGGCGTCGGGCCGCAAAACTAACCCAAAATCCCATTCGTCATCTTCTTTTTGAAAGCCCCCCCAACCAACATACCGACCGCCTGACAAAAATGCCCAATGTCCAAGACCGTCCCGTGCCCAGTAGCCTTCCTTCTTGGCGATAAACTCTCTTGCGACGTCAACATTCCATTTGAACGTCAAAAGCGGCATATGCTCTGCTACCCGGGGGTCGGACATATGAACCGCAATGTCATTCGGATCGATTTCCGAAAGGCGTGCAAATGAAATCCCATCTTTTATCATTATACTCATTTGATGGCCCGAGCTGTCCCTTGCATGCAAAGTAATTATGGCGCGAATACTGTTTCACAGCTTTCTCGCGACAATGTACCGGCTCGGCAATAACCCGGCTTGATCCGCTGTCTCGACGATATCGAAGCCCGCAAGTTCAATGGCGAGCTGGAGTTCAGCTACGGATACAAAATTTACGAACGGAGCTTTCCCGAGCACCTGCATAATCGGGATCGCTATTCGGCTGATTATGCCATATTTGAACCCTCCACTCTCTGGAGCGCAAACGGTCTTGGAAATGAATACCCCACCGGGTTTTGTAAGGGTCGCAATGTGTTCGAGTGCATGGCCCATATCGGGCACAAGGTGCAGTAGATTATGTGCGAGGACAGCGTCGTAAGAACCGTCGTTAGGATCGTGCTGCAGAACCTCGGCCACTTTGAACGTTACATTCTCCAGCTCTTCTTCAGCGAGTTTTTCGTTGGCGATTTCGATCATCCCCGGTGCGAGATCGGTGGCAGTGACTTGAGCCACATGTGGTGCCAGTAGCAACGCGGTTGACCCCGTCCCACACCCGATTTCCAGCACGCTGTCTTCGGCTTTCAGGTAGGACTTTGTACGTTCGAGCGTGTTCAGATACCCTTCCATATTTCGGATAGGATCAGCCGCATATTTGCGCGAAATCTTGCTCCAAAATGCGGTATCTTTGGACAATGCAGCCATATCGTTTCTCTTTTCCTTTGTTGTCACCGCAGCCAATATCTTAAAACGCCGATTTATTAAATTGCCAGATATTGCAGAACTGTTATGCATTAATGCATGAATTGGAAGGCTATCAATTTCGATTGGAACCAGGCTCGGTCCTTTCTTGCAACGGCAGAAGAAGGCTCGTTTTCCGCCGCGGCGCGCGTGCTTGAGCAGACCCAGCCAACCGTCGGTCGTCAGGTCGCCGCGCTGGAACAGGCGCTTGGCGTCACCTTGTTTGAAAGGGTTGGCAAGTCGCTTAATCTGACAACAGCCGGTGCTGAGCTTTTGGTGCATGTCAGTGAAATGGCAAATGTCGCTAACAGAATTTCTCTGACCGCAACAAGCCAGTCACAAGCAGTTGAAGGGCAAGTCAGGATCACTGCGTCCGACGTGATGTCAGCCTATCAGCTACCGCCTATTCTCAAACAGATCAGGCTCGCGGCACCGCGGCTTGAGATCGACGTTGTCGCAGCAAATGACATACGAGACATACAGCGGCGCGAGGCAGATATCGCAATTCGGCATGTGCGCCCGACACAGCCGGATCTGATTGCAAAGCTCGTGGCAGAAGCGACGGCACATTTTTACGCTGCCCCTTCATACCTCGAACAGGTTGGGCGACCACGAAATGAAGACGAACTTGCTAAGTTGGATTTCGTCGGCTTTGGCGATGTTGACACGATGATTGGATTTCTCAATCCGGCTGACATCGAAGTAACCCGCAAGAATTTTCGGATTGGATCGCAGAGCGGGATAGTGTCATGGGAGCTTGTGCGCCAAGGCTTCGGCATTAGTGTTATGTCAGACGATGTGGCGGCCCTTACACCCGGTGTGGAGCGTGTTCTGCCCGAACGCGAACCATTCAAATTTCCTATCTGGTTGGCCACACACTCTGAGTTACAAACAGCGCGAAGGATCAGGTTGGTTTTTGATCAGCTTTCAGACCATCTCGGCTCGCGGACAAATTATTGAACGTGCGTTGGTCTGGTGTCGTGAACCGGAGTCTGCTTCGGGCTCAGAGCAGCCATTCGCTATGTTCCGTCTAACTGACCTCTTTGCGGACAATGCAGTGGTTCAGCTCAGCCGCGAAAAAACCTCCGCACACATCTGGCAAACAGGCTCAATGCTGCGATCAGAACCTGACCCTAAACGCCAGCCCAACCAATGGTGCAGTGTCATACCTTTGCCGACTGATTTCTACTCCGTTCGCATCATCTAGCGTTAGGCGGCCATCAAATTCTGCTCCCGCAAATACACTTAATGAAATTCCAGGATTCGGATTGTACCCAAGAGAAAGAACCACAGGAATACTCTTATCTTCACCCACCCCATCCGGGGCGAGGCCATCCCCATCCAACCTGAAACGAATTCTCTCTGAGCGTGCGGTCAACGAAAGGTCGATAGCCTCATTTAGAGCGTAGCTCAGCGACAACCCGGGGCCTTGCGTTGCTCCGACACCAGAGCCAGTGTTCAAATTCCAGCGGTCATTTATGTCCCAGTCGATAAGCAGAGCCGGAAAAAAATCAGTACCGCTTTCGTCAAATTCAGAAAACGCGCCAAAGGCCGGACCTATCGTTAGGCGCTCGTTCAGTTGCCATGCAATACCTGCAAAAACACCGTAGGTTCTACCGTCAGATGAGGAGGCCCCGCTTTGGTAGTCCCACCTAATCTGTGGCGAAACAAAAACCGTTGTTGTATCCCCCACACGAAACCGGACAGGAACAGCTACGCGAAGGTCCCGGATGTTTTCCCAAGGCTGGTTGTTAGATTGGCTGAAATTATAATCCAGCTTGCCAAAGCTGGTGGAAAGCCCAACGCTGCTTCCGCCTTCTAGATTGTAAAGTGCGGTAGCACGTAGAAACGCTCGACTTGCAGAGAACTTCCCACCGCCACTCAAATCCGCATCCCCTTGAAACGCGGCAAGCCCATCAACCTGATACGCCCATCCTAACCGAGGCTGGGCAGCCGACGGAAACGCGGTGAACCCAAGAAAAACAAATCCAAAGCAGCACGTTAGAAGAAGATTTTTCATCTGACATTTTCCACGTGAGACTGGTTTCCTTTTGGGATGCCATTGCTGGACGAGCGGTTCAAGTCCGATACCCGCACAATCATCTGGGTGCTTGCGTTTTGTGACGAATGGGTAGTGTGATCCGTCTGGAGCGGTTTTTCATGGCAGGAGTTCCTCGATCTTGTTCGTAATGGACGCCGAAAGCGGATCAACGGTTGACCTGTAGGTTTCTACGACTGTGCCATCGGGGCCGATCAAGACCTTGTTGAAATTCCACCTTGGCATGAATCCTTCCTCCTCTTTCAAGGACCGGAAGAAAGGGTGAGCGTCAGGGCCGGTCACGTGTGTTATCACGCTCATCGGCAAATCGATTCCGTATTGCAGTTCGCAGAAATCGCGCACTTCGTCGTTGGTGGCCAGTTCTTGCTTGAAGTCATCCGAAGGGACCGCGACAACAACCAATCCGTGGTTGCGATACCTATCATAAAGGTCTTGAAGCCCCCGGTATTGACGGGTGAACGCGCATTGGGATGCCGTATTGACAACTAGAACCGGTTGACCGTTCCAATCTGACAAAGACAAGGTTCCCCCGTCAATCGAGTCAAACTTCGCGTCAAGTTCAAGGGCGCGCACTTGTTCGCCTAGCAATAGCAAGCCGCAAAGCACAATTATCCGCAACATTCCAAACCTCCAGTTTCATATTTGGATACGGAAGAACAATGCGGACGGATTTCATTTTGTGGACATAGCGAGCGGGCCGCGCGCAACTCCGAGATAGAAATTGGGGATGTGCGAAAGCTCAATACAAGTCCATGATCAGAAATTATCTGGTTCCTCAGTGGCAATGTTAAAACGGCTTCTTCCGAATGTCTTTGAAATCGGTCGTTGCTGAGACGCAGAAAATCATACCAGAACTTTGAATGCGCTCGACATTTTGCGAAGCGCAATACTGTTTTTGGCGCCTTTGCACTTTGAACTTCCGCGTTGCGACGGGCTCCAAACGCAATAGTGAAGAAGACGTATTCTGCAGCCTAAACAACGCCTGCATTGCTGACGTGGCCGCTCTCAATTCCGGGCAAATATTTACCCGCGGATCAACGCTGAAGTGTCAATCAATTTGCTGGCAGAAGCTGTGAATTCGGCAATCACAATTTGACTTTTCCTTTGTTAGGCAGACTTCTACTTGCAGATCATTTTATTGAAACTGAACCTTGGTCCAAAATAGTTGAAAGGAACTACAATGTCGCACACACCTCGATCCTTTTCTCACATAGGGCTTTCTGTGCCAGACGTTGATGAAGCCGTAAAATTTTATTCCGAGGTATTTGGCTTCTACGTCATCATGCCGCCGACAGACGTTCTCGAGGATGATAGCGATATTGGTGTAATGTGCACGGACGTCTTTGGACCAGAATGGAAAAAACTGCGCATAGCTCACATGGCGACTGCGGATCGCGTTGGGATTGAGATTTTCGAGTTCGACGGGAATTATGCGCCTGAAAACAACATGGACTACCGGCGCAATGGGACATTTCACTTTTGCATCCAAGATCCCGACGTGGAAGGTCTGGTGGAAAAAATCGTAGCGGCAGGTGGAAAGCAGCGGATGCCCATTCGTTACTATTATCCGGGCGATAAACCTTACCGGATGGTCTATGTTGAAGATCCATTCGGTATTGTGTTCGAACTGTACAGCCATTCCTATGAATTGACCTATTCGTCCGGTGCTTACAATTGAGAAACAGTTCAATTTGAAGACTGCTTTGGCTCCAAATAACCGTTCTCAGCGTTGCAGCGCCTCTCAAGTTTTTGAGCGACTGCTTTGAGGTCTGAGCGATCGCTAGTTTCAATTCGCTTCAACGACCGCTTTGCGGATAAAGCTGACGTTTGGACTTGCATCTATGACGTCGGTTTGCCTGAAAATTTTGACTTCGAATGGATGGCAAATGCGTTAAGTCGGATCCGACAACGAGGGAAGTTGGCGCAAGTAATAAATTATTGCATCGACGTCCTCGGGCGTCATACGGCTGTAGTACCCGTAGCCCATGGGCGGCAGCATCGGGTTTCCGTTGGGTCGGACGCCAGTTGTGATCATTTGCTTCAACTCCGCATCCGTCCACTCGGCAATTCCATCTTCTGCATGCGTTGTCAGGTTGGATGAAACTGAAACTCCCCATGGACCATGGAACTCAAAACCACCTGCACCAAGCTGATTGACCCAATCCGGCCCCATGGGGCCCATTGGACTGTGACACTCAATGCAGTGCGCCACCGGACCGGCAAGGTACTCTCCATACTCTACGGTCACACCTTCTTCTGGGTGCACGACGCTTGTGACGGGCGGTCCATATGCGGGAGGTAGCGGTATTTTGTAGACGCTCTCGCCGGGATCATTCTCGACCGCTGGCAAACTGCGCATGTACATCACAATCGACAGAACGTCGTCGTCCGACAGCCGACTGTAAAGTGCTATTGGCATTGGGGGCCCTATTACCCTCGACCCACCTGGGGTAATCCCCTCCCGAATTGCCCGAGCAAATTCCTCGTCTGTCCATTCTGCCACGCGTCCACCCGGGGTGATATTGGGCGCAATTGCCGTAAAGCCTGGATTTTTTTCCACCAGGCGACCGGCCTGGTTCAATTCGATCATTGGTCCTTCGGGTCCAAGTGGAGTATGACAGTTGCCGCAGGCGGCAGGTCCTTCAACAAGGTATTCGCCTCGCTCCAAAGATGGTTCGGCAAACGCCATTGCGCCGGAGACAATGGCAATACCTGCCAACAAATTGGTTTTCATGTTTCCCCCCTCGTTTCCCTAAGGATGGCATAGAAAGCGAAATTTCCAAAGGTTTTGGGCGGGAGCAGTACTCAGCGTTTCATCTAAAATGGCAGAATGCAGGTAGGAGAGCGACCCGCTGCATCGCGGCAAGTCCGCTCCGAGCCCATTCGCCGCAGCGCCGCGCGACGTGATCGCCTGAACGACCGCTGTGCGGACAAAGCAGTCGCTTGGCGACTGCGGTGCTTCTCTGGAGCTCTGCGTCGCGGCAACAGAGGGTTTCACTCAATGTCGCATTCGGTCAACGGGAATTTCGAGGTGCTGCATGGGCTTTTTCTCGGGTTCCAGTAACAACTGCAAAACGGCTTTGGCTAGAAACCGGCCAGCGTCACTGACATCCTCGAACTCGACGACAATATTCTCACGAAACATTTTCAGGACGGGGATTACTTCTTTGGAATACACGTCGATATCCTCGCCGAGCTTGCGCCCCATCTGTTCAATCGCAACGATTGCCGCAATCGCTGTTTTAGACGACGAACTGACGATTGCGTCAACTTCCGACGAGTTCTGTAGCCTGTGTTTTATCCAGTGCCGGAGCTGGTCCGAGGACTGATCGCTGTCAACGTTTTGAGCGATGCGGTAACTCAAGCCTAACCTGCTGCAGGCTTCTTCCAGCCCGCGCTTCATATCTTGCGAATAGTTCTGATTTAGCGGTGGCAGGATCGCATGGATGTTTTCCCGACCTCTTGCAGCCAAACGATTGATCGCCACACGCATGAAAGCGCTGTTGTCATAGTCGTAGTAGGCGTGCCGCTCGCACCATTTTGTCCGTCCATGCGTTGCAAAAGGGAAGTTGTGCTTAAGCAGGTATTCGACGCGCCGGTCTTCGGGTTCGGTCATGTTGAAGATGACGGCATCAGCAGAGCGTGTCTTGACGATATACTCGATGGGCCGCAGCGAATCTTCGTCGGGGAACCAAGGCAGCACGTTGAGATGAAACCTTGTGCCACGCAGTTCCTGCGCAATCGAACTGGTCAATCTTGAAGTGTTGTTGATGACGTCGCCCTCGGCGGGAACAACAAGTGAAATAACATTTGTACGTCCGGTTCTTAGACGTACTCCAGCGCGGTTCGGAACGTAGCCGATGGCATCCGCAACGTGGCGAACAAGCTGTTTTGTCTCTTGTCCTATGTCCGGTGCATCGCCCAACGCGCGCGAAACTGTGGCCACCGCTAAGCCACTGATGCGCGAAATGGTTTTCTGCGTCGGTCGCTCTCCCGGCAGAACTTGAGAGACCAACTCTTCAGTACTTAATTGCCTGACTTCGGCCACCGTTTTCTTCATCGACCCTCTCCGTTCACCAATAGTTGGCAACTTGCGCAAGATGTGTACTTCCATCGCGACCGGCTTCGGCAGTACTCAGATGGATTTATAGCGAGTCAAAAAAAATGCTTGCAAGGCATTTCTGTAACGATATAGATTTTTACTATAACGTTATAGTAAGGGAGGATGACATGAAGCGGATAAAATATCTGCTCTCGGCAACAGCGCTTGTTGTGGCGACAAGCGCGTCGGCAACTGAATTGGAAGTGATGCATTGGTGGACGTCGGGCGGTGAGGCCGAGGCGGTCAAGGAAATCGCGAACGCGTTCAACGCAACAGGCAACACCTGGGTCGATGCAGCCATCGCGGGCGGCGACAACGCAAGGCCGGTCATGATAAGCCGTATTGTTGGCGGAGATCCGATGGGCGCGTTTCAGTTCAATCATGGCAGGCAGGCTGAAGAGCTGATCGAAGCGGGCCTGCTCCGTGACATCACCGACATTGCCGAAGCAGAAGGCTGGACGGATCTGGTAAACCCGCCTTCTCTACTGGCTTCCTGCACTGTTGATGGCCGCATCTACTGCGCGCCTGTCAACATTCACTCCTGGCAGTGGCTCTGGGTCAGCCACAAGGCATACGAAGATGCAGGTGTTCCCATCCCGACAAATTGGACTGAATTCGTAGGCTCGGCCTCCGCGCTCGAAGCCGCGGGCAAGATCCCCATGGCCATGGGTCAGCAGGGCTGGCAGCAGGCCGGTGCGTTCAGTGTTCTGATCGCAAGCCTCTTGCCAAGTGAAGTTTATAACAGCGTATACGGTGACAAGAATACGGATGTTGCTGGTGGTGCCGAAGTCGCCAGCGTCTTCAAAGCTGCTGCCGATGCGCGGTCAATGGCCGCCAACTCAACGGTTCAGAATTGGAACGACGCGACTGCGCTGGTCATCAAAGGCGAAGCCGGTGGCCAGATCATGGGGGATTGGGCGCAGGGTGAAATGGCAGTCGCAAACGTTACCGCTGGCGAGGATTACAGTTGCCTTCCTGGGCTGGGCATGAATCCGCGTCTTTCAACAGGCGGAGATGCATTCTACTTCCCTGTTCTCTCGGACGAAGCCCAGATCGCCGCGCAAACCGAGCTGGCTAAACTGATGCTCGATCCCGAAACGCAAGTGGCCTTCAACCTCAAGAAGGGGTCGCTCCCTGTGCGCGGTGACGTAAACCTGGACGCGGCCAATGACTGCATGGCGAAAGGCCTCGATTTGCTCAAGGCGGGCGCGCTGTTGCCCGACGTGAACCAGTTGATCACGCCAGACACCAACGATCAGCTAAAAACGCTGTTCACAGAGTTCTTTGCGGATGCGTCGATGACACCCGAAGATGCGCAGAAAGAATTCGTTAAGATCATCGGTCGGGCTGAATAAATACTGACAGTGGATTGCGGGCTCACTTGCCCGCAATCCGACACCAACAGTTGAAGGGAGGGGGAGCAGATGGCTTCGCAACGCCCAAACCAACTGTTCCGCAACCTGAACGCAAAAATAGCCTCGATCCCCATGATCGTTACCGCTCTGTTTGTGTTCGTTGGTGGGACAGCCTGGACAGTGGTTTACAGCTTCACCAGTTCGGGATTGCTGCCGCGGCTGAATTGGGTTGGCCTTGATCAATACGACCGCCTCTGGGGTACGAAAAAGTGGCTGGTTGCGATCGAGAATCTTGCAATTTATGGCTTTTGTATGCTCGCTCTGGTGTTCGTGATCGGGTTCATCCTCGCGGCGCTGATCGATCAGAAAATACGTTTTGAAAACACCATCCGCACCGTCATCCTTTACCCCTATGCCCTGAGTTTTGTCGTCACAGGGTTGGTTTGGCAATGGATACTGAACCCTGAATTCGGCATCGAAGCCATCGTCAGGGGAATGGGGTGGCAAAGCTTCGAATTCGACCCGCTTTACAACCCGGAAATCGCCATATTCGGTGTCCTGATTGCCGGGCTCTGGCAAGGCAGCGGGCTGGTTATGGTCCTCATGCTCGCTGGATTGCGCGGGATAGATCAGGATGTCTGGAAAGCCGCACGCGTGGACGGCATTCCCGCATGGAAAACTTATCTGTTCATCGTCATTCCCATGATGCGCCCGGTGTTTATAACGACATTGGTTCTGACAGTAACCGGCATCGTCAAGCTATATGACTTGATCGTCGCGCAAACCAGCGGCGGCCCCGGTATCGCCACCGAAGTTCCCGCCAAATACGTCTACGACATGATGTTTGGCGCCAGCAACCTTGGTCAGGGCTTCGCTGCCTCGACCATGATGCTGCTCACAGTGGCCCTTGTCGTCATCCCTTGGGCCATCCTCGAGTTCGGAGGAGGGAAGAAACATGGTTGATGTCATGTCTACGACGCTCGAGGGGCCGCAGGGGCCCAAACCCACCAAGATGCTTTCGCGGAGAAACATCTTTCTCTATGGTACCTTGCTCGTCGCTGCACTCTACTACGCGCTGCCCCTCTACATCATGGTCGTCACGTCACTGAAGGGAATGCCGGAAATACGCGTCGGGAACATTTTTGCCCCGCCGCTCGAAGTCACTTTCGAGCCCTGGGTCAAGGCTTGGTCCGAAGCCTGTACGGGCTTGAACTGTGAAGGCTTGAAGGTCGGCTTCTGGAATTCAGTCAGAATAACAATCCCTTCAGTCCTAATTTCGATCGTCGTCGCATCGGTGAACGGGTATGCCTTGGCGAACTGGCGTTTCAAAGGTGCAAACGCATTCTTCACCATCCTGATATTTGGCGCCTTCATTCCCTATCAGGTGATGCTCTATCCGATCGTCATCATGTTGCGAGAAGTCGGTCTTTATGGATCACTCACCGGGTTGGTCATTGTCCACACGATCTTTGGCATGCCCATTCTGACCCTGCTGTTCCGCAACTACTTTACCTCGTTGCCGGAAGAGTTGTTCAAAGCCGCTCGCGTCGATGGTGCTGGGTTCTGGCGCATCTACTTTCGCATCATGCTGCCGATGTCTGTGCCCATTTTCACCGTCGCCGTGATCCTGCAGGTCACAGGCATCTGGAATGACTTCCTGTTTGGCGTAGTCTACACCGGCCCAGATACTTACCCGATGACGGTACAACTCAATAACATCGTCAATTCCACGCAAGGCGTGAAGGAATACAACGTCAATATGGCCGCGACCATAATTACAGGCCTTGTTCCGCTGACCATCTATTTTGTCTCCGGCAAACTCTTCGTCCGCGGTATCGCGGCCGGCGCTGTCAAAGGGTAAACCCTCATGAGCAACTCAGTTGAAATCAAAAATCTTGATCTGGCGTTCGGTTCGGTCAAAGTGCTGCAAAACCTCAATCTGGAAATCGGCAAAGGCGAGTTTCTAGTGCTTCTCGGCTCGTCCGGTTGCGGAAAATCCACGCTGTTAAACTGTATCGCCGGCCTGCTTGACGTGACCGCAGGTCAGCTCTTTATCAACGACGAGAACGTGACATGGGCGGAACCTTCCGAGCGCGGTATCGGCATGGTTTTTCAATCCTATGCGCTCTATCCTCAAATGACGGTCGAGGGAAACCTGTCATTTGGTCTGAAAAACGCCAAGCTGCCTAAAGCCGAAATAGCAGCCCGCATCAAACGTGCAGCAGAGATCCTGCAAATCGAATCCTTGCTTAAACGCAAACCGGCCGCTCTGTCGGGAGGCCAGCGTCAAAGAGTTGCCATAGGGCGCGCATTGGTGCGGGACGTCGACGTTTTTTTGTTCGATGAGCCGCTGTCGAATCTGGATGCCAAATTGCGCGCGGACCTGCGTGTCGAGATCAAGCGTTTGCACCAGAACCTTGGAAATACGATGATCTACGTAACCCACGACCAAATCGAAGCCATGACGCTTGCGGATCGTATTGCGATTATGCGCGGCGGTCAGATCATGCAACTGGCATCACCGGAAGAAATCTATGGTCGCCCTGTAAACAAATACGTGGCTGACTTCATTGGATCACCGTCAATGAACTTTCTGGAAGGCCACATCAAAGACGGCGCTTTTGAAACGGGCAACCTTTCGATCCCACTATCGGGGTACGAATTCTCCGCTGGCCCGGCGACAGGTCCTGCGACTTTGGGGATCCGTCCCGAACACGTCATCACCGGCGAACTGGTCGGCAAAGCCCCTTTCCAGACAGATGTTTCGGTCAGCCTTATCGAGCCTACAGGATCAGATACACTCGTCGACTGCGAAATTGCCGGTAGCCCGTTCCGCGTCCGTATGGATGGGCAGGCCAAGATCGCGGTGGGCGAAAAACTGCAGCTCGGGCTCGATCTATCAAAGGCCTCGCTCTTCGACACCAAATCCGAACTGCGGCTGTGAGCCAAAAGCGTCCGCCATCATTGAAACAGTCAGACAATCAAAGGATTGAGTTATGCCTGCCATCTCCTATCAGCTTTATTCTTCGCGCAACTGGGACGTGGAGGAAACCTTTGCCATGCTCGCGGATCTGGGGATCAATGAGGTCGAAGGTTTCGGTCCATACTTTGATGATGTTGAAAAGACAAAATCCCTGCTCGACGCCTATGGCCTGACCATGCCGACGGCACATTTTGCCTTGGATTTGGTCGAAACCGACCCTGATCGTGTGATCGACGTTGCAAAAAAAATCGGCATTCAAACAATTGTCATCCCGTTTGTGGCACCCGAAAATCGTCCATCCTCGGCGCAGGGGTGGAAGGAATTTGGCGAGCGTCTTGTTTCTGCTAGCAAACCTGTCTTGAACGCAGGTCTTGGCTTTGCCTGGCACAACCACGACTTCGAAATGGTGCCCGTCGACGGTCAGACACCTCTAGATCTGATTGCCGCGGCCTCAGAGGATATCCAGATCGAACTTGATCTCGCTTGGGTAAAATTCAGCGGCGAGAACCCAGTCCAATGGATTGAAAAATACTCAGGACGGCTGGTCGCAGTGCACGTGAAGGACATCGCTCCGGTAGGAGAAAACGCGGACGAAGACGGCTGGGCAGATGTTGGCTATGGCACGATGGACTGGCCTGCGATCAAGCGGGCGATGGATGCTGCTCTCGTGCGACGTTACGTGATCGAGCACGATAATCCCAATGATCACAAGCGGATGGCTCAACGGTCACTCGCAACTGTTCAATCATTCTGAGGAAGAACGCGATGCAGGTATATGGTGTCGGAATAATCGGGTGCGGCAACATCTCGACCGCCTATCTGAATCTTGCGCCTTTGTTCAACTATATTGAAATCCGGGCAGTCGCGGACCTGAACATGGAAACCGCGCAGGACCGGGCTCAAGAGTTCGGCGTCCGCGCGGATACGGTCGAAGGTCTGCTGACAGCCGACGATATCGACATCATCCTCAATCTCACGATTCCAGCCGCGCATTTCAGTGTCACAACGTCGATCCTCGAAAATGGCAAGCACGCCTATTCGGAAAAACCGTTTGTATTGACCCTTGAGGAAGCTGAAACACTGCGGAAAATGGCGCAAGAACGAAATCTGCGGATCGGATCAGCGCCGGACACTTTCCTGGGCGGTGCCCATCAGGCGGCCCGTGCGGCAATCGACAGCGGCGAGGTGGGCGAGATCATCGGCGGCACATGCCATGTCATGTCGCATGGAATGGAGTCCTGGCACCCGAACCCGGACTTCTTTTTTCAACCAGGCGGCGGCCCAATCCTCGACCTCGGCCCTTACTACATCTCCAATCTTGTGCAGTTGATTGGCCCGGTTAAAGCCGTGACGGCCATGGCTTCGGCAAGCTTTGCTGAACGCGAGATCGGCAATGGACCACGATTGGGTGAAATGGTTCCGGTCGAGATCCCAACAAACGTTCACGCGCTCCTGGAGTTCGAAAACGGCGCTTTGATCACATTTGGGGCAAGTTGGGACGTCTGGGCGCATCGCCACGACAATATGGAGTTATACGGCACCAGCGGCTCTTTGTTCATTCCGGACCCAAATTTTTTTGGTGGCGAGGTGTTGATGTCAATGGCGCAGGGCGAAATCACACAAGTACCAGACAACAATCATCCATTTTCTGTAGCAAATGGTTCGGATGGATCCGGGGTGCACCGTGCCAACTATCGTTGCGCAGGCCTCGCGGAAATGGCTCAGGCTATTCAGGAAAACCGTCCACACCGGTGCAGCCTTGAGATGGCGACCCATGTTGTTGAAGTCATGACCAGCATTTTGGCCTCAGCGCAGGATCGCGGCTGGGCATCCATGACGACGACCTGCGACCAACCATCTTGGCTTGGCCCCGAACAAGCAGTCCAACTAATGCGGTGAAAACCACAATTTGCGCGATAGACGCAAAGTCAGCAGCTTCCCGCGCGCCGACCATCAGGTGCTAGTCCCTACGATTGTGGAAGCTTTCCGCTGAGTGTTGATTTACTTGTTTGGCCCTTTATCCGTAGTGCGCTTCTCGCGACACTTTGAACGGGCTGCTTCGGGCTCCCTGCGGTCGTTCGTAGCAACTTGCTTGAATGTCAGCTTAGCGAACAAAGCGAAATTTCGCTGCGGCTGCGCCAATGACTGCTTTAAACTACCACTTGAACACGTGACGTAGGACGCGGAGGTTGCCGCTTAGCTTGTTGCCTCCCAGATCCCCGGCAAGCCTTTGCAAGACGTCGCCAAAACCATAGTTTGGGATTGCATCTTGCACGGCCTTAACTTGCGCCCGTGTCAAACCTTTACGAATTTTGCCATCGGTCGCATCGACCCAATCGCCCTTGCGAACGGCTTCTACGATACGCTGGTTTGGGCCGCGGTAAGGGAAAACCTTGTGATGCCAGTGAATCGCATCCCGCAGCAATTTAGGATCAAACCCCCAGCCGTATTTCTCGTTGTCGGCCAAGGCATGTTCTTCAGATGGTTCCAGATATGCAAGCTCGTTCTCTGTCCAGAGGCCAATGTCGTGGTAAACAAATGCGGTTTCGACCAAAGGTCTTGCTTCTTCGTCGCCATCAAGAAAGTGCATTGCATAGGTGATCACACGATACACGTGACCCCGATATGCCGGGTAATCGTCGCCAATGATGTCGCGATAAGGGGCAAACAGGCTTTCTACACGATCACTATGATCGATAATATGAAGGTCATCGGGCATCTTACAGCCTCGCTTGGAATTGGTTGGCATAAGTTGTAATCAGGTGATTACAATGGTGGGCAAAGATAAGTCAACAGGTGATTACTTGAGTGTTGCATTAAACCAGCCAAAGATGTCTAGCGCGAAGCAGCGCAATCCATCCGCAACCAAAAATGCTCTGCTTGATGCAGCGCGAACAGAATTTCAGCGGACGGGGTATGAGGCGGCGAGCACACGCAATATCGCGTCGGATGCCGGGTGCAATGCCGCGCTCATCAATCGTTATTTTGGCTCGAAGATCGGCTTATTCGAAGCTGTCATGGAAGAATGTATTGATCTTGCCCCCCTTCAAGGCCTGTCACCAAATGAGATGGTTGAGGCATTGGCTGACATCGCCTTGGGCAAAGCTGATCCAACGGGTGGCTTTGACCCTATGGTCGTCGCTATCAAGTCTTCCGGTTCCGAGGAAGCGCAGGACGTTATTCGCAACAAGCTCGGTAACCCGATGGTCCAGCAACTTGCTGCTTTGATCGGCGGTAACAACTCTGATCAAAAGGCTGGAATGTTACTCAGCATCGTCTCAGGAATGTTCGTTGGTCGTGTTTCGGTGGATGCTGATGCTCTTTCTGCAGAACATGACGATGCCTTGAGAGCGTTACTAGGTCACGCGATGACGGCCGTGTTGTTGTCAGGGACGTAGAACGTCTGGTCATTTGATATTCTGCTTCAAAACGGCCATTCGCGCATGGCTCAGCATTTGGAAAAAGGGCTCGAAGTAGCCTTTCGCAGCACTAATGTTGGTGGTCGGCTTCGCGGATGCAGCGCGCGATACAGTCGTTGATGAATGGCCCGATGTTTGGGTGTTCGGCACGATCCGCATGATCTACTTCGAGTTTTTTTTGATTGTTCAGCATCTCCCAAATGTTGCTTTGGGCGTCAGGGTATCTCGGGTAAGAATTTAAATCGCGAGCAACATAACGCAGAGTTACATTGAATGCCCGAAAGCATCTCCAAGAGGTTAATCTTAGGTGGATTGTTCGCCCTGGCTGCGCTCGTTGCCGGAGCCGTCATGTGGTTCGTACTGTATGGACCAGGGGTGTGGACCGATAACATATCCAATCGCGACCTCTCTGACACGACCGTGGATGCTGGCCTGCCGAGCGAGGTAAACGGTCAATCCGCTGAACTCCTGTCGGCCTTTCACGGGCTCGATGCACTGCCGCGGGTATCTAACGTGATTTGCAGAGGATCAAAGGGAAATACAGGAATGCCTGTGGTCTTCTCGACTGAGATAGACATTTCGACGATGCAAGCGGGGGATTTTCGCATCACGACCCGGTCAGGAGCGACAGGGACAATGCACTGTGCGTCGGTCCTGCCTGCTACAGACCCTGGTGAGTTGCGCACGGTTCTTTTGATAGGGCAACTGGGACCCGCCGACAGCGACCCGCCTGTCAGAGTTGACATCATCGGCCATTTGCATTCGATCGATGGGACCATAGACTTTCGGGGAGCCAGTGTGCCGGTGATACCCCTCGAAGACGGTCCATCAATAACCCTGGCTGAAGTCGTGGACGACTGGACACAAGTCGGTACGCTGGGGCCTCGCCGTGTCAGAGGCAGTCTTTGTCCGACAAAAGGAATCGTGCAGGCAGTCCGTGTCACGTGGGAGGGCGGCGTGACATTGGAAGACGGCACCGAACCGGGCGAGGCAGAGCGCGACCTTTACACGATCACCGTCACCACAGCCGACGGTACCCGGCGCGACATAAAGCCAGCTGCGCTGGCCAACTTGGGAGACGGAGACAACAATCACATGCTCTGCATGGACACGAGTGACATGCCCGTCTCGGTGTCTTTTCCCGCAAGCGTTCTGACTGACCCGAATGGCGATCTGAACCCGGCGACAAGGGCTGACGTTTCACCGCTGCGATGACCGCTAGTAGACCGCGATTTGGGCTTTGCGGCCTGCAGCTTTGGGGTTCATAAAAGCGAATACTGGATATGACTCGTATGATCATTTCTGTCAGCGGGCGAAAGAGACTGCTTTGGGCTCAGCGCGGCCGTTCGCTGCGTTCCGTCTGAATGACCGCTGCGCGGGACAAAACTGCCTTTTGTCGGCGCTACCCGAATGATTGTTTTGCACTGCTTTGTGGAAAGATGTGGCTTGCAACCTAACTTCCAAAATTAGTTAGTATCGGATTCTGTCTCATGCCCTTTTTTGAACCAATCTTCGCTTTTGTGGTCACCACAACCATTTTTCGTTGTCGGTAAAGAATGTCGAGACACCATTTGAAATCTCCTTCCAAAATATTGTTCATCTGCAGCCCTCTGGTTGGACGATTTCGGTCTGTTGATACTCTTGCTAAACGATTGCAGTTGGATGGTCATACGGTGGTATTGGCCGTTCCACCTCAATTGTTGAAGTACTTGGGCACAAGCTCTCTAGAAACCCGGGAGATAGAACACTTTCGTCTTGGCGGCTTGAACGGGGGCTCACCTTCTGGATTGCGTGATTTCCTTCCAAGCGCGCGACGCAATCGGTTGTCGGGCTTGGCAAACGAACTGAACATTGCACCGGTGAAACAGTTGATCGACTGCGAAGCCCCTGATCTGGTTGTCATCGACTACGAAATGCACCCACACATCATCGCGGCTGTTGGAACTTCAAAGCCAGTGGCTCTGTTTACCGATCACTTCATTACGCAACCGAGTGGTGATTGCCCGCCCTTGCATACTGTACTTGTCCCCGGACACGACACCTCTTTTGCAATATGGAGAGCTTGGATTAGGATTTGGCTTAAGTTACGAAGAAAACGTATAAAAGCATGGATCGCAACTGGCGGTACAGATTACTTGTCGCTCCTTAAACACATGGCAAAAAGTCAAGGTTTTCGCCTGCAAAACCATACAACGCACTGGTGGTGGCAAGCACCATGTTTCTGGCGTAGTGTGCCGCTTGTAATCGCACAAAGTCCGGCGCTCGATTTTCCCGCCAACTATGACGGCCAATTGCGTCACATTGGCCCGATGGTACCACCTACCACACCGAGCCAAATGGACGACGAGGTGCGTGAATTTGCTTTGCGAGCAAAGTATCAAGGCAAGCGGGTCGTCTATATTTCCTTTGGCACGACCTTTAAGGCCAAGCCAGATGTTGTTTGGAACACATGGAGCGCGATAGAAGCTTGCGAGGATGTCGTCGCCATCCAAAGTACAGGTGGGCGCGGTGACTTCGAAGCTGAAGACGTGCCGAAAAATGTGCTTCTTGTAAACTGGGTGGAACAGGGAAATCTGCTGAATATTTGTGACGCGGCCATTATGCACGGCGGCGTCAATACATTGATAGAGTGTATAGAGACAAGTACTCCGATGCTTTCAATACCTGACCGCGTAGACCAGCCGGGCACAACGGCTCGCATAGTCTATCATGGCTTGGGTTTGAAATGCTCAAAAAAATCAACGGCAGAGGAAATCAAAAAATCGTTACGCTGTCTTCTGGATGATCCCTCTTATCATAAGCGTTGCGCCGAAATGAGATCCGCTTGCAAAGCTCTCGAACACGACATGACGGCTGAAACAGTGTTTCGGGAACTTCTGGACCGTTCTGAGCCTAGGGCACAACCCATACTTTACAGTCAGAGAAATCAATGACCGACACGTTTTTAGTATCTTCCGTAGAAGACAAACGAGAAGAAAAAACCAGAAAATACAGAAAACTCATTCGGAAATTGCGTAGGCGCGACGCCTTCCGGTTGTGGAAATACACGCCAGGAGGCGTTCCGGGATTGATTGTAATCGGCGCTCAGAAGTCGGGCACGACGACGCTTCATCAGATGTTGTCGCAACATCCGGAGCTTTGGGGACACCCGCGAAAAGAACTGCATTACTTCAACGAAAACATGTTCCGAGGAGAGAAATGGTACAGAAGCTTTTTCCCTCCACAAGGCGCGCGCACGTACTTTGACGTGACACCTGCCTACCTTTGTCATCCTTATGCCGCAGAACGAATGGCAGCGTTGCTGCCCACTGCTAAGCTGGTTGTACTGCTGCGCGAACCGGCTAGCCGCGCTTTGTCGCAATACTGGATGGAATACATGCGCGGCGAGGAAGACCTAGATATAGAGGCGGCTTTTGCTGCCGAGCCAGACCGCCTTGCAAATTATCCGGTTGCGCGACTGCGTCGCAAGCGGGCTTTTTCCAGAGCACATTTTCAACACGGCTACTTTTGGCGGGGCCTCTACGAGAAGCAACTAGAGCGATATTACAAAAATTTCGATCCTGCGCAGATCCTGATCCTCAAATCAGAGGACCTGAATACTGACCCAATGCGCGTTTTTGAGAACATTTGCGATTTCACGGGTGTCGCGCCTTTCGCACCGGATATCTTACGCATCAATCAAAGCCTCGTTGGCAATGTTATACGTAGCAGCCCCCCTGCGCTCTACCAGGCGTTATTGCAAAGGTACGAAGAGCCAAACGCGCGCCTTAGTGATCTGACGGGCATCTCCTGGTCGTAGTAGAGGCCTCGTCCCCACTTCATGTGTTTTGTATAGAGCCTCGTTCAGCAGTGCATTACGTATGCATAAAGAAAAGACGCGCCGCAGTTAGGGCAGAGCAAAAAAATGTGCACCCAACGAGGCAGGAGACTTCTGGATGCAATCGCAACCGGACAAAGCGCTTAGTTGGCGTTGGCTTATAGCTGCTGTCTGCTTCTTTTGTCCTTCGCTCCCGCAACCAGCTCAGGCACACAAACCAGGCGAAAGCTATGTATTTTTCATTGTTGATTAAGCGCCGGTGGAAGGGCAACAAGGGCTATCTACGTTGTTCTTCGGAAGACTGACACTATGCGACCAGAGTGTAACAATATTTCAAACGAGTACCCAGAGTCCACTTTGGGCTCGGAACAGTTGTTCGCCGCGTTTCGCCTGAATGGCTGCTATGCAGGCAATACCGCAATATAATCAAATAATGCTCTAAACTGCAGGATTTTTGCTGTCAGGCACTTGGTCTTTACGGGGAAACTCCAGAAACCTTGGCAGATTGTCGGACGCATCAAACCAGGTCAGCCTCTCCCTATGCGCCACGTGCTTTTGCGCCGGAAAGAAGTCGGGTTCGTCCATCGTTCCAACGAAGAAACCAATAACGTTGTTCCCGTTCCACTCGGCCTCATAAGATATAGGCGTCCCACAGTCCTTGCAGAAGGTACGTGAAACGCCTTCGCTTGAAGCAAACTTCTTTCGTTTTCCCTTCGTGAATATCACATCCTTTTGCTGGTACGTGACATAGACAACAGCCGGCGCACCGGTGGACTTCCGACAGGACTTACAATGACAGTACGCGACGTAGTCGGGTCCTACAGCAACCTCAAATCGGATATTCCCGCAAAAGCACCCCCCTTCGGCTTTGTTTGGATAGTCTGTCACTTCTCCTCCTAAGGAAATGCGTAGAATTATATTTTGAGATTGCCTTCCAAGGTTAACATACATTCGCTGAACAGGCTCCTTTGGGCTCAAAGAAGCCGCCTCTCGCTGCAGTATCCACCTGTGACCGAGTTGCGGACAATGCAGTGGTTCAGCTCAGCCGCGAAAAAACCTCCGCACACATCTGGCAAACAGGCTCAATGCTGCGATCAGAACCTGACCCTAAACGCCAGCCCAACCAATGGTGCAGTGTCATACCTTTGCCGACTGATTTCTACTCCGTTCGCATCATCTAGCGTTAGGCGGCCATCAAATTCTGCTCCCGCAAATACACTTAATGAAATTCCAGGATTCGGATTGTACCCAAGAGAAAGAACCACAGGAATACTCTTATCTTCACCCACCCCATCCGGGGCGAGGCCATCCCCATCCAACCTGAAACGAATTCTCTCTGAGCGTGCGGTCAACGAAAGGTCGATAGCCTCATTTAGAGCGTAGCTCAGCGACAACCCGGGGCCTTGCGTTGCTCCGACACCAGAGCCAGTGTTCAAATTCCAGCGGTCATTTATGTCCCAGTCGATAAGCAGAGCCGGAAAAAAATCAGTACCGCTTTCGTCAAATTCAGAAAACGCGCCAAAGGCCGGACCTATCGTTAGGCGCTCGTTCAGTTGCCATGCAATACCTGCAAAAACACCGTAGGTTCTACCGTCAGATGAGGAGGCCCCGCTTTGGTAGTCCCACCTAATCTGTGGCGAAACAAAAACCGTTGTTGTATCCCCCACACGAAACCGGACAGGAACAGCTACGCGAAGGTCCCGGATGTTTTCCCAAGGCTGGTTGTTAGATTGGCTGAAATTATAATCCAGCTTGCCAAAGCTGGTGGAAAGCCCAACGCTGCTTCCGCCTTCTAGATTGTAAAGTGCGGTAGCACGTAGAAACGCTCGACTTGCAGAGAACTTCCCACCGCCACTCAAATCCGCATCCCCTTGAAACGCGGCAAGCCCATCAACCTGATACGCCCATCCTAACCGAGGCTGGGCAGCCGACGGAAACGCGGTGAACCCAAGAAAAACAAATCCAAAGCAGCACGTTAGAAGAAGATTTTTCATCTGACATTTTCCACGTGAGACTGGTTTCCTTTTGGGATGCCATTGCTGGACGAGCGGTTCAAGTCCGATACCCGCACAATCATCTGGGTGCTTGCGTTTTGTGACGAATGGGTAGTGTGATCCGTCTGGAGCGGTTTTTCATGGCAGGAGTTCCTCGATCTTGTTCGTAATGGACGCCGAAAGCGGATCAACGGTTGACCTGTAGGTTTCTACGACTGTGCCATCGGGGCCGATCAAGACCTTGTTGAAATTCCACCTTGGCATGAATCCTTCCTCCTCTTTCAAGGACCGGAAGAAAGGGTGAGCGTCAGGGCCGGTCACGTGTGTTATCACGCTCATCGGCAAATCGATTCCGTATTGCAGTTCGCAGAAATCGCGCACTTCGTCGTTGGTGGCCAGTTCTTGCTTGAAGTCATCCGAAGGGACCGCGACAACAACCAATCCGTGGTTGCGATACCTATCATAAAGGTCTTGAAGCCCCCGGTATTGACGGGTGAACGCGCATTGGGATGCCGTATTGACAACTAGAACCGGTTGACCGTTCCAATCTGACAAAGACAAGGTTCCCCCGTCAATCGAGTCAAACTTCGCGTCAAGTTCAAGGGCGCGCACTTGTTCGCCTAGCAATAGCAAGCCGCAAAGCACAATTATCCGCAACATTCCAAACCTCCAGTTTCATATTTGGATACGGAAGAACAATGCGGACGGATTTCATTTTGTGGACATAGCGAGCGGGCCGCGCGCAACTCCGAGATAGAAATTGGGGATGTGCGAAAGCTCAATACAAGTCCATGATCAGAAATTATCTGGTTCCTCAGTGGCAATGTTAAAACGGCTTCTTCCGAATGTCTTTGAAATCGGTCGTTGCTGAGACGCAGAAAATCATACCAGAACTTTGAATGCGCTCGACATTTTGCGAAGCGCAATACTGTTTTTGGCGCCTTTGCACTTTGAACTTCCGCGTTGCGACGGGCTCCAAACGCAATAGTGAAGAAGACGTATTCTGCAGCCTAAACAACGCCTGCATTGCTGACGTGGCCGCTCTCAATTCCGGGCAAATATTTACCCGCGGATCAACGCTGAAGTGTCAATCAATTTGCTGGCAGAAGCTGTGAATTCGGCAATCACAATTTGACTTTTCCTTTGTTAGGCAGACTTCTACTTGCAGATCATTTTATTGAAACTGAACCTTGGTCCAAAATAGTTGAAAGGAACTACAATGTCGCACACACCTCGATCCTTTTCTCACATAGGGCTTTCTGTGCCAGACGTTGATGAAGCCGTAAAATTTTATTCCGAGGTATTTGGCTTCTACGTCATCATGCCGCCGACAGACGTTCTCGAGGATGATAGCGATATTGGTGTAATGTGCACGGACGTCTTTGGACCAGAATGGAAAAAACTGCGCATAGCTCACATGGCGACTGCGGATCGCGTTGGGATTGAGATTTTCGAGTTCGACGGGAATTATGCGCCTGAAAACAACATGGACTACCGGCGCAATGGGACATTTCACTTTTGCATCCAAGATCCCGACGTGGAAGGTCTGGTGGAAAAAATCGTAGCGGCAGGTGGAAAGCAGCGGATGCCCATTCGTTACTATTATCCGGGCGATAAACCTTACCGGATGGTCTATGTTGAAGATCCATTCGGTATTGTGTTCGAACTGTACAGCCATTCCTATGAATTGACCTATTCGTCCGGTGCTTACAATTGAGAAACAGTTCAATTTGAAGACTGCTTTGGCTCCAAATAACCGTTCTCAGCGTTGCAGCGCCTCTCAAGTTTTTGAGCGACTGCTTTGAGGTCTGAGCGATCGCTAGTTTCAATTCGCTTCAACGACCGCTTTGCGGACTTTGCAGCCATCCGCATTCTTGCTCGAAAGGACCGCAATCAGCCTAATCCGGACACTTAATCCAAGACTTTGCAATTCCGACTTGCGGACAAAACTGACCTTGGCGTCTACACCTTCGCTGACGCAGGATCCACCACACTGGCAGCAACAGCTCTTCCCTTCAAAAGGGAAAATCGCCAAAGCGGCCGTTCCACAACGGGCTTTGGAGCTCCTTGATCGCTCTTTGACCAGACGGCGCTCTGGCATGGAAACAAAGGGGCTTGGCTCAGCGCATAACCAAAGCTAGCGAATAGGCGTCAAGATCGTGAAATTGGGCTTCTTCGCGCAAGGAGGGCGAAGACAGGCAACATTGTTACGATCCAGACCACGCTATAAATTGCGGATGGTATGGCGTATTCGCTTAACCCATTGGCGTTAGGCAACAGCAAAGTGGCAATTGCGATTCCCAAAGCTCCGTTTTGAACGCCGGTCTCAATTGAAATCGTCTTCGCCTCGATTTCTGTGCATCCAAGCATCCCTGAACTCATGATGCCAATAAACGTGAGTGACGCACCTACAGCAAAAAGTGCGGGTCCAAGCCTAAGGTAGTTATCCGCGACCACCACCCAGTTTGAAATGATAGCGCCTCCGATGACCATCGCAAAAAGTAGCATAGAGACCTTGCTAAAGATTGGTTCGACCGCGGCTACAATTCGCGGCGCCAAGGATCGCGCGATCACCCCGGCTAGGATCGGTGAAGCTGTTAAAAAAAACATTGCTAAAGCCGTCGAAGAAATGTCGATAGCGGGCCCAGTTGCCCCCATGAACATCTGCATCGAAAACCCCAGGATGAGCGGTACGGTAACGACACAAGTCAGACTGAAGACTGCTGTAAGAGTAACGGACAAAGCGACATCCCAATTCGAAAGCTTGGTTACGATGTTACTGATCGCCCCGCCCGGACAGGCCGCTAAAATCATGATGCCAACGGCTGCCTCAGCGGAAATCCCAAAGATAAAAGTCACCATCAAAGCGATGCAAGGCAGCAAAATGATCTGGTTGAGAGCGCCGACGCAAAAGGCCCGTGGACGTCGTCCGATGCGTTGAAAGTCAGCCGCTGTGAGTCCGAGGCCAAGGCAGAACATGATAACAACAACTGCGAGCGGCAGCAGCACAGATATGAAAACTTCGCCCATCTACCATGACCTCTATGGCTGCATGCTTCCGCACGCTTTCGGACGATACCGTTCAGAAAACCTGATGACGAGTGTTATCAGTTTGGCGCATTTATCCTCAAGCGCCCGAAGATCGAGGCTGTCTCTATTTATTATACCTATCACAGGGTTGGACGATCTGGCGTGAAAGAGCTTTCCAGTGCTAATCTCACTGTATGGCAAGTGTAACTTACGCATTCGCCCGCGCGATGGCCAACGCCGCCGGGATGACGCTAAACGACGATGGCGCCCTGATTTCGAATGGCGCTGTCGTGCTGCGTCTACCAGAAGCTCAAGACGGCCAATTGGCGGATGATGCGTATTTCGATCTGATCGATTGGATTCGTGCGCAACAAGCGGACGAGGCCGCGTTGGTTGAGGCCTATGCGAACGCGATTGCGACCGATGATCTCGGCGTCCTTGGCCTAGCCGTAAAGACAGCTCCAACCTTGCGGCAATCTTTGCAACGGATCGAGCGTTATTTTCGTCTCGTAACGGACACCGCAGTTTACAGACTTGATGAAACCGGCGATCCGGTCCTTTGGATTTTTGAGGGACAAACATCACATCGCGCTGCCTTGGAGCTGCGCAACGAATGCGCGCTTGCGGCCTTTGCGAGGAACATGCATCGGTTTGTGGGTGATGGGTTGTCGCTCGCATATGTCACGTTTCAGCATCCATGCAGGCAAGAACCAGAGCGTTACGCCGAATATTTCGGGTGCCCGGTTCGATTTGGGAGCGCCCACAACGCCATTGCTATGCGCCCTGCTATGCTGGAAAGCGAAAATCGCCTTGGCGATCCGGGCTTGTCAGATTTCATGACGAAGCACCTGGATGAGGAGTTCAACTCTCGCGATGACGACACCTCACTGAGCCAAGCAATTGTCCACCGGCTTACACCGGCCCTGAGTAACGGCGCGCCGCAAGCAGCGCATGTCGCACAAGAGATGGGAATGAGCGAGCGCACGCTTTACCGCAGGTTGGCCGAGGAAGGGCTGACCTATCGCGACGTTCTTGGTCAGGCGCAAGTTGCACTTGCTCGTGACCTGCTCCGTGACGGTAAGGCTTCCATAGCCGAGATCGCCTTTATGACCGGGTTTTCGGAACAGAGCACGTTCAGCCGCGCCTTCAAGCGCTGGGTTGGCCAGGCTCCGGCACGATTCAGGCAGCAAGCGACCTCCGACTAGGCACACACCTCAAGACCACATGGCAGGTTCGGCCAAAACCTTGGCAGGGCGGGCCGATACCTCAATCGATGTGGTGCATAACTTCTTCTTTGTCAGATCCACCTGGGGCGCTGCCGAGTAAAGCAAACCCAATTGCCCCTCTCAGACAAAGGAAATTTGCAATGAGCAATCATGACCACAAACATGGAGCAAGCTGCGCTTGCGACGTCACGCCCGAACGCGTTGATATGGCGCGCCGGCGACTCTTGCAACAAGCCGCCGGTGCGGCCGCGGCAGGTACAACAATAGTGGCTGGCGGGCAGGCCCTTGCCGCGACCGACGAAGCACGCGCCTACTATGCTGACCCGGAAAATCCAGGCCTTCCCCAAATCGACATGACCATCGAGCCGGGGCGTACTGCGCTTGTGGTGACCGACCCCCAGATTGATTTTTTGTCAGAGGACGGTGTGACGTGGGGTGTCGTTGGCGAAAGCGTGACCGAACAGGGCACGGTCGACAATATCGAACGGCTTTTCATTGCCGCCAAGGCTGCGGGGATGCCGGTCTTCATCTCGCCCCACTATTACTACCCACATGACCACAAATGGGAGTTCGAGGGCACTCTGGAAGCCACGATGCACAGCATCGGCATGTTTGACCGCCTGGGACCGCTCAATTTAGACAACTTCGAGGGCTCAGGTGCCGACTGGATGCCGCAATACAAGAAGTACATCGAGGATGGCGAAACCATCATTTGCTCGCCACACAAGGTTTACAGCCCTGCTCAGAATGACCTGAACCTGCAATTGCGTAAACGCAAGATCGACAAGGTGATCCTCGCGGGGATGTCGGCGAACCTGTGTACGCAGGCGCATCTCTACGAGTTGCTGGAGCTGGGCTACGAAGTCGCTGTCGTTCGCGATGCCACAGCCGGGGCCAAGGTGCCTGAAGGTGACGGGTATCTCGCCGCCGTCATCAACTTCCGCATGGTCGCCAACGGCGTCTGGTGGACCGACGACGCGGTTGAGCGCATTGGCCAATCGGCCTGACCCAAATCGATCTTCAAATTTGATCCTAGCATCCTGAAAGGACATATCATGACACGCATCTTTAAATTTCCCGCGCTTACAACAGCGTTGACTCTCGCCCTGGCGGCGGCGGCATTGGCTGACGATGAATACAACGTTTCGAACAGTCTTACCTTGACTGGGCAGCCCCTAGGCATGCATGGCGTCGATCCTGTATCGATGTTTGAAGCCGAAATACCCGAAATGGGCAACGCCACTTTTACATCAGCCCATGATGGAGTGGACTACTATTTTGCGTCGCAGGCAGCGAAAGCCACATTCGAGGCGGATCCGACGGCACATCTGCCTCAATTCGGCGGGTTCTGCGCCTTTGGCGTCTATGTAGGCAAGAAGCTTGATGGCGATGTTCGGTATGCCGATATCGTGGACGACAAGCTCTATCTCTTTGTGAACGAGGAAATCTTCAAGAAGTACCTTGAGGACAAAGAGACCGTGATCCAAGGCGCCCATGCCAAGTGGGCAGACATCCACAACACTCCTGTCGGCAGCCTTTGATCGAGGAATTTGGTGGCTTTTGCCGGTCGGAGCCACCGCTGCCTCTCCCCTCCCCAAAAGGCCGGCATTTCTCCAAGACACCCTGTCCGCAATGACAATTCGCGTGTGTCGAAAACTCTTCCCAAAGGAAACCAGACATGACTGATTTTGAGACATATACAATCGCCTCAGCCCCTGATGCCGCGAAACCAATTCTGGAAGCATCGCTGAAAGGATATGGTTTTGTGCCCAACCTTTATGCGGCCATGGCCGAAGCGCCCGCAATTTTGGAAGGCTATACGACACTTTCCAGCATCTTTGGAAAGACCAGCCTGTCAGAGACTGAGCGCCAGATCATCCTTATGACTAATAACCGGTTGAATGGGTGCAAGTACTGCATGGCCGCCCATACCACTCTTTCACTGATGGCCGGTGTCCCTGAAGACGTGATCGCAGCGTTACGTGATGGCAGCCCTATCGCCGACCCCAAATTGGAAGCACTGCGCAAATTCGCCATCGTGATCAACGAAAGCCGAGGCTGGCCCAGCGACGCACAGGTCGAGGCGTTTCTGACCGCTGGTTACACACGCCAATCTATGCTGGAAGTCATCCTCGGCACAGCGTTGAAAACCCTGTCGAACTATACGAACCATGTGGCGGACACCGCGTTGGATGATGCCTTTGTGCCAAATGCATGGATCGCCTCGGTCGCGGCAGTGGCTGAATAGCGCGACGCCCGCCCATTTGTTAATCTTGCTTTTGGACCTGTGTTTGATTCCCGACAAGAAGGGGATGTGATTTTAGACGTCCGACAGCAAAGTCAACAAAGGTGCGCACCTTCGCAGACACGGTTCGTCCCTCTTGATGCACAAGATGGATGGGGACTTCGGGTGGTTCATACGACTTTAGAACAGTCTTGAGCCGCCCATCTGCAATGTAGGGTGCGACTTGATCGGACAGAAGCCGCCCGACACCATGACCTTGCAAGGCCAACTCGATCACAGCGTCATTTGTGTTCATGCTGATGCGTGTGCTCATGCGTTTGGTGACAGTCTTTCTGCCCCGTTGAAAATGCCATTGGGCCGATGCATTCAGTCCACTGTAGCGTCTGTTCAGCGGGGAAAAATCAATGTCACCTCAGTTTTAATAACGCCTAACAAAGCCTTAGATAGTACAGGAGTAGACATCAACGTTTACGGATAAGCGGAGGGCGTCGCACCTCACAAACACACCTTAATCTGTATTTCGAGCAGTGCGAAAAGCAAGCATGGTTAAGTCATCCAAACGTTCTTCATTCGTACTATAATCTTGAAAAGCGCTGTGAATAGCCGACAATAGATCTTCCGAACACGACCACTCTTCCTGTTCAAATACAGATACAATTCTTTGAAAACCAAAAGCTAAGCGTTTTTCTCCACCTAATTGGTCAATCAACCCATCAGTTGAAACAAAAAAATCTGTGATTTGATCTATTTGAACTTCGTGCTCCAAGAATTTTGGACCAATAGGAGTGTCCACATACCCAATGCTCAGCTTATCACCTCGGATTCGGTCAATGCCGATCTTGGATTTGACCAAAAGAGACATACGCGCACCTGCAAACGTCGCCACCCCTTTTGCTGAATCGATCTGGCAAATCGCGGCGTCCATGCCGTCGTTGGAAGTCCAGTTTGCAGTATCCTGATTTAGAAGTGCACGCGTCAAATCGCTCAACTTGGACAGTGCCAGCGACGGGCTAAGCGTTTCATTTTCGAAGTAAAGCCGCTCGAGTGTAGCGATTGCCAGCATCGTCATGAAGCCTCCGGGAACGCCATGTCCAGTGCAATCAATTAAGGCGAGCGTCGTAATTGGGCCGTCCGTTTTGATCCAGTAGATATCCCCACCAACCAAATCGCGTGGTTCCCATATGACAGCGAAATCAGCAAAGGCTTCCTCGCACTGGCTTGTCGTAGGCAACAAACCCTGCTGAATTCGCGTGGCATAGTTTACGCTTGCGACGATCTGATGGTGCGCCTCTCGGATTTCATTGACACGTTCAACCTCGCGATCCAGCATTGAGTTATAGCTTTGAACAACCTTGCCAATCTCATCTTCCGACTCGTATGGGACAATTTTAGGGTCATCGTATTGCTCGAACCTTTCGATGGCTTTTAACATTTGGCCTAGAGGTCTGTTGATGAGCCATAAAAATGCAGCAGCGCCTGCTAAGATGAGCGCAAATCCCCCGAGGATTCCAAGAAGGACCACAACACTTACTTCTGTCTTTAACTCATTGTTCAAGATCTCCTGATCAATTCGGACCAACATCGTGGCTGGCCCTGCGGCCGTAGGAACAGAAACGACGATGTCTAGACCAGATTTATTTATCTTGTCGCATCCAATAGCAGGCCAGGAAACCAGTGTTTCCAAGCTTCGCTCTAACCTCTGTTCAGCGCAAATAACGTAAGGAAAACCCGAGTAGACGGCGAGCAGACTCGTTGCTTGCGCAAAATTCCCTACTTCAACCAATTCAGCCAACGGGCGCGCTATACGATTGGCAATCGTTGCAACCTCTGCGGCAACCTGATCCGATTGAGCTTTCTTTTTGAATTCATAGTAAAAAAGAAGCACAATGGCATTTAACACGCCTCCGAGCAGCAGGGTCGCCAGAATATGCTTCAGAAATATTCGGCGCTTCAAGAATGCCCAGAGTTTACCCACTAAATGCCTCTATAGTGTCCGGTATCTAGTTCCCGATGTTCTTCATCGCGGCCTGAAGAGCGCCACGATTGTTGACGATCATCTGTACAACTTTGTAGTCCCCGGAAACTTCACGCACTAGAAAGTCTGCGGTCACGGTGTCGCCATCTTCGGTTATCATTTCAGAGCAGACGAAATAGTCATTTCCCGCAAGAAGAACCATGGGATGAACATTTGCAGGGTAAACGGTTTCAAACGCGTTGGTGGTCGTGTCCAGATACGTGTAAGAACCGTCGACCATGACCCCATCGACATGCGAAATCATGGCGGATTGGAGCTTTGCCTTGACCTCAGTTGGAATATCGGCCGCTGTAGCCGGGTCGGACGATATTACTACGGCGACCAAACACAATAGCCTAATCATATTAACCTCCCCACTAACAACACTGCACAATTGATACACTAAAAATGCATAAATGTGTATCTTATGATATTAAGACCTGAATTGAACTTGGTGCCACCCAAGCATGACCAAGGGGAACAGATGCTTGCAAGCGAAGTCTACGAACTACGCGCCAACCTGCGCCGACAAGGCGTTGTCTTTGCATACAGTGGGTATGTAACCGAAGGTATCCTCAGTGGTGTTGGCGATGCGTTAAAGCAGAAATTAGTGTCTGAAGATGCCGACACCAAAACTCTCCGAAGCGTTTTCGCTGTTTTCGTAGAGCAAATGCAGAACATGATCAGATATTCAGTCGAACGGCTACCAGCCGACGGTGAGACCGAGGTACTGGATATAAGTTACGGCATCGTGACCATAGGAAACGAGGCCGACGGCTATGTCGTTCATGCGGGCAATCTGATCCTTTTGAGTGACGTAGACAACATGCGAAAACGACTTTCCGAACTACGCGCCATGAATCGTGAGGAACTTAGGGCTGCGTACAAAGGCCAACTCCGGTCAGAAACTGACGCCGTCAGCAATAGTGCAGGTATCGGGTTAATTGAAATTGCGCGCCGAGCGTCAAAGCCAATCGAGTTTGATTTTATGCGGATTGACGATCAGCACGCATTCTTCGCACTCAAAGCGACGGTTTAAGAGGGTACGAATGCAGAAAATTGATATCCCGGCAACAAACCGCACCCCGGCCGTGGCGTTCGATTTTGACGTTGGCCACCTCAAACTGATTGGGGAATCCTACCCTGAGGATGTTACGACATTTTACAACCCGTTGTTTGATGCTTTAAAAAGTTGGTTGTCGGATGGTTCAATATCCAAATGTCGTTTTGACTTTGAACTCATCTATTTCAATTCGTCCAGCGCCAAGGCCATCATGTTGATCATGGAGCTTTTGGATTCCGCGGCTGAGGCGGGGAAAAGTGTTGACGTCTACTGGTTTCACGACCCCGAAGACGAAACCATGGAAGAACTTGGGGAGGAGTTTGGGGAAGACCTGAAACATGCCAAATTCACACTGGAAAAGTTGTTGGATCGATGACTATCGACGATCTCTTTGTTCGCGAGAACGAGGCTTTGGAAGTCGCGGAAGCAGCTTTAAACAGTGGACAATTTCCGAATGGTGAAGCACGCAAATCAATTGAAAACCTTGTCGGAGAATACAGAAAGCTGCTCAGAACCACACGGCGCATGATGCGATTAAGTGATCGTAACGAGCGGGAGCTGAATGCATTAGCCGAAAAACAGCGCATCGCCGCCGAAGAAGTTACCCAAAAAAACCAAGAGCTTGAGGCATTGTCAGGAAAGCTTGCCAAATACTTATCGCCTCAAGTCTACAACTCGATCTTTTCCGGTCGCCAAGAAGTTAAACTCGCGAGTAAGCGAAAAAAGCTGACAGTGTTTTTCTCGGACGTCGCCGGCTTCACAGAGCTTACGGATCAGATGGAGTCGGAAGATTTAACAGAACTCCTGAACAGCTACCTGACCGAAATGGCGGAAGTCGCTCTGAACCACGGTGCGACGATAGATAAGTTTATCGGCGACGCAATCCTTGTCTTCTTTGGAGATCCCGAGACTAAAGGGGTGCGGGAAGATGCTATGGCATGCGTGAGAATGGCAATTGCAATGCGAGACAAGTTGACAGAGTTGCGGGCAAAATGGAGCCGTCAAGGAATAAGGCAACATTTACAATGCCGTATAGGTATCAATACAGGCTTTTGTACGGTTGGGAATTTTGGAAGTGACGACCGAATGGATTACACCATTATCGGCGGCGCTGTGAACGTAGCATCAAGGTTGGAGCATCAGGCCGAGGAAGGAGAGATTTACATCTCGTACGAAACCTGGGCGCACGTGAACCACGAAATAGAGACCGAAGAAGTCGGTGCTATCCAAGTCAAAGGCGTGGCTCAACCTGTCATGACATACCGCGTCTTGGGTCAAAAGAAATCGAGACCGCGCGCAGAAAAAGTTGTATATGAAAACCCGAATTTTCAAATGGTGTTGGACCCGAGCTCGATGACACCAGAAGAACGCGCTGCAAGCTTAGAGATACTTAAGACGGCGCTTGCATCACTCCGCAAAAACGAACACTGAGGTCTCGCAGCCAGTGTTTGAACGTGTCTCGGCAAATTCCCACGAATACTCAAGAGTTGTTCCATGCTGTGGACAAGGTCGGTTTTGTTCATAGATCTGAATTAGATGTAACCTGCCTCAAGGGTAGCTTCGCCCGCGGACTGTGAACTCACCCAACCCAATACATTGCTCTTGCAGTGGACGGCTGCAATTCGATCTGCGACCGCAGAATAAAGACCTACCCTTGGATGTCAGAAGAGAGCTGTTCGCCAAACTTTGCAAAGCCCGCTTTCTGCGCATTGCTGTCATTGGAGCTTCGCGCAGCATCAGTCAATTTGGGCTCAAAGCGGTCATACGCTGCACTTGTCATGAATGACTGCTATGCGGACAAAGTCGCCATCGAAGGCTGAACAATCAAGGACTATTCGCAGCCCAGAGGAGACAATCAAAACCGAGTTTTTTCGCTAACCAAATGCTGGAGGTAACCGCGCTTTGCAGTTGCACTTGATGCCGGCGTAGATCGACCTTAGTGCGATTAAGCACATGTCGCCGAGCCGTGGTCAGACTAGCGACAGAGTTGACGCAGCGCGAGTTTCCGGCCCTGTTCGTTTCTTATGGAACTTGTTTCACGCCCATTCGTTAGAAAAAGTACTTGATTCCAATGTATGGACCATGCTGGTCGACATCATAGGCGAATTCACCGGAACTCAAAGTGTCACTATAGTCTACGCTAAAGTAACGATATCCGAATGTGAGCGCAGCTTTCTCCCACGGCTGATAGTCGAAACCAACGTTTGCGCCAACCTGGAGATCATTTCCACCGGCACCAAACCCGCCAAGTTCCAAAGACGCAATCCCAGTCCATTTCTGGTTTACCCGCCACATTCCTCGTATTCCGACTACTGGTTCGATCCAGCCCTGATCTCCGCCCAATGTAGGTGGATTTCTCGGTCCCGGGGTAGTTAGGTCAATTTCCTGACGAATGGAGTTGTACCTCAGACCGCCTTGGAGATCGATTGCATATCGCTGGCTCCTGCTACCGTACACGCCATTTGCAACACGGTAAGCCCCCAGCACACCAAACCATTTTTGACGAACGTCGACGTTAATCCCGGCACCGAGAGGGCCAGGCAATGTGGTATCCTGTTCGATCCCCACATAATTCGCATCAACGATGATCCCAAAATCCCCGTTCCAAGCCTCGTACCGGCCGGCTGCCGCGAAATCGAGCACATCCAGGACGTCACCAAGGTCCAGATCCAATTCCGCGGATTGTCCAGCCACGGTTGACGTACCTGTGGTTCTTAGGGGTGTGAACAGATAGAATGAGGCTCCATGCCGCCAGCCTGTTTCGTTTTGACCTGGCGCAGGTAGAGACTGAGCGCGGGAATGCCCGGGCATAGATAATACGCCGGACAGAAATACGAGTGCGCTAATTGATCTGAGATGGAGCATCGGAGTTTCCTTGCATATTGGCGGCGGTTAGTAGTTGAATCTGAGACCTATCCCGGCACCTTGGTCGTAGGGTCTGTCAGCACCAATACCGACCAACACATCTGCGTAGAGGGCAATTCCAGGGCTGAGGTTCTTACCGATCTGGAATTCTGCGGTCGCGGGCCACGCATCATTTTCCCAATCGTATGGAGCTTTGATATCTGCTTTGACCCAATACCCGTCACCAAATGGCTGAAGCGCAATAAGGCGCATCGCAGTCTGGCTGACATCGGTCGAACCGTTATATGAAGCAAAGTGCTGGACCAGAGGGATCAGAGTCAGCCCAGTATTAGTGTTTGCAAATGCGAACCCACCAAATGGGGCTATCTGATCCGACCCGGTGCCGATGCCTTCGTCGGGGTCACCAAAATCGAGGATCCACTCCAAACCAAGTGCGGACTTCACGCTCCAGGTGTCATTCAAGGGTTTCTGTGAGGGAAAGTAGATCAGCTTGAAGCTTGTCTTTTCGAACCCGTTGAACCTTTCGCCAGTTGCATTCGTTGAATTGTAGTGGAGCTCGTATTTTAGTTTTAGATCGGGGCGTAACATGTATGCACCATCGACAAAGGCATCCTGACGGTCTGCACCCCCTGCCAAATCGAAGTACTGATATCGAATGTCGGTGTTGTTAACCGCAGCCAATGGATTTGACGCGTTTTCCTCAGCTTCGGAAGCAGAGCCTACCACGACCAGTGCATAGATCAGAGGAACAAGACAATGGAAGTTGCGTAACATCATACACCTGGGAGAAGTTGGATGGTCAGGTTAGACGGCGACAGGTTCTCGCCGCCGTCTACCTTCATCATTGCCAGCTGGAGAAGACTTCTCGGGTCAACTCGCTTTCGGGACGAAGGTTCTCAATACCTTCATACGGCACACCCTTGCCCAGCGGCAGATGCGGGTGCTTTGCAATGGTTTTCTCATGCCGCTTCACCATGTCTTGGAATGATGCACCGGACCATAATGAATACCCGACAAGCGGATGTTCTTCACGTGGGTCGCGATAGACATTGAACACGGGGGCCGCAGCTCCGGGCTGACCGGGGGCCGGCAAATGCATTTTGAACTCTTGCTTCACGACTGAACGCAACACGGGCCCTTCGTACACATAGACGTAGTCGCGACGCGAGTTGCCTTCACCTTCAAGTAACAGCGCAGTCTGGTCAATGCCGTCGATCACGCGGTCGCGCGGGATGCGGTCAGTTGCGCCTGCGATCCGCGCGAAGGTGGTGAACAGGTCAGATACATGCACGATGTCACCTGCTGCACTACCTGGCTCAATAGCGCCGGGCCAGCGGATGAACGCGTCAGTTCGCACTCCGCCTTCAAGGTGCTGCGTCTTGCCGCCGCGATAAATCAACTGGTTCAGACCGGACGTTCCTTCGTAGTGATACATCAAGCCATTGTCAGCCATGATCATGACGACGGTGTTGTTCGCCTTGCCAGTTTCATCCAGCTTAGCCAGAACCTCACCGATCCAGCCGTCCAGAACCTGCAACTTGTCGGCATGAAAGCCACCATTGCGGGAAACGGCTTGATCCGGATAAGCAAAATTCAGCGGATAGAGTGGCCAGTATTGCATAAAGAAAGGGTCGTCCTGCGAGGCGAGGCGGTCTAGCTGTTCCAGTGCCTGTCGCTGATAGCGCAGGTTCATTTCTTCGTATTTGGCCTGTGTCCATTCTTCGCCCGGCGCCATGTCGACTTCGCGAGCCAAGCCGCCTACTTCCCCTTCAACGCCGGTTACCAGACCGTAGGGTTTGAATCGCTCATCCAGCTGGAATTGGTTGGACTGACCGGATGGATGGAAGCCAAGCATGTTGTTGGCAACCATAGCATCCCGGGTCATCAGGCTGAGTTGAACCTGCTGATGCAAGGGGAATGCGGCCCAATCAAACCCTTGGTTGTGCGGATAGGCCTGCTCAATATCGCCCTGGTGCCATTTCCCAACATGCGCAGTGTTGTATCCTTCTTCCTTCAGGATCTCGGCAATCGTGACTTCTTCAGCTGCAAGACCTTCGCCAACCAGCGCAACTTTGACCTCTTCAACGCCGGCGCGCACCGGATGACGACCGGTCAACATGGCCGTTCGTGTCGGTGTGCAGGATGGCTCAGTATACATCCTCATCAAGGACATACCTTCGGTGGCAAAGTCGTTGATGTTGGGCGTATCGAAACCGGTGACGTAGTTCATCGTCCGGTTACCCATTTGACCGAAGCTGACATCGTCGATCAGGATATACAAGATATTGGGCGGCTGGCCGCCATTGGCGTCGCGGATCTCGGCAAGTTTCGCCTCAATCTCGGTGTCCTGCGCATCCCATTGCTCTCCAAACTGTGCGCGCAAGAACTCAAACTCTCCATCATGGATGATGGGCGCATCCTGGGCAAAACCCGCGCCAGCCATCAGCACCATGGCTGAGGCATGTTTCAATAATGATCTCATTGGTATCCCTTCCCCTATGGATTACATCTTTCCTGTGCGCCGCAGCGATTGGAGGATTTCATCCCGAAGACCATCCAGGGTATCGCGGATATCGCAGGCGAATTGGTACGAGTGGCTTCCCGGCTCCGAGTTCATTGACAGAAACTCGTCACATAGAAGCTGATAGTCGCGGCAGATCTCATCGAATTCCGTATCCGCGCGCCGTAAATCCGCAATTGCGGTTTGGTGATCGGGAAACAGGGTATCAAAGGCGTAACGTTCCAATTGCGATGACTCATTCGATGGATCAGCAGACTGCCCTGAGTTTTCGCCGAATTCACTTTTCACAAAAGGTTTATCGGGGCATAATACGGTGTAATCTAATGCGTAACTTACTGAAAATATGGATTTAACCAAAGACACATCTACTGCACTGAATGAGGGCGGGTCACCTGTTCCCAAAGATGTTCGGGCGGCACTTCAGCGGCTTGTCAAATCTTCGACCTTCGCGGGTTCGCAGCGATTGCAGGACTTTTTGGTGTATGTGGTCGAAGAATCGCTCAACGGTCGGGCCGATGATATTCGTGCCAAGACCATCGCCATGGATGTTTATGGTGGGACCCCGTCAGAGATGTCGCGCCGTGAAAACGTGGTTCGGGTCGATGCTGGTCGACTGCGTCGCAAGCTTGCCGAATACTATACCAAAGACGGTCTCGAAGAAGGCACGATATTCGACCTGCCAAAGGGCGGCTATGCACCTGAGATTCTGGTCAGGTCGCCCGAGACGTTTCAGCCTCCTCCGGCTGGGTCGGAAATCAGAGCAAACACTTGGCGTCGCCCGTTCGTTGGAGTTGCCGGCCTCTTCGTTCTAGCCTGTTTTGTCGTTGCTGTTGTGGTGCTATCGAAAAAACTGGCGGATCCAGTCGGTTCGCCAGCCGACGGACTGAGTCGTGACGAGCGCAGCGCCATATTTGATGCATCCCCTATGCGCCTTCAGGCTGTAAATCTGGCCAATACTGGTCGTGATCTAATCTTTCCGGCCTTGGAACCTGCGCGCCTTGACGCGGCCTTAACCATATTCAAGGGGGCAATTGAAAACGACGAAAGCTACTTCGGCGGTCATGCAGGCGCTGCGCAGGTCGCTGCGACAATTGCTGTGCTTACATCAGATGCCGGCCTAGCTAAGGAAATGTTGAACTACGCCGACGCTCAGGCAAACAGGGCCATCGAGTTGGCCCCGGAAACGGGGTGGAGTCAGTCCGCAATGGCCTGGGTCAAGTTTGCCAAGGGAAACTGGCCTGAGGCCATAGAATTTGCGCAAAGAGCACGGCGTTTGGCACCACACGACGTACATGTTTTGGAGTTCGTGTCGCTGGTTCTGCTCTATTCCGGTTCATTTGAACAAGTCGTAGAAATTAGCGAGGACGCACTTTCAAAAATCAAACTAGAGCGGGGTTATGTGTTTCAGAACGCGATGGGGTCAGCAAAGTTCCATATGAAGGACTATGAAGGCGCTGTGTCAGCCATTGAACGAGTAACGGAAAAAGGCGGCCCTGTCGGACCTGTAACCGTTGCTTACCTAATGGCGTCACATCAGATGTTGGGGAATAAGGCTGAAGCTCAGACTCTATCTGAACTACTGTCACGCGAGTGGCCTGACAGTCGCGTGGATGCGCTGTTTGAGAAGCTTTTTGCAAATCCGCAATACGGGGAAGACCTTGGTAACGCAATGAGACAGGCCAATTGGAAGCCACCAACTTAGAAGTTTGAATTCGAATTGCGGCCGCTATTTCTCGCAATGCGGTCGTTCGCTACAACTTGCTTGAACGTCTAATTTGCGGACAAAGCTACCATTTGCGGCGATCAGTCAAATGTCGGCTTTGCTACTACCACTTAAACACATGACGCAGGACACGAAGGTTGCCGCTCACTTTGTTGCCCCCGAGATCACCCGCAAGTCTTTGAAGCACATTGCCGAAATCGTAGTTCGGGATCGCATCCTGAACTGCTTTGACTTGTGCCTTGCTAAGACCCTTGCGGATTTTGCCGTCTGTGGCGTCAATCCAATCGCCTTTGCGGACGGCTTCGACAATCCTTTGGTTCGGGCCACGGTAAGGGAAAACCTTGTGATGCCAATGAATGGCATCTCGCAAAAGCTGAGGATCAAACCCCCAACCGTACTTCTCGTTGTCGGCCAAGGCGTGTCCTTCTGAAGACCCAAGGTATGCCAGCTCATTTTCTGTCCAGAGGCCAATGTCATGATAGACGAAAGCAGTTTCGACCAACGGTCTCGCCTCTTCATCGCCGTTCAGAAAATGCATCGCATATGTGATCACGCGGTAAACGTGCCCGCGATACGCCGGGTAGTCGTCGCCAATGATCTCGCGGTAAGGGGCGAACAGGCGTTCTACTCGATCACTATGATCGATAATTTGAATTTCATCAGACATCTTGCAGGCTCTCTTGGAACTGACTGATTTTAGTTGTAATCAAGTGATTACATTGAGGTTAACCAGCAAGTCAACAGGTGATTACTTGAGCGCTAGATTGAGGCCGTCGGGCAAACTTGAAATGAAAACGCGCAACCCAGCCGTGACCCAAGAAGCGTTGCTCAAAGCTGCTCGTTTGGAGTTTCACAGAGCGGGTTATGACGGGGCCAGCACGCGCAAGATTGCTTCGGACGCGGGATGCAACGCCGCCTTGATCAATCGGTATTTCGGCTCAAAAATCGGCTTGTTTGAGGCAGTGATGGAATCGTGCAGCGATCTTAGTCCTCTCAGGGGACTGACAACTGATCAGTTAGTGGTAGCGCTCGTCGATATTGCCTTATCAAAAGCTGACCATCAGATTGACTTTGACCCGATGGTTGTTGCGATAAAGTCCTCAGGATCGGCGGAAGCCCATGACATTGTTCGGAAAAACCTCGGCAATCCAATGGTAGAGGAACTTTCTTCTATCATTGGAGGTGAGAAGGCACCGCAGAGGGCTGGACTGCTGCTTAGCATCATTTCGGGAGTGTTCGTGGGTCGTGTCTCCGCTGGCGCGGATGCTTTGTCTAAGCATGAAAACGACACCTTGAGAACACTGCTTGGTATGTCGATGACAGCCGTTTTGTCGGCTGGAGAGGCCAATTAGGCCGATCCAGGACTGACTGCTCATTACGAGAGGGATACAGACTATGCGGAAGATATTGGTGACGGGCTCATCCGGTAGGATTGGGCAGGCCTTTGTGGCCGCGTATCAGGAGCGGTATGAGTTTGTGCTGACTGATGTAAGGGAACCCGCGCGCCCTGTTTCAGGACCGCATCATTTCGTGCGATCTGATCTCTCGGACGCAAATGCCGCAGCGGTTTTGTGCCAGGGCGTGGATACGTTGTGCATCTCGCAGGCGTACCTGACCCGAACGCAGAATTTGACGATGCGCTGCCTGCCAACATATTGGCGACAATCTATTTGATCGAAGCTGCTCGTCAGGCAAACATCCGCCGCTTCGTCTTCGCGAGCAGTGCGCAAACCATCGAAGGATACCCCGTAGACAGGCAAATCGTTCCGGGAATGGCTGTTGCCCCGGCCAATCCCTACGGCGTCTCAAAGTGCTATGGGGAGGCATTGTGTTCGCTTTATGATATCCAATCGGTCGCAGCACTGATCCGATTGTGCACCGCCTTTCCGCAGCAGCGTGAGGCACTCGTCGATTTCCTATTTGACCCCTATAACGTGACTGTCATCGAAACGGGTGACGAGGGCCTGATCGAACCCTCTGAGACCGCGCTCGACAAAGGTCTCCTTCCAGCTATGTGCGACAAGTTCGGTCACGTTCCCAAGGCCCGGACTCTTAGCCCGCATTCTGCTGGGTTTTCCCGCAATCCCCAGAAGCGGCAGACAGAATTTGAGGACAGGTTGCTTGGCGAGCTGAGCGAAGAACGGCCTCTGATGTGTTTGGTGGAATCCGTTGCTGACCTGCCGGATGTGGCTAGATGCGCCGTCACCAACATTATTTCGCTGCCAGCGCTCAGTCGCCAGATGGTTTTGAAACTCTATTCCGTGATTCACGGACGCCAAAACCTGACTGAACTACGGGACATGCTCCGTCTGCTCCCCAGCGATGAAGAGCTGGTCAAGTTGAGTCCGCAAGAGCTCGCTATTGCGATCCGTAAATCCAAAAGTCAGGACATGGCCGCAGCGCTTGCCGAGCGTGTCACCCAAAAAAAATCACAGGCCAGGGTTGGCGCCTTGGCCGAAGTCAGGGGCCTCGGGAATTCCCGGGTGTTGCTGGAGCAACTTGCCGAAGACCTACGCAGCTGGAAAAGCGGCGCCCTGCCCTGGGACGAAATCCCGCGCGGTCTTCTGTTCTATGGCCCACCGGGCACTGGTAAAACCTTTACCGCTGGAAAGCTTGCCGAAGAAATCGGAGCCCATTTTGTGGCGACCAGCTATAGTGATTGGCAGAAAGCCGGCCACCTGGGCGACTTTCTTGCGGCGATGAACGAGAGCTTCAAGGAAGCTCGGGCTCAGGCCCCAGCGATCCTGTTCATCGACGAGATTGACAGTTTCGGAGACCGCGCCACGGCTTCGGGGGACAATTCCGGCTATATCCGCAATGCAATCAATGGCCTGCTGGAACAGCTTGATGGCGCCAAGACCTGCGAAGGCGTATTTGTCGTGGCAGCTTGCAATGATTTTGAAGCGCTCGATGCGGCCCTGATCCGGAGCGGCCGGTTTGACATGAAACTGAACATGCCGCTGCCGGACAAATTTGCGCTGGCCGAAATGCTCCACTTGCATATCGGAGAGGAGGTTCCAATCCGTCAGCTGGACCACGTCGCGGCCCATCTGGTGGGGCGCAGCGGTGCGGATGTCGCGGCGGTTGCCAGGCAGGCTCGTAGTCTGGCGCGAAGGCATCGCAGAAACCTGATGGACACCGATCTGTGGTCCGCAGCACAGATGTTGGTGCCCGCAGCGTCTGATGCAGACCTCCACAGGGCGGCGCTGCATGAAGCGGGGCATGCGGTCGCCGGGTTCCTGTCAGGAAAAGGCGTTCCGGTCAGCGCTGAAATCGGGGCGCAGGGTGGCAAGGTTCAGTTCCGTCCATCCAGTCTCCTGCCGAAAAAACGCGAACTGGACGCCGAATTGGTCTGCCTTCTGGCGGGTCGCGCCGCAGAACAGGTGTTCCTCGGAGCACCCTCTGCAGGTGCTGGCGGCGGCGCTCAGAGCGACCTTGCGCAAGCCACCCTCCTCGCAGCCCGCCTCGACATGCAGCTTGGTCTCGGGGGCAGTGGCCTGGTCTGGCGCCAGGTAACGGACGAAACCCTGGCAAGTTTGCTTGAAAACCACGTGCTGGAAGACCGGGTAAGTCGGCGGCTGGACACGGCGGCTGACGCAGCCGTGCAACTTATCTCCGAGCACCGTGACCTGGTGCAATCCGTGGCAGATCAGCTTCTGCCCCAGCGCCAGCTTACACGGGATGAGCTTTCTGAGCTGCTCAGTGCTTCTTCGGGTGAAACACCAGCACCGGGCTGTTAGGCAACAATTGCTGCCGTGAGTGGTACATTCTAGAAATCACCGAGTGCGTGGGGTTTCAAAACATCAGGGCAGCCGTGCCTTCATCGGTTAAACGAGACCTGCATAATCAGTAGTGGAATCGTAGCTGTGCGAGTTCCAAAGCCTGGGCATCTCCTTTGCCGGAAACCCTGTAGACCATTCGATCTTCTTTCGTGATCCTACGAGACCACCAGCCACTAAGGTCACCTTTTAGCGGTTCAGGCTTACCAACGCCTTGGAATGGCGTTCGCATTGTCTGTTTGATCATCTCGTTGATACGCTTATGATTCTTAGGATCAGCCACCTGCCAGTGAAGATAGTCTTCCCAGGCTTGGTCCGAGAAAACTAACTTCACTCGATGAGATCTCGCTCGTCACCAATTCCAGCATCCAATTGAGCGATAGATGCACGCAAGCGCGACGCGTTGTTGGGCGTCGACAAAAGGTGCATTGTTTCCTGAATAGAATTCCAGGTATCCAGCGAAACCATCACCACGGATTCGCGGTTTTTGCGTGTAACAATGATCTCTTCAGAATCACGGATCACACGATCCATGACACCCTTCAACTCTTTCCGAGCATCAGTGTACGTCAGAACATCCATGATTTTTTCTTCCCTTCAGTTGTACAATATATCGTACAGCTAAGGTATTTTGTCAAGGCAACGGCAAATCTACAGGCACAAGATTGCGCTTCCATTCCTGTAGTATGTCTACACCACTGTGAGTTAGGGTCGGGACATACAACTAATAGATGACGGTTGCCGCGAGGGCGATTACGGATTGGAAGACTCTGGGACAGCGATCATTATGTATCGACACGCGCCTCCAGTCCTTGCACCCCGGGTAGTCTGGTATTCGTTCTGGGTTTGGCCCGAATCCCACATTGTCGACTTCTCACGCCGAATTCACTGGTTTGCATGATGTCCACAAAATAAGCCGCTGGAAAATGGAGCGGTGTTCTGCCGTAACCTCTTGCTGATCACGGTTAGGGCACGTTGTTTCTGGCGCAAAAGAACACAGCCTAAGGTATTACATCTTCAGGATATTGGGCGTCTTTGAACGAAATCATGAACATATTTGTGGTTAATAAATTCCGGATGTAATTCACCGGTATGTGGAAGCAGCATCAACAAGCTGTCGTCTAGGACATATCCGTTTTTCAATCTTAAGCCACATTACCCGCTCAATACATAATAATCTTTATTATCCACTTTTGCGCACCACCTGGCAATGACCCAAATCGACGCTCCTGAGTGAAATTGCAGAACGGGTGGTTACTGTAGATGAGGCTCCCCACCAAACTAACTAAGGTGTTCCGCTATTTGCTTCACTAGTTCTTCGGCCTCGTCAACTGAGACATCCTGCAAACTGATTTTGATCCGCACTTCCGTCGAGGAAAGCTCTGCTGAGACTTTTCCGCCTCCAGGAAGCTGCAGAGGTTTCAGATGCAAGACTTGTCGCGGACGTCCACCACGCGCTTTCTCCTTTGTCGGCTTCGGCTCTGATTTCAAGGCTTCTTCCAGCAGCGCCCACTCTTCGCGCATTTCAAGCGTGCCGGCGTCCGCCAGCACTTGGCGCAACTTTGGCTGCGCGCCGGATCGAAGCGCAGCGGCCAATTTCAAACCGGCTTTTTCCGTAAGACTAACTGGATGCTGCAGGAGATCACCCAGCGCCTCATGAACGATCGCAAAACTTCTTACTTTGGATCGCTTTGCCTTAGAAGCAGCTGCAAATAGTGCATCAACCGCGGCCTCGGTGGAGTCGAAGACCCCCTGCCCTGCTGCCAGAACAGCTACTCGCCCACGTTCATATGGGGTCAGATTTGACCGAATCTCATTCTCTTCCACCATTGAAATATAGGCGCCCTGCCCCGAACCCGCCTCTCGCACAAAGGCCGGGATCGACGAAAAAGAGCTATCCGTATCGGCAAGCAGTCGGAACGCTTTGAGCCTTCGGTATCCTGAGATGAGCCCAAAACCGTCTTCGTTCTTTGTTACCTCGACCGGCGTTCTCAGGCCATGCGAACGCAGTGAATCCAACAATTCATTCATGGCCTCATCGTCTTCGACCATACGGTCCCTGCGGATAAAGTCAGCATCTATCTGATCTAGCGGAATCATTTCCGCAACGAGCCCGGTTTCCTGGGCATCACGCCAACGCGCTGCATCTCCTTGGTCCTGAGCCAGTGCCACCCTATCCGTGACGGAAGCCATGCTGTTTAATGTGGCGGCTTCGGCAGCAACCTTGGCAATTGGAGGCGTAGCCCCTCTTGCCTCAAATGGATTCAGTGAGGGTTTCGCCGCGAAACCTGCCTCCATCTGCTCCAACTCTGTTGTGTCCGGAGCGGACAATCTTCTGCGTTTAGCCATCTGCCTTGTCTCCCATATGGGTATCCCGCCACCAACACCCGATCAGAACCTCTTTGAATTCCGCATAAGTTCTGTCGAAGGTTTCGCGACCCCTCACATAAGTATCGCGATTGAAGTCCCGGTAGTCCGCTTCGTAAATGCCATTGACCTGCTCACCGGCTTGCCCGACCAAAGCGGTGTAGTCCTGTCTATAGGCGTTCATGAAATCCCCGAAATAGGCCTGGATCACATTTGCCATATCGGTCTGTTGACTGGCATCAAACCGAGTAATGATTGCTCTGACAACGTCCCATTCGAACTTAAGTTCTGGAAGCCCCGCTGCTCGCTGAGCGGCGTTCTCTCCATCCTCTATACTCGCGAAGGTCGTGTACAGCATGTCGAAAAATCGACCGGTCGAATCGAACTCCAAGAATGAAGCCCCAAGGGGCACCAACAAAATATCCGCCGCAGCCAGAGCGTTGATCGTAAGGTACCCAAGTGCAGGAGGGGTATCCAAGAACACTATGTCATAGTCGTCCAAAACTCCGTCCTGATGCAGGAAATTGGTCAAGCCATCCCACAACGGCCAACTCCGCAAACCCATTCGCCAGACCGGTATCTGAAATTCTGCCCAATACAAGTTAAGCTGAGCGCCAATAAGATCGATGTTGGGCCAATGGGTTTTTTGTATTACGTCGCCCGGACCAGTCTTAAGAGCTTCATTCAAGGTCTCATCCAGCGGAATTTCTGATTGTCCAGCCGCATTCCGAACTCGGTTTTCCTGCTGGACGGCCTGTGCGTAATCTTTTGCAATCAGTGGAAACACAGTCTGCCACTCGTCTGCGACGTTACCCCCCAAGATGGACGTCATCGACCCTTGGCTGTCGAGGTCAATCACCAGAACACGGTATCCATCCAAGGCGGCGGACATGGCAAGATGAGCTGCAGTGGATGTTTTCCCGACACCCCCCTTGAAATTTGCGACTGCAACAACCTTTGCTGGCAACCCCTCAGGTCGATATGGCAAATATTCCTTGGTGCTGACACCTCCCGCCGCAAAGTGCTTTCGCAACGTCAGAACCTCTTCCAAGGAAAACCACTTGGACCCCGTTTCGCCTTCACCCTGTGGAAGGTCTGGGTTCGCCTTGAGTACTCGCCTTAGGTGCGCTGGTGCGACTGGAATGAGATATTTTGTTATCTCCCAGATTGAAAAGCGGCGGAGCCGTTTTTCGCCGTCAGGTGCGTAACCTCTACGCGCTAAATCCTCTCTGCCTTTCGTGCAGAATGCTGCGGCTTTTGCGAATCGAGAAGTCCCTATAGGGTCCGGTAACTTGCTTGCTGCTTCTTTCGGATCGAGATTCAAATAGGGTGGTAGTTGAGGAGGGTTGGATTTGTTCACTGTCTGGGCCTCAGGAAATGTTCGCCTTAGCGGCGTATATAGCGCAAGGTAGCGCACATTTTTCACAAAAGCTATCCTTGGCCCTGAAGTTGTCCACAGAAAATCAAGAATTGATCGAGTTTCGCCGCGAAACTTTCGGAATATTGAAAATGAGCACAACAAATAGTTTCTATTTTTTAGATAGTTCAATTACTTTGCGAAAAAGAAAACAAATAAAACCAGAGACTTACTCGCTACTTGGTACCTGTTTACAGGTTGATGGGCACCAATACTCAGGCTAAAAGGTACCAAGTTACGGGACCAAGGGTGGCAGGACTCGGTACGACATGCACCGATTCTCGGGTTGGCTGATTTTCTTGAGTTTCAGACCCTATTCATGCGCATTTCTTACCGCTGGTTAGAGTGTACGATTGCGTTGAGAGTCGCCTGAGGTCTTTTTCTGGGGATAACTTTCTGCGCGCGACAATAAGGTACCCGTTTGCAGGAACTGCCTCATACTGTATTTGGGTACCTAAAGGTGATTGATCTTTGGGTACCCTTCGTGCCACAAATACTGAAACGAGCAGTCAGGCAGAATCATGCCGGAAACACAATTGGACATGGACCACCTTTCAGGCGCTTTGCGTCGGGAGACGGTAAAAAAGAATGTGGCCGCGATACATATCAGCGGTAAACTCACGCTGCTACAACGCAAGCTTTCTAACGTGCTGCTACTCAATGCATACGATGCGCTGACTTCTGCATCTACGCACACGATAGATGCACGCACACTTGCCATGATGGTTGGTTATAACTCCAATGATTTTGATACATTGCGCGCAAGTTTGCGTGCTTTGGCGGAAACCGTCGCAGAATGGGACATGTTGGATGAGCAAGGCCGGCAAGAGTGGGGCGTTTCTTCGCTGCTTAGCTTTGCAAAGCTAAAAAGTGGTGTTTGTGAATATGCCTACTCGCCCGCGCTGGCGCAGAAACTCTACGACCCAAAGATCTATGCTTTGATCAATGTGCAAATCCAACGCAATTTCAGTTCCGGTCATGGGTTGGCGCTTTATGAAAACTGTTATCGTTTTGTAAGGACCGGATCCACAGGATGGTGGTCCTTGGATGTGTTCAGAAAACTCATGGGCGTTGATGGCAGCGACTACTACAGCAGCTTCAAACATTTAAACGCAAAGATAATCAAGCCAGCCGTCAATGAAGTAAATAAAAGCTCGGATATACTTATTGAGCCAGAATTTCTAAAAAAGGGGCGTTCTGTTACGGACATAAGGTTCAGGATTAAAGGGAACCCGCAGAAAGCTATGTTCGAAATCGACGATAGCGATGGTGTGCGAAATCTGGCGGTTTACAAGACACTTCGTAAGCAAGGGGTCTCAGACCGGCTGGCGCGGCAGTGGATCGCTGAACATGGTGAAAAATATGTTCAGCAAAAGTTGGATTATGTAACAGGGCAGGGGGGTGTGAAGTCTACTCTCGGGTATCTGTCCGCTGCCTTGCGTGATGACTACAAGCCGCCAATCGAAGAAGCGCAGGTTGCCCCAAGTCCCGAAGCGATTGAATCCGCGCGACTGAGGCAGGAAGAAAAAGTTCAGGAAGAAAAGGCCTATGCCGCCCGTGCTGCGGAACGCACCGAAAGGTCCAGAAAACTCTCTGTGGTAGAAGAGCTGGTTTCGCGGCGAAACCCAACGCAACGCGACGCTGACAAGAGACTGTTTATGGCAGGCTTGGACAATGATCTAGATCGCGAACATTTCCGTTCGCATGGGTGGCGCTCAGGCCTGAACGCCACTAGGATTTTTTCTTTTTGGGAGGAGCTGGAGCCAGAGGCTTTCGAATAGAAGAGGCGAATTATTGGAGGCCACAGACCTCACTGCTTCTTCATCGCTGATCGAAGCGCATCGCCAAGTGCGCCGTGATGCGCATTATTGTCATTTTTTGCGCGTTGCTTTTCGTTTCGCTCAGATTTACGGGTTTGTCTCGATGTACTCTTGCCGTCGTGTTTTTGATTGTCCGACGCCGTTCTGGTTTTGCGCATGCTCAGGCCAATTCGCTTTCGATTGACATCAATGTCGACGACGGTGACTTTCACGACTTGGCCCGTCTGAACTATTTCGTGAGGGTCTTTGACGAACCGATCCGCCAGTTGGCTCACATGAACCAATCCATCCTGATGAACGCCGATGTCGACGAACGCCCCAAAGGCCGCGACATTTGTAACCGTCCCCTCCAACTTCATTCCGGGTCTAAGGTCTGAAATATCCTCGACCCCGTCCTTGAACGAAGCCGTGACAAAGCTTGGTCGAGGGTCGCGCCCAGGCTTTTCAAGTTCCGTGAAAATGTCCTGAACAGTGGGAAGGCCGAACTTGTCATCGGTAAAGCGCTCGGCTTGCAGGTTTTTCAAGGCACCTTCTTGCCCCATGATCTGACGAATATCCCGTCCACAGGCAGAGACGACCCGTCGGGCAACCTTATAGGCTTCTGGATGTACCGAAGACGCATCCAGCGGCTCGGACCCATTTAGAATGCGAAGGAAGCCAGCGCATTGTTCAAAGGCTCGGGGGCCTAGGCGCGCGACGTTCAACAAGTCGTTTCTAGATTTAAATGCGCCATGCACATCACGATGGGCAACGATTGAGTCCGCCAAAACAGGCCCCAAACCAGAGACACGTGAGAGCAGGGGAGCTGAGGCCGTATTCAGATCAACGCCGACTGCGTTCACGACGTCTTCGATGACCGTGTCCAGAGACTGTGACAACCGATGCTGATCGACGTCGTGCTGATATTGTCCGACCCCAATCGACTTTGGTTCGATCTTCACCAGTTCAGCCAGGGGATCCTGCAACCTGCGTGCTATCGAAACAGCGCCTCGCAATGACACGTCCAGATCCGGGAACTCACGCGCGGCAAGTTCAGAGGCCGAATAGACAGAAGCACCAGCTTCGGACACGACAACCTTTGTCGGCGTATTTTCAGTCTTTGGAATATGCTTTAATGCATCAGAAACAAGCCTTTCGGTTTCCCGGCTTGCGGTTCCGTTACCAATGGCGATCAGCTCGATATTGTGCGCGCGCACAAGACTCAGGATCGTGTGTTTCGCGCCGTCAAGGTCATTCTTGGGCTGAAACGGGTAAAGTGTTTCTGTCTCAAGCACTTTTCCAGTTGCATCGACGACTGCCGCCTTTACTCCGGTGCGAATTCCGGGGTCCAAACCCAACGTCGCCTTGGTTCCGGCAGGTGCGGAAAACAGTAAGTCTTTGAGATTGAATGAAAAAACAAGAATTGCCTCATCTTGCGCGCGGCTGCGCAGCTCCGCCATCATCTCTACCATCATCGACAAGGATAGTTTGACGCGCCAGGTCCAGCCAGCGACCTTGCGCAGCCAGACGTCGCCAGGCGCATCAGTACGCGTATGGAGATGCGCAGCTACGATGGCTTCCGCCCGTGCAGCCCCATCTTCGGAGTTCGGCGCGATATCCAGTGTCACAATTTCTTCCTTGGACGCGCGCAACATGGCTAGTGCCCTGTGCGAGGGGGTGTTCGCCCATAGTTCGGAATGATCAAAATAATCTCTGAACTTTGCGCCTTCTTGCTGTTTGCCTTCGATCACCTTGGCTGACAGTAATGCCTCTTGGTGCATGAATGCTCGAAGCTCACCCAGCAATACGGCATTTTCGGTCAACCGCTCGGTGATGATGTCACGAGCACCGTTCAATGCGTCCTTTGTCGTTACAATCGTTTCAGTCAGGTATCCCAATGCCAACACGTCCGGGTCTGCGGTCCTGTCTGCAAGAATGGCGTCTGCAAGCGGCTCAAGCCCGTTTTCTCGGGCAATCATCGCCTTGGTGCGGCGTTTGGGCTTATAGGGCAGGTAGATGTCTTCCAACTGTGCCTTGGTTTCGGCCTGTATAATCGACTTGGCAAGATCGTCAGTCAGTTTGCCCTGATCCTTGATCGTATTCAGGATCGTATCGCGACGCGCCTGCAGTTCTCGCAAATATGTCAGGCGGTCGGAAAGCGCGCGCAATTGCGTGTCGTCCAGCCCGCCTGTCGCCTCTTTGCGATAGCGCGCTACAAACGGGACAGTGGCGCCTTCGTCCAATAATTTGACGGCTGCTTCGACTTGTTCGGGCCGTGCGCTGATTTCGGTGGCTATGGTGCGAGCGATGCGGTCCAATTGGGTCTCCTGAAATTGATTGGAGAACCTTCTTAGCCAGCCACTTCGCCAAGGGGAAGTGGCGTCAGACTTGTTGGGCAAGGACTTGTAGATCGTCGTAAAGCGATTTCGAAACCTCTACAAAGCCTCGGGCCATATTCCGACTGCGGGCAGCATAGCGGCGCTGGGATGGCAGGCGTGCCCCCTGATCGGAAATGTCCGAAAACAGCCGCTCGGCCCGCGCGTCATTTTCCGACACGCGACCGCCGCTGAACTGGGCAGGGTCAAAGGCCAAGATGATCTCGCCGTGATAGGGGGCCCCGCCTTCACCTTCGGCGAATTCCATACTTTCAAGACTGGTAAGATCGTCGATCAAAGGCCCGGCCAGCAACTCGATCATGATCGAAAGGGCTGATCCCTTGTAGCTGCCGAACGTCAACATCGCCCCTTCCATTGCAGCCTGCGGGTCTGTTGTCGGGTTTCCGTCCTTGTCTATGGCCACGCCTTCCGGCAATGGTTTTCCGGCCCGGCGGTACAACTCAATCTCTCCACGCGCAAAGGCGCTTGTGGCGAAATCGAAGGTAAAGGGATCTTTGCCAGAACGAGGCCAACTGAATGCCAGCGGGTTTGTCCCCAAGCTGCCCCGGGTGCCGCCTGCCGGGGCCACCCATGAATGGCTGGGCACCATGGCCATAGCCGCAAGACCAGCCGAGGATAAGCGCTCGACTTCTGGCCACAATGCAGAGAAATGATAGCATCGGTTTATGACCATTGCTGCGATTCCGTGGGTATGGGTTTTTTCGATCAGAACCGGCAGGGCGCTCTGGAATGCCAGCAGGGATATTCCGCCTTGGGCATCTACGCGGACAATTGCGTTGTCGGAGGGGGTCACAACAGGCGCGGCGTGCCCGTCGATCTTTCCGGCCTTCATCGTTTCGGCGCACATGAAAAGCCGGAAAAGCCCATGAGACTGGCAATCGTCAAACTGGCAAGTGGCCAATGTCTCGGTGATGGCCTGTGCATGATCAGGCCCGAAACCTGACTTGGCCAAAACGGTCTGACACAGGGTTTGGATGTCTTCCAGATTTAGTTTGACCGTCTCGCTCATGCGCTGCATCTCCTCGACTTGCGATGCGAAAGAGATAGCGCGGCAAGTCGGTCAAAGGGAACCGGATTTAGCGACCACCCCTGCGTTTTTGATTGCAGTTTTGCGAAAACATTACAGATGACCAACGCCACCTGATCGCGGAAACGGCGTGGGTTTATGCCGATTATCACTGACGAACAGACCGATCTGTAATGTCCGCTGGAATTTTACACCCAGACTTTCAGAAGCTGATTTCTTTCGGTGTTCGAAAACGCCTTGTGAAGGATCGCAATTAACAGAAATATAGCGGCCATGACATCAGACCCTGTCAGGCCGGACCAGGATGAGGACGACACTACGCTCGGGCCTCCAAGCATCTATGATGCCGACCCGTCGGAAGAGGATGATCTTTGGTTTCTGCCCGACGATGGTGATGGAGAGGTAGAAGAAGACTTCCTGCTACCGGGACCTAAGGCCGATCGTCGCCTGCTGTTTGATCCACGCGATTGGCGTGCGGCGCAGGCCGAACTTTCTTTCGAGCTGGCAGACCTGGCCGCCACGTTTGGCGCGTTGGACGAGCGTCTGAGGGCCGGCCCAACAGGTTGGACACATCGGTTGGCTCTTATGGATGTGTCGGATCTGGGGTGGTGGACCGGTGATCGCATCAGTGTCGATCGGCTGGCTTTATGGACGGGTTTGCGCATTGGGGCGACCGGAGACGATGTGCAGGCGCTGTTTCGCGCAGGCTGGGCTGTCCGACGACTAACCTCGGGGGCGGGTCCGTCGGAAGGGGGATGGGCCTCGGGTCTGACTGCGTTTCTGGATCGACTGGCTCAGGGGATCGAAGAGGTTCCCGAAGCGGTTGCCGATCTGGCCGAAGTGATGGAGAACGCCGAGGGCCTGCATCCGGTCACGCAGGCTGCAGTCGGGTTTCATGCTTGGCGAGCGCTGTCTCAAAGGGTTGGGCAGGACACCGAAGCCGCAATCATCGCCGCCCGGCATGGCGCGACTATGGGCCGGGGCGGAGCGATGTTCATGCCACTGGCGCTGTCTGGGCCCGGAGCCTTGCGTGGGGTGGGGGCGACGGATGAAAAGCTCTCGGCGTGGATCAATGGGGCGGGGCAGGCGGTTCTGGCGGGTCTATTGCACCTTGATCGCGTGAACGCGTGGGAGGACCGTGCCCGTGACGCCATACACGACCTGAGCGGGCGCACGCCGCCCTTGTTGATTGATGTTCTCAGGTCATGGCCCATGGTTTCAGCGCCATTGGCACAAGAGCTGACACAAGCTTCTCGTGCGGCGGTTCAGCGCAACATAGATCGCTTTACGGATCGGGGTTTGATTCGCGAAGTGACGGGGCAGGGACGTTATAGGGTCTGGACTGCGGCGCTGTAGTCCATGATCCACTCGCGAAAGGCGCGAGCCGAAGGCCGCAAGGCTGCGCGTGACTGGTATATCAGGTGATACGCCTCTTGGCCTGGGACTGTGACCCCGTCCAGACATGGCACCAGACCAGACAACGACATGATCCGACCTGACGCCGGGGCGCGGGCCAGCGCGATGCCGCCTCCGCTGGCGGACAGTTCTGCGGCCATGATTGAATTATCAGCGAAGAAGTACTGGGCTTGTCCTGCGGGCAATCGAAGGGCTTCGAAAAGGTGTGGCCAGCTTGCGCGGTGCGTAGACACTTCGATCAGAGTAAACTTGAACAGGTCTTGTGGCTGACTTATCTGGGTCGCCACGTCCGGTGGCGCAACCGGGTAAAGGTGTTCGCGAAGCAATTCATCGCCCTCGGTTCCAAACAGGGACGGGTTTCCAAAAACGATCTGAAGGTCGGTAAACCGGTTGGAAAAGTCCGAGGTCACGTTTCCGGTGGTCAGTGACAAGTTGATCTGCGGATATGACGCGTGAAAGTCCGGCAAACCTGCAGCCAGGATCCCATGCGCGAACAACAGCACAGATTGAACATAAAGCCGTTGTTCCCTTGTTTCCCCAAACAGTCCGGTCGTCGCAGTTTCAAGCATCAAAAGCGATTGCTGAACCGACGGCAAATAAGCACGACCAGCTTCGGTTAGGGTGACGGAATGGGCATGGCGATGGAACAAGGGTGTCCCAAGCTGCGTTTCCAGCGCCTTGACCTGTTGGCTGACGGCTGCGGCTGACATGTTCAACTGTGCGGCCGCGCGGGAGAAACTCTCGGTTCGTGCGGCCGCCTCGAACACGCGCAACCAATTCAAGGACGGGATACGGGTCGCCATGTGAATAGGCTAAGCTGAACTTAGCCTGACGGGCAAGAGTTCGCGTTCTGTGAAATTCAAACTCTGTCTTATCCTTTTCCAATCATGCATCGGGGAGGAACACGCATGGCCGATCAAAGCGCCAAACATCAGTCCACGCTGACCCAAACGCAATCGGCCCGCTATTGGGAAGACGGCTTCCTGTTTCCTCTGAGTGTATTTTCCGAGCAAGAAGCGTCTGAGATACGCGCCGAGTTCGAAGGGATTGAACGAGATTGGCAAGACGCGGATCTTCCGCTGCCGTTGAATACCTACAAACGGGTGAACGCACATCTGGTCATGCCGATGGCCGCGCGCATTGCGCTGGATGCACGTGTTCTGGATGTGGTTCAGGGTGTATTGGGGCCGGACATCATGATCTGGTCCGCCGAGTTTTTTGTTAAAGAACCTGGGACCAAGCACACGGTCGGGACGCATCAGGACCTGACATATTGGGGTATGGGCGAAACACCGGATCAGGTGACTGCGTGGATCGCTCTATCGCCCGCAACCGTAGAAAGCGGATGCATGGATTTCGTGCGGGCAAGCCACAAGAATCCGATTCTGCCGCATAACGATACATATTCGGAAACCAACCTGCTGTCGCGCGGACAAGAGATCGCTGTCGAAGTTGCCGAAGAAGACAAGACCCACATCGAATTGACGCCCGGACAAATGTCCTTGCACCACGGGTTGACGATACATGGTTCGGGCCCGAACCGGTCAGACGATCGGCGAATTGGTCTGGCGATCCGGTATCTGAACCCAAATGCAAGGCAGCTTGTTGCCGAACGTGATTACGCGATGCCGGCGCGGGGAAGGGACGCACAAAGTAATTTTCTGCACGTTGAGCCCCCAAAAGCACTGTTCTCGAAAGAGGCGCTCGCCCTCTATGAAAAAGTACGACAGGATCAAAGCAAGGCACTGGCGCAAGGCGCTGACAATTCGGTTCCGCTTTATGCGGCGACCTAAGCGGTGTTTACCGGCCAACGCCGACGTAGCTTTGAAACCCGGCTTTCAGGGCCGCCCGTTTGGAATAGATGTTGCGCAGATCGACCATCTGCGGCGACTTCATCGCAGCCGCAAGTTCCGGCAGGTTAAGCGCGCGGAATTCGTTCCACTCGGTCAGCAGAACGACAACATCTGCGCCTTCAGCAGCAGAGTAGGGATCGTCACACCATTCAACACCGGGAAGCAAGGCTTCGCCCTCGGCGCGGCCTTGCGGATCGACCACGCGAACCGTCGCGCCGCCGCCGATCAGGGCCGGTATGATCGCCAGCGACGGGGCATCACGCATATCGTCTGTGTTTGGTTTGAAGGTCACGCCGAGGACAGCAACGGTTTTTTGATTGAAGCTGTCATTACACGCGTCGCGGATCTTCTCGATCATCCGCTTTTTGACCCCGTCATTCACACGAATAACCGTTTCGGTGATTTGCATGGGATATGCATGTTCCTGCCCGATCCGGGCCAGAGCGGCGGTGTCCTTGGGAAAACACGAACCTCCATAGCCGGGGCCGGCATGTAGGAATTTGTTGCCAATCCGACCATCCAGACCGATGCCGCGGGCAACTTCTTTGACGTCGGCATTCACGCGCTCGCACAGTCCTGCGATTTCATTGATGAAGGTGATCTTTGTGGCCAGAAATGCATTCGCCGCATATTTTATCATCTCGGCGCTTTCCAGATCCGTTGTCAGAATTGGGAAATCCCGTAGGTAAAGCGGGCGATAGATCTCGGCCATGACTTCGGCGGCGCGTTCACTTTCGACGCCCACGACAACCCGATCGGGTCGCATGAAATCGTCAATCGCCGCCCCCTCACGCAGGAATTCGGGATTTGAGGCGACGTCAAAATCAGCACTGGGATTGGCGCCTGAAACAACCGCATGAACTTGGCGGTTCGTCCCGACTGGAACTGTCGATTTGGTGACAATGACGGTATAGCCCGTTACGGCCTGAGCAATCTCTTCTGCTGCGGCCATGACATATGTCAGATCGGCGTGGCCATCGCCCCGGCGGGTCGGAGTTCCGACCGCGATAAAGACTGCGTCAGCACCATCGACCGCAGCGGTAAGGTCGGTGGTAAAGCTCAGGCGGCCTGAGGCCACGTTTTTTGCCATCAGCGCGTCAAGCCCGGGCTCATAGATGGGAACTTTACCTGCCTGCAGCATTTCGATCTTCTGGGCGGCTTTATCGACGCAAATCACGTCATGGCCAAAATCCGAGAAACACACGCCCGATACCAAACCGACATATCCGGTTCCGATCATCGCTATACGCATCTTTGTTTCCTTTCTCCGAAATGACGGACCTGGCGCGTTTTCACGCAGGAAAGTTCCGCCGCTTTCAACGCTTGCTGACGGCCTTGGCTTGCAATCCGGGGTATCTTGCTGTTTCTGAGAGTGCAATCAGCCAGATTGAGTTTTGTGGAACGCGACGATGACAAAAACTGCACTTATAACCGGTATTACAGGGCAGGATGGATCATATCTGGCCGAATTTTTGCTGGAAAAAGGCTATGAAGTTCACGGTATCAAGCGCCGGGCGTCCTCGTTCAATACGCAGCGCATAGATCATATCTACCAGGATCCGCACGTCCCCAACCCGCGTTTGCACCTGCATTATGGTGACCTGAGCGATACATCCAACCTGACCCGAATCATTCAGGAGGTTCAGCCGGACGAGGTTTATAACCTTGGTGCGCAATCTCATGTGGCGGTTAGCTTTGAATCGCCTGAATACACAGCCGACGTGGATGCGATCGGCACGCTGCGCTTGCTGGAAGCCATCCGGTTTCTGGGTCTGGAAAAGAAAACACGGTTCTATCAGGCGTCGACATCCGAATTGTATGGTCTGGTTCAGGAAACCCCACAGCGTGAAACCACGCCGTTCCATCCGCGATCACCCTATGCGGTGGCCAAACTGTATTCTTACTGGATCACGGTGAACTACCGCGAAGCCTATGGAATGTATGCGTGCAACGGTATCTTGTTCAATCATGAAAGCCCGCGCCGGGGCGAAACCTTTGTGACACGCAAGATCACCCGCGGTCTTGCGAATATTGCGCAGGGCCTCGAGGACTGCCTGTATATGGGCAATATCGACAGCCTGCGGGATTGGGGCCACGCCAAGGACTATGTGCGGATGCAGTGGCTGATGTTGCAACAGGATCAGCCCGAAGACTTCGTCATTGCCACCGGGGTTCAGTATTCCGTCCGGCAGTTTATCGAATTGTCGGCTGACGAGTTGGGAGTTTCGCTTGAGTTCACGGGCGACGGTGTGGATGAGATCGCAACCGTTAAGTCCGTGCGCGGCGATAAGGCACCGGCGCTGAAACAGGGCGACGTAGTTATGCGGATCGATCCTCAGTATTTCCGCCCTGCCGAAGTTGAAACCCTTTTGGGTGACCCGTCAAATGCCAAAAACAAACTGGGGTGGGAGCCGGAACTGACCGTTCAGGAAATGTGCGCCGAAATGGTGTCGGAAGACCTCAAAACAGCCAGACGCCACGCCCTGTTGAAAGAGCATGGGTTCGATCTGCCTGTCAGTCTGGAAAATGGCTGAGGAGGGGCATATGCGTAAAATCTATGTTGCCGGGCATCGCGGTATGGTCGGAGGCGCGATCCTGCGCCGTCTAAAAAATCGCCAAGCGGCGGGTGAAGCGCTGTCGCTGATCACGCGCACCCACGCGGAACTGGACCTGACCAACCAGTCTGCTGTGCGGGACTTCATGCAAACGGAACGCCCCGATGTGGTCATTCTCGCTGCGGCCAAAGTGGGCGGAATTCACGCGAATAATACGTACCCTGCCGACTTCATTTATGAAAACCTGATGATCGAGTGTAATGTCATCCATCAGGCATTTGCCGCAGGCGTTACCTCATTGCTGCAACTGGGTAGCTCGTGCATCTATCCGCGTGCTGTCGCACAGCCCATGCGCGAAGACGCCCTGCTGACTGGCGTATTGGAGCCGACCAATGAACCTTACGCAGTAGCAAAAATCGCCGGAATCAAACTGTGCGAAAGCTATAATCGACAGCACGGGGTCGATTATCGTTCGGTCATGCCGACAAACCTGTATGGGCCCGGTGATAACTTTCACCCGGAAAACAGTCATGTGCTGCCTGCTTTGATCCGCCGTTTCCACGAAGCGCATCGGGACGGGTTGGACGGGGTGGTTATCTGGGGTACTGGTAAACCGCGTCGAGAGTTTTTGCATGTGGATGACATGGCCGAGGCATCGCTGTTTGTACTCGACTTGCCCCGCGATGTTTATGAAGAGAATACGCAACCCATGCTGAGCCACATAAACGTAGGGTGCGGAGAAGATATCTCGATCGCTGAACTGGCAGCAATGGTTGCCAAGACGGTCGGATTCACCGGGCGGATTACGCAGGATGCCAGCAAACCAGATGGGACAATGCGCAAACTGATGGATGTGTCCCGGCTTGCCGACATGGGGTGGCGCGCGCAGGTCAACCTCGAAGAGGGAATACGAGAGACCTACGCATGGTTTCTTGAACAGGGCGATGCTGACATTCGGGCCAAATAGCCGCCCAAACCAGTGTCCGGGCGGCATTGCTGGCGTTACCGCCAGCGGCCAATGGCAATAAGCGCAGGCGCGTGCAGACCCGGATCAGAGTTGACCGAAAAGACTTTGTACACCACCTGCAAGTCCGACGGTGCATCAATCCCTAGAAAGCGGGTGTGTAGGGGCGCGCACAAACGTGCACGAACCCCATAAGTCTGCATGATTTGCGCATTAGTTTGCGCGATTTCAACTCAGAAGTGCAGATTGCCGACGGCATTTCTGCTATTGGGCGATCCTTAAGTTCTAGACTTAAGGCAAGGATAGAGTTGCAGGTGTGTGCTTCCGGTGGGTTTTGCGCATTGCTGAGCTCAACAAACCACTAGGTTTATCCTACGGGTCTGTGGTCTCCTGACTTTAGAACTTGTTCCATCATGCGCATGAGAGCTTCGTGAAGACCTGATTTGAAATCGTCATCTGAGGCGTACTTCTTGTAAAGGTCGATTTCTCGCCGACGTTCGTTGCGCATTGCTTTTTCAAATAGTGCTTCACTGGCGATGCGTCGATTTTGTTCGTCAGGGTTGGATACAACCTTGTTCTGAAATGCAGGGTCGCTCATTGCGTGGTTGAGGATGTTGATCAGCTTGATTCTTTGCTCCTCCGGTGTCGCATCCCAACCATTGAAATAGCGTTCGTTGAAGGCGGCTACGATCATGTCTAAAGGGTCTTTTTCTGGGTCATCGTGACCACCTCGGGGATTTGGATTTGGCGGATCAATCTCACTGCCAGAGTCATCCAGGCCTATAGTATGACCAATCTTCACCCGTTCCAGACCGTAGGTAGTTAGATCGACACTTTCCATTAGACCATCAATTTCATCCTGATCTTTGTCTTTGAAATCAATTGCGTTCGTGACTTCGTCCGCCATGTCGGACACCTCCTGAGGATGGTAGGAGGCGTCGGAATCGAACCGACTCGTGCACTCTAATCTGGAGCAATTACAAGGATATAAGCCTCGCCCGCATACCAATGCTGCCTCCCGCGGATTTCGCGTGGGTTATCGACCTCAGGCCGGCCACCCTCCCCAAGATTCTCAAAGTAACGTGTCGGCAGATCGCCCCGCAACGCGTCAACGGTCAGCTGCAAAACGAGACGAGGAGGTTCTTGCGCATACGCAGGAGCGATTGAAACCAACCACAAAGACAAACAAGCTCTCAGTGTTTTGGTCATAGTGCTTCCTTTCGCTGTATTGCGCAGCAGGTTGGCGGCGACCGCAATTGCGCGTTAGAATACCCGTTTCAATACCAAACTGATTACAAAAACGCTTCACGTCTACTTCTTCCGACCTATCGCGAAAGAGCCTGCAACACCCAAACCGGTGTTCATACAAACAAATTCTTGGAACTGAGGTGCCCGGATCGGTTTTGATCCAAAACAAGGCTTTGGGTCTTTTGAGACACTAAACTCTGCGCCAGAAACCCTGTTTCAGGTGAAACGCTATGACCAAAAACCTATCGGTTTTTCTTATTTTGGCTGGTTTGGTAGTTGCTGGTGCGTTGCTGTATGTCGTTGTTGCCGAGGATGGCGATGAATTGCCGGTCGGATTTGTGCAAGGAAACGGGCGGGTTGAAGCGGAACAAGTCGAAATAGCACCAACTAATGCAGGTCGGGTTGCGAAGGTAACGGCAACAGAGGGCAGTATGGTTGCAGCCGGTCAAATCTTGGCCGAAATGGACATAGACGAGCAATCTGCGGACCTGGATCGGGCTAGAGCCGAAGTAGCCTTGGCAAATCAGACAAGGGCTGAAGCAGAAGCGCTCGTTGTGCAACACGAAAGCGAACAGCGCAGGGCCGAGCAAGAGCTTGATCGTGCCACGGCGTTGCTGGCAGGTCAAAATATCTCCAAAACTATTTTTGAAGATCGCGATACCACTCATAAGGTTGCTACAGCAGTATTGGGCGCCGCCAAAGCCCGAGTCGCAACCGCAGAAAGCCGTATTGCTGCCGCTGAGGCGGAAGTACGCAGGATCGAAGCACAGATTGAAGACAGCGCTTTAGTGGCACCTTTGCCCGGCCGCGTGCTTTACCGGCTTGCAGAACCCGGAGAGGTCGTTGGCGCAGGCGAACCAATCCTGACTATTCTTGGTCTTGAGAATGTTTACATGGAAGTTTTTCTTCCGGCGCGTGAAGCCGGACTTTTGCCCATTGGAGCTGAGGCTCGCATCGTGCTCGACGCTTTGCCGGAATATGCGATACCTGCATACGTGAGCTTTGTTTCTCCCGAGGCCCAATTCACCCCCAAACAGGTCGAGACCCTGGATGAGCGAGAGCAACTGGTTTTTCGCGTTCGCGTCCGTATCCCAATAGACTTGGTTGAAAGTCGGATTGAGCACGTCAAAACCGGTCTGCGCGGTGTCGCGGTGATCCGGTTGAACCCAGCCGCTGCTTGGCCTGAGGCGCTTGAACAACGCATCCCAGAAGAGCTGTTCGAATGAGAGTTGAGGATGACGCCTGCGATATTCACATTTCAGGTGTTACGCACCGTTATCGCAAGCATGTCGCATTGGATTCTGTTTCGTTAGAACTGCCAGGCGGCCAGCTTGTTGGCTTTATCGGGCCGGATGGGGTGGGAAAGTCTACACTGCTTGGTTTGATCACTGGCGCGAAGAAACTGCAGTGCGGCAATATCGACGTTTTAGGCGGCCCGATTGGCGATTCTGGTCATCGACACAACATTTGCCCAGCCATCGCGTTCATGCCGCAAGGGCTGGGTCGAAACCTGTATCCGGAGCTGTCTGTACGTGAGAACCTCGAGTTCTTCTCTGGTCTCTTTGCTCAAGGGCATTCAGAGCGGGACGAACGTATCGCAGCGCTATTGGCTGCGACAGGGCTTGCGCAGTTTGAAGACCGTCTGATGGGCAAGCTCTCGGGTGGGATGAAGCAAAAACTAGGCCTGTGCTGTGCTTTAATCCATGACCCCAAACTTTTGGTTTTGGATGAGCCAACGACCGGGGTCGACCCGTTGTCGCGTCGGCAGTTCTGGGCTTTGATTGACGCAATCCGAGAAAAAAACCCTGAGCTGTCGGTGTTAGTGTCGACGGCGTACATGGATGAAGCCGACGGTTTTGACCGGATTGTCGCGATGGACGCGGGTCAAGTCATCTTTCATGGGAAGCCCGCCGAATTGAAAGGGAGTGATGATGACCTCGAAATTGCATATCGTCGTCTGAGAGCGCGGGAGTTGCCTGTCGAACCGGCGGGGAAAAACAAAACGAATGGGAAGATCGAAGCAAGCCCAGTGATAGTTGCGCGTGGACTGACACGACGCTTTGTTGATTTCACGGCCGTAGACAACGTCGACTTCACAATCAATCGCGGAGAGATATTCGGGTTTCTAGGATCAAACGGTTGCGGCAAGTCCACGACAATGAAGATGTTGACTGGATTGTTACCATCCAGCTCAGGCGAAGCACTGCTGTTTGGCAACCCTGTCGATGCATATGACCGAAAAATGAGGCGTGAAATAGGCTACATGAGCCAGGCCTTTTCCTTGTATGGCGAGTTGTCGGTCCATCAGAACCTACAATTGCATGCGCGGATATTTGCAATTGCCGACCGAGAACAACGTGTTTCGGAACTCACTGAGCGCTTTGGGCTCGAAGAGCACCGGCATACGTTGGCGACGGCACTGCCTCTAGGGATCAAACAGCGACTGTCGCTAGCCGTAGCAGTGATCCACCGTCCGCGGGTGCTAATACTCGACGAACCAACATCCGGTGTGGATCCAGAGGCGCGCGATTCCTTCTGGGACTTGTTGATTGAGCTGTCGCGAAATGAGTCGGTAACGATCTTTGTGTCCACTCATTTCATGGGTGAGGCGGAACGCTGTGATCGCGTTTCGTTTATGCATGCTGGTAGAGTTCTAGCGGAAGGTACTCCGGCTGAACTGATCGCCGTTGAAGGGGCGGAAAACCTTGAAGACGCCTTCATTTCGATATTGGAAGCAGCAGAAAAACCAGTCTCTGTTGTCGCGCCAAAGGTCGGTTTTAGGGCCAGATCCCACGCCGGGGGAGGAGCGTTTTCTCGTGTATTGGCCTATGCGCGGCGCGAGACCGTTGAAGTAGCTCGTGACCCGGTGCGTCTGGCTTTCGCGTTTCTGGGTTCTGCTATTCTAATGTTGGTTTTTTGCTTTGGAATTACGCTGGATATCGATGAGCTTGAATTCGCGGTACTTGACCGTTCTCAGGGGCCGAAGAGTCGTGCTTATGCGGCTGAATTCGCCGGATCGTCCTACTTTAAAGCCAAATCGCCGCTGCAAAGCGCCAGCGAAGGGCGCGACCGTCTAGTGTCAGGTGAGGTCTCTCTGGTTGTTGAGTTACCACCTGACTTTGACCGAAAGATGAGTACGGGTGAACCAACCCAGATACTTGCAACTGTAGACGGTGCTATCCCATTTAAGGGTGAGACGGTTGAAGGTTATGTTTCCGGATTGCACCAATCATTTCTCGCGGAATATGCCCTTAACAATGGCAAAAGCCAGATAGATATCGCCAGGATCGAACCTCGGTTTCGCTACAATCAGAGCTTTGAAAGTATCGCCGCGATGGCTCCGGCAATGCCTGCTATCTTACTGATTATGTTGCCAGCTGTTTTGACTGCCGTAAGCGTAGCAAGGGAACGAGAACTGGGGTCAGTTGTCAATTTCTACGTGACACCAACCACGCGGCTTGAATTTCTAGTCGGCAAACAAATTCCGTACATTTTGATCGCCTACGCAAATTTTCTGCTTTTGGCCGGAATGACCGTTTTTCTTTTCGGGGTGCCGCTAAAAGGAAATCCTTTCCCTTTGGCTGTTGGTGCCCTTCTTTACGTTTGGGCAACGACATCCTACGGGCTGTTGATCGCTACAATGACATCCAGTCAGGTGGCCGCGACATTTGCAACTGCCATCGCCTCAGTTGTCCCAACAATCCAGTTCTCAGGTCTGTTGCAACCTGTTTCAACGCTTGAAGGAGGCGCACAAGTGGTGGGCTCACTTTGGCCTTCCTCATATTTCCTACACCTAAACGTTGGTGCCTTCACTAAAGGTTTGGGTTGGGAGGCCCTTGCGCCGGACATTCTGGCCCTCGCCTGCTTCGGACCAGTTCTGACACTGATCGCAGCCGTATGTCTTCGGGCGCAGGAGAAGTGAATGCAGCGCTTCTACTGCATATTCTGGCTAGGTTTGAAGGAAGTGATGAGCCTGCGCCGTGATTGGGTGATGATGGCATTGTTGGTCTGGTCGTTCACGCTGGCCCCGATCATGGAAGCAACGGGAGTGGCAAGTTCTGTAAACAACGCCTCGATAGCGTTTGCGGATGAAGACGACTCGCCACTTTCTCGAGCACTTGCCACAGCGTTTTTCCCACCAGAGTTCCAACCGGTCGTCCAAATCGAACCCGGAAAAGGACCTGCGTACATGGACGCTGGGCGCTTTATTTTCGTTGTGGCTGTGCCCCCCGGATTCGAAAAGGATCTGCGCGCAGGGCACAGTCCGGAGATTCAAGTTCTTATTGACGCAACCGCCATGGAACAGGCCGGTATTGGTGCAAACTACATCACCAGTATCTTGAGCGCTGAAATACATCGCTATGCAATTGGTATCGATCTAGTAAATGCTCCCTCAATCAGTGTCATTCTTAGAAGCGCCTTCAACCCAAATAGAGATACTGTACGTTTTGCTGGTATCGTTGCTTTGATCGGCCAGATCATGTGGCTCACAACTATATTGACCGGAGCGGCAATGATTAGAGAGCGAGAGCACGGGACCATTGAACATCTCCTTGCCATGCCTCTTGCTCCATTTGACATTGCCATTGCCAAGATTTGGGCGAATGCAGCAGTGGTTTTGGTCGCGACTGGTCTTTCACTAACCTTTGTGATGCAGGGTTCTCTGGGCATTAGTATCGCTGGACCCAAGATGTTGTTTTTGGTTGGCACGGCGTTGTTTCTTTTTACTGCGACGGCGCTTGGGGTGTTTCTGGCAACCATTGCGCGCTCTATGGCGCAGTTCGCGCTTCTGGTCATGTTGATTGTGCTGCCAATGCTAATGCTGTCAGGTGGAGAGACCCCAATTGAAGGGCAGCCGGCGTGGTTGCAGGCAGGTACTTTGGTTCTGCCGTCACGCCACTACATGTCAGCAAGTCAGGCTATTGTTTTCAAAGGCGCTGGTATTGAGACTGTCTGGCCGGAATTCGTTTGGATGACGTTGTTGGGAACGGCTTTGTTGTTAATGAGTTTACGGCTTTTTCGGCGTTCTCTTGCGCAGATCAGCTAGCGCTCCAATCTGTTGGCTTTGACAGATTGGAGCGCTAGCTACTCCGCCTCTGAAGACAGTTTGGATATCTGCTGGTCATAAGTCAGGGCATCAGCGACTGTATGAGCGTTAGCCTAGATATCTCTAGTCATGTTCGTACTATAACCGACGTTAGGTGCTAAGTGATAAGCTTGCGATGCAGTCTTTCAAAGCGGTTGTTCGCGGCCGGTATTTGGTCCAATTCAAGCTGAGCTCGCATGTGCCAAAGCAGCGTTCAAAAGCGGTCTCTTAAAGCATTACTAGCGGCTTCTTCCTACTTTGAAACTTTGACTTCGATGAGTTCTGGCTACATTCCAGAAAGCCCAGCGTTGGTATTCAATAGAAACTGGCGGAAAATTGGGCTGCTAGCCGCCCCAATGCCACGAGCGTTTTCCCCAACCGCTGCGGCCTCCACGACCGGAGGAATCAAACCGCGTTTGTCTTGGTTGATTAAGTAACGGCGAACCCTTGACACCAGTTCTTCCCGAATTTCAGGCGGGAACGCGCCATCGATAAAAATGGCCTCGAAGTCGATGACAGCACAGATTGAAAGAGCGGCCTTAGCTAATTCTTGCGCCGTGGTGCCAATCCATGGTTCTACATAGCGAGAAATGCTGCTCCAATTCTGCGGCTTCTTCCATAGAATCCCCGGGTCGACACCCGCTTCTATCAATCGGTCCTCAAGCAAAAACAGCGACGCCGTGTCGATCAGTTGCTGGCTCTCACCCAAAGGACCGGTCGTGCGCATGGCGCCCAGTGCACCGGCATTGCCTTGGTTGCCTTCGAACACGGTGCCGTTCAATGCAACACCGCCGCCGATCATTGAGCCAATAAAAAAGTAGAAGTAGTCACGGTATTCTGCCCCACGCCCATAGAGATGCTCTGCGTGACATGCGGCTGTTGCGTCGTTGACCACAAAAACCGGCAAATCGCTGAACTTGGCGACCTCGGAAAAGAAATTCACGTTTCTCCAAGACCGAAATTTTTTTGCAGCAAGCCCAGACAGATCGTGCCATTTCCAAAGTTCAAATGGGGTCCCGATACCGATCCCACAAACACGATCACGAAGCCTCTGGGGCTCGTGGGACAGAAGCGTTTCCAAACCAGACTCCAAAAAACCGAAAATGACCTCTGGTAGCGGATAGTCATAAGTCGTGGAAAGTTGGAGACGCGGTGTGCCAGTAAAGTCGATCAAGAGCAGATCGGCGCTACGCCTCCCGATCTTCATCCCAACCGACAAGATGCCTTCCGGATTTAATTCCATAGGGATTGAGGGCTTTCCAACCTTCCCGCGCAGTGGGGTTCCACGCTTGAGAATTGTGTCTTTTTCAAGCTTGCGCAAAATGATTGATACGGTCTGAGGAGATAGGCCTGTTAATCGCGCAACGTCGGCGCCTGCGGCGGGCCCATGCCGTTGTAAAACTGTCAAAATCAGACGTTCGTTGTGATCGCGAACCCCGCTTTGACTTACCCCACCGGTCAGTGTGTTGAGCGCCTCTCTTTCCATAGCCTGAACATAAACACCTTATTTTCTTATGAAAAGGTGCTTAGGTAAATTAATAAATAAACTTTATTTATTTATTGACAGAAAGGCTAGAATCACAGTTTCTTGAATTAGACCTTCATTGGAGGATGAGGGCGAGTCTCGTTGGCCTGCCATGCGGGGCATCAACAATTTTCTGGGAGGACTACATGAAAAATCTATTCAAGATAGCCGCATCTGCTACCGCGCTTACGGTGGCTGCCGCATCTGCCCACGCGGCCGGAGAAACCGTTTGTCTGATCACGAAGACAGATACCAATCCATTCTTTGTAAAGATGAAGGAAGGCGCAACGGCCAAGGCTGAAGAGCTTGGCATGACCTTGAAGGCCTTTGCCGGTAAAATCGACGGCGACCATGAAACTCAAGTTCAGGCCATTGAAACTTGTATTCTCGACGGCGCAAAGGGAATTCTCCTGACGGCTTCGGACACAAGTTCGATTGTCCCCGCTGTTCAGCAGGCGCGTGATGCTGGCTTGCTGGTTATCGCTCTGGACACGCCACTAAGCCCGATTGACTCCGCTGACGCAACCTTTGCGACAGACAACTACAAAGCTGGCCTATTGATCGGGCAATGGGCGAAGGCAAAGATGGGCGACGCAGCGGCTGACGCAAAAATTGCGACGCTTGATCTTAACGTCAGTCAGCCAACCGTGGACGTTCTTCGCAATCAGGGCTTCCTAGACGGCTTCGGTGTGGACCTGGCAGACCCCAATGTCATCGGCGATGAATCTGATGCACGATTGGTCGGCAGTGACGTGACCGACGGCAACGAAGAAGGTGGGCGCCGCGCCATGGAGAACCTTTTGGCCAAGGACTCGACGATCAACGTTGTTCACACGATCAATGAACCAGCAGCGGCAGGTGCTTATGAGGCTCTGAAATCCATTGGGCGTGAAAACGATGTGCTGATCGTTTCGGTCGATGGTGGCTGCCCCGGTGTACAAAATGTGCAGGCCGGAGTTATTGGAGCTACAAGTCAGCAGTATCCGCTTTTGATGGCTTCGCTTGGGGTCGAGGCTGTTAAAAAGTGGGCTGAGGAAGGCGTAAAGCCAGAAAACACACCCGGAAAAGACTTTTACGATACCGGAGTCGCTCTCATCACGGACCAACCTGTTGATGGCGTGGAATCGATTTCGGTCGCCGAAGGCTTGGAGCTCTGCTGGGGCTAAATCAGACCTAATGTATGAGGCGCATGAGAGCGCCTCATCACTCCTTTCACCAGCAAACCGAAACTTCCTGTACACTCATCTCGTGGGCATTACATCGCCCGCGAAAAGGGGGAGATATGTCCGAAGCAAACCAGAGCGCCAAGGAATTTGAATCCGCTGCCAGCAGGACAGAAACTGTTGCAGCTTTTGAGGACCATCGGCGTGGCGTTTTGGGGAGGTTGCAGCATCTTCTCCACGTCAACCCATCTTTCGTGCCGCTTATCGTTCTGGTCGGTGCGATTTTGATTTTCGGACTGCTATTGGGATCGAAGTTCTTCTCGCCTTTTGCCATGACCTTGATCCTCCAGCAGGTTCAGATCGTCGGAATCGTGGCCGCAGCTCAAAGCCTGGTTATTCTGACCGCCGGCATCGATCTGAGCGTCGGCGCAATTATGGTATTTTCTTCTGTTATCATGGGGCAGTTCTCTTTCCGATACGGCATTCCAGTGCCAATCGCTGTAATGTGCGGGCTTGCGGTTGGAACCTTGATCGGAGCACTGAACGGCTGGCTTGTCAGCCGCGTTAAACTTCCCCCCTTCATTGTCACACTAGGGATGTGGCAGATCGTACTGGCGACTAACTTTCTGTATTCCGCGAACGAGACTATTCGCAGTCAGGATATCGAAGCCAACGCTCCCTTCCTTCAATTCTTTGGAACCAAGTTCAGCATTGGTGGAGCGACCTTTACTGTCGGCGTCATTTTCATGCTCGCCCTGATTTTTGTGTTGGCCTATGCACTTAAACACACGGCTTGGGGAAGGCACGTCTATGCCGTGGGTGACGATCCTGAGGCGGCCGAACTATCAGGTGTCAACGTCCATCGAACACTCATGTCCGTCTATATGTTGTCTGGCTTGATTTGTGCCTTCGCGGGCTGGGCTCTGATTGGGCGCATCGGATCAGTCTCGCCGACGTCCGGCCAATTGGCCAACATTGAAAGCATCACTGCTGTTGTGATCGGAGGTATCTCTTTGTTCGGTGGACGGGGGTCCATTCTGGGGTCACTATTCGGCGCACTGATCGTCGGCGTGTTTACTCTTGGGCTAAGGCTGCTCGGCGCAGACGCGCAGTGGACCTTCCTGTTGATCGGTCTTCTCATCATCGCAGCGGTCGCAGTCGACCAGTGGATCAGAAAGGTATCGGGCTAATGTCAGACACAACTCCAGTCGTCCAAGGGCGCGGGATCGTGAAGCGCTATGGCCACGTCACCGCCATCGACCATTCCGACTTTGAACTGCGGAAAGGAGAAATCCTTGCAGTTATTGGGGACAACGGTGCGGGTAAATCTTCCATCGTCAAGGCGATTTGCGGGGCCACCATCCCGGATGAGGGCGAGATTCTGATCGAAGGGAAGAAGGTAAACTTTACCTCTCCAATCGACGCCCGCAATATGGGTATCGAAATTGTCTATCAACAGCTTGCCATGTCTCCTGCCCTTTCGATTGCGGACAACATGTTCATGGGGCGCGAGATCCGCAAAAAGGGGTTCATGGGCAAATACATGCGTCAGCTCGACCGGCCAGCTATGGAGAAGTTCGCCCGTGAAAAACTGACCGAGCTTGGCCTTATGACAGTGCAGTCGATCAATCAGGCAATTGAGACGCTGTCTGGCGGCCAGCGTCAAGGCGTTGCCGTTGCGCGCGCAGCCGCCTTTGCGACCAAGTTCATCATTATGGATGAACCGACGGCTGCTTTGGGCGTGAAGGAAAGCCGCAAGGTGCTTGAGCTGATCCAGGACGTACGGGCGCGTGGTATTCCGATCATTCTGATCAGCCACAACATGCCGCATGTCTTCGAAGTCGCTGACCGAATTCATGTGCACCGGCTCGGTAAAAGGCTCTGCACGATTGATCCCAAGGACTACACGATGTCCGACGCCGTGGCCTTTATGACCGGCGCCAAAGAACCACCAAAAGAAGACGCCGCGTGATCGAGCAGGATGCAAAGCGCGTGTGCGACCTGATCTCCTCCCGGAAGCAGGTTGGGGTTCGGACGATTGTCGCAATCTCCGGCCCCCCTGCATCCGGAAAGTCGACCCTGGCAGAATCCGTTGTGCAATCGCTGAACGCAAAACAGAACTCGGCGGTTCCTTTAGCCACGTTAGTGCCTATGGATGGCTACCATTTAGACAATCGTGTACTTGAAGCGCGAGGATTTCTGGCGAGAAAAGGCGCGCCAGAAACCTTCGATGCAATTGGGTTTTGCAATGCAATTAAAAAGTTACAATCCGCACAGCATGAATCATTTCACCCCAGATTTGACCGTCAAATGGATCTCGCCATTGCCAACGCGATTGCGGTTCACCCCGACACTCGGACTGTTGTTGTTGAAGGGAACTACCTTCTGATGGATAGCGACCCGTGGAGAACATTGGCGGATGTCTATGCCGCAACGGTTTTTGTCAGCCCAACTTTGGAAGAACTCGTAAAGCGGTTGCATCACCGCTGGATCAAGCATGGATTTGATCCGAAAACCGCGTTGCAACGCGCGAAAACGAACGATCTGCCCAACGCTGAACGTGTCATCCGTGATAGTCGGAAAGCCGATCTTACACTGAACCAGAATTACACCGAATTCGGGATGCGCTATGCATTCTGATTTTGCGCATTGGATTCACCCATCCGTTAAAGCAGCACCTCTAGGCGGGTTTTACTGCGTCCCATCAATGTAGATCCGAATCGAGCCGAATTTCTGCTTGATCTGGCCGACCAATGGATAGCTTTCCTCACGCCGGTCGCAGTGCTTCTTGATCGCTTCAAAGCACTCGGTGACAATCCGAACCCAGCCCAGATTGTCTTTTCCGAGGTGCTTCTCAACGGAGCCGCGGATGTCATCATAACCGAAGGTGTTAGTCATCTGCCGGATCCCCGGTTCTAGGGGGGTCGGATTCTTGCACTGAAGCGATTTCCTCTAGCGCGGCGATGAGACGATGCAGGCCTTTTTTCTGCCTCTGCCGCCACCGTCAATTTGAGAGCAGAGAAGTGTTCGTCCGGTAAACCATTCCCTGCTTTATGCTTCCCAAGCTGGAGAGGTGATGACACCTCAAGGTCGCTTTGGGTTGATTGATGATCCTGAAACCTTCGACATCGCGCCTTTCAAACCCAAATCGATCTCATTGCATTGGGAGTTCATGTACACTCGGTCGCTTTTTGCGACTGGAGATATGAACCGTCAAAGCGAAATCCTGAATCAGGTCGCTGGGTTGATAGAAGACGGAAAGATCAGATCCTCAGCGACCGATACACTTGGTAGGATCAATGCTACAAACTTAAAGAAAACGCATGCTATCCTTGAAAGCGGCAGGGCCAAAGGAAAGCTCGTGCTTGAGGGTTTTTAGATGAGAATTGAACGGCTGGATCATGTGAACATCGTGACGACTAGGTTGCCTGACATGGTTGCTTGGTATGAAGAGGTCCTGGGTTTGAAACTCGGGACCCGCCCTGATTTTCCGTTCCCCGGAGCTTGGTTGTATGCGGGTGATCACGCAGTGGTTCATCTTGTGGGTCACGAGGGAACGCCAAATGTCGGCTCCGAAGTGAAGCTCAAGCTCGAGCATTTTGCGCTCTCAGCCACAGGCTTGAGCGCATTCGAAGAAAAACTGAGCTCGAATCAGATCAAGTACCGCAAAACTGACGTCCCGGGCGCCCGAATGGTCCAAATCCATGTGGCCGATCCTGATGGAAATCACATTCACATAGACTTTGAAGAAATCGAGTAAGGGACAAACACTCGAAATAGTCGGAACGCAAAACTAAACTCGTAGATTCTTGCCGATTAGTGATCGAGATCATTACTGGGTTGCTTCCAAGAATTACCCGGACCAACATTTTTGGGCGGTACAAGCGTCGAATTGGAGATCAGCATGCTGGACCTCGAAACCAACAAGAAGAATGTCATTGCTTTCTACGAAATGATGTTCAATGAGTGTCGGCCTGCGGAAGCCATAGATATCTTTGTTGGTGATACCTATACGCAGCACAACCCGCATGTTGGCGACGGCAAGCAAGCGTTTATCGAATATTTCGAGCGCATGGCCGCCGAATATCCGGGAAAGCGTGTGGATATCAAACGTGCGTTTGCTGAAGACGACCACGTTGTTCTGCATTGCCACCAAATCTGGCCTGATGGTCTCGAGTACGCAGGTATCGATATTTTTCGCCTGGATGCTGAAGGTAAGGTTGTCGAACACTGGGACGTTCTTCAGGAGGTTCCGGCAAACAGCGAGAATGACAATGGCATGTTTTGACTTAACCGTTCTGACAGCGGTGCATGGAGCTTTGAAAGCTCCTGTCGGCTAAACCACGATAGTCAGAGGGCATAAGTCTGATCCAAGAAACCCGCCGAAGCGTATCTATCAAGAACCCTTTAGCAAGGAGATAAATATGCTCCCGAAGAGTATTCTCGCGGCGACCCTTGGATTATTTGCAGCTACTTCGCTTCAAGCCGGTGTACTAATTCGCTTTATAGAAGGAGCACCCAAGGACCGTTTTGTTCTGACAAACGTTGGAGCTTGCGAAGTAGAAGCCTCGATCCTCAAAATTGACTTGTCGAAATCTGCGGGACGTCTGATTTTCGACGTTACTGAAAAGGGTGCGGGCGTCGAGGTCTTCCAGCCTCTCGAATTCGTTGAGGGTGCGGATGCTCTGCGGCAAATTCCAGCGGTCGTGGACGGGCAAGATACAATAGAACTTGAAATCGCCTCCCTCGCAGCCGGGGACACACTCGCCTTTACCATCGATGTCGATGATACTATCGGGCAACGCGAAATCACTGTTACAGGCTCGGAGATCGAAGGCGCCACGGTGTCCTATACCGTTGCGGAAGAGACCAGTACTGCGACCTCCTCTTCGGACGCGCTTGTAAACGTGACGACCAGGGACTGCTGAAAGCCATCCTACAATGTCGAATTGGTTGATCCGCATAGCATTCCTCGCGCTTATGTTGGGGGGCGGCATTCTGATCGGAACACTGACCGCACCTGGCGAATGGTATGCGCAGCTCTCTAAACCGGCTTTCAATCCACCAAATTGGATTTTTGGGCCGGTTTGGACGGTGCTTTATGTGTTGATCGCCATGGCGGGTTGGCGTCAGTTTGAAGCAGATCGAAGCTCGACCGCCATGAAGCTGTGGTGGGCGCAGATGAGTTTGAACTTTTTGTGGTCGCCAGCCTTTTTCGTAATGCAACTGCCGTGGTTTGCCCTTGTGATCATTGTCGCGTTGTTGGCTGTGATCGTCATGTTCATTGCTCGGGTCAGGAATTCAGATCGGGTTTCCGCACTGGCTTTCCTGCCGTACTTTGCATGGGTCGCATTTGCCACGGCGCTGAACCTCTCTATTGCGATACTGAACTGACAAGGAACAATATGCGTGCAAACTTCATCGGGCTTGTTTCAGGTTTTGTTATCATCGGATGCACAATGGCTCAGGCTGATGAAAAACTGACTGAAGACTTTTCCAAGTCTCCGGAGACGCGTTGGGACTACGTTGCCGACACCGTCATGGGAGGAGTTTCCTCAGGACAGATGCAGTTTCGTTCGGAAGGTGATGTTGCATTCGCGCGGCTGACCGGAACCGTGAGTACAGAAAACAACGGGGGCTTCATCCAGTTCCGACGCAAGTTGTCTGAGCGACTAGATGAGGCTGTATCAGGCGTCAAGCTATTGGTACGGGGGAACGGCGAGCAATACTTCGTTCACCTCAGAACACGTGGCACGGTGCTTCCGTGGCAATACTACCAGGCCGCGTTCGCAACTTCTGAAGACTGGACCGAAGTCTATTTGCCTCTGTCAGGCTTCAAGGCTTCAGGTGCCATGTTGCGCGCTATTCCCGATGCGGATGCAATAACCTCATTTGGGGTTGTAGCCTTCGGGCACGATCATGAGGCCAGCGTAGATGTCAGCGAGATTGGTTTCTACTGAAGGTCGCCCGGGTGCAACGCTCCAATCTTCGTTGAACCAGCCAGATCAGGCGACTCAAAAAAGCATGCGACAATGCAAATCCAATAGCCTTTGCTCATCCTTTGCAACCGACTAACTTGGGTACATGGAAGAAGTCACCCGACTAACCGAATGGATGATTACAGAAGGTCGTAGCTCCGGCGATCCTGTAAAAGTGGTGTCACACTTTTGTTCCTCCTTGGTCGAAGCCGGAGTTCCGCTGTGGCGAGTAAACATTGGCCAACGCTTTGCCAATCCATTGCTTATTGCTTGGGGCGTGGTTTGGACGCCCAACGGCACCGACAGCTACGATGTCACCCATGAGACGACGTTGACGGATGGTTATGTTGGGAGCTCATTTGAGTATATTCTGGCGAATAGAAAGCCGCTTCACAAAAGTCTTCAGCAACTGGACTCAGAAACAGAGCATTCATCCTATTTGGAGTTTGCAGAGCAAGGCGGCACCGACTACTACGCTACTTTGCTTTATTATGGTGATGGATCGCTGCATGGTTGCACGTTCATTACACAGGCGCCGGATGGATTCTCGACGGAACATCTAAGGCTGATTGAAGCGGTCTTACCGGCCCTTTCTTGCGCCTTGGAACCTGTGACAATGCGAAAATCGTCTAAAGGTCTACTTCGAACTTATTTAGGAGATGGGCCTTCCGAGGCAGTCTGGAGCGGAAACATCAAGCGCGGTGAGCGAACAACTCTGGATGCCGTGGTTATGTTCTCTGATCTGCGAGGTTTTACGGCATTTTCCGAAACCTCTACGGAAGAAGAAGTCTTCGACACGCTCAGCGACTATTTTGATCTGGTGGTCAACGCCGTGGAAGACAACGGTGGAGACGTCCTCAAGTTTATGGGTGATGGCATCCTGTCGATCTTCACTATCGAAGCTCAAAAAAACCATGCCGACCGTTGCAGAATGGCGGCTCTTGCAGCGCAGAGTGTGCTGAGTGGTTTGAACGCTCTCAACACTAGACGAGACGAGTTCCAAAAACCGCCCTTGGACATTGGAATTGGGATCAACGTTGGGCAGGTCAGCTACGGTAACATCGGCAGCCCCGGCAGGCTTGATTTTACGGTTTTGGGTGGTGCGGTGAACGTCGCAAGCCGAATTGAAAACTTAACAAAATCAATTGGTCAGAGAGTGTTGGCGACGTTAGCCGTTGCAAGTGCTTCACCGAACATGTTCGTTAGCTGTGGGGATCACGAAATACGTGGCCTTGCTCAGCCCATTGAGCTGTTCTTTCTCACTGAAGGGACGCAATAATCAGGTATTTTTTTAAACAACATACCTTTCCGGGAGCATTCTGAGTGTTTGCAAGAACCATTGCCTTACTGATCTGCGCTGGGGCTTCTCCGTCCACGGCATTGGAGCTTCGCGAAACTGGGCGCTACGAGCTCAACCAACCGGCAAGCCTTGACTACGATCCAACGTTTTGTGGCTTGTGGATTGCCAACGAGGGGCCCGAGGCCATTCTCGTTACATTGCAAGGTGATGAGTTGCGCCGCATATCCAGCGATCTCTTCCGTATCAAGGCAATTGCTATCGAAGGAGATCACTTGTTGGTAGGCGACGGTCTTGGCAGCCTCCAACGTGTCACGAAGGAAGGAGTCACTTTAGGAGCACCCTTTGAACTTGAAGGTGGATTTGCGGATACCGAAGGGATCGCGATCAATGCAAAGGGGCAGATCGTGACCGTAGAAGATGATCCGGAACGGTTGTCCTGGTTCACTTCAGAAGGCGTCCTTACGGCAAGGTTGGATACCATGAAGCTCTCTCCCCCCTTAAGCGAGGCACAGGGCATCGCAATTGACCCACGAACCGGTCACATGTTGATCGTTGATGACTGGGAAGGGTCAAACAGCCTGTATGAGTTCACGGCAGATGGCCAACTGCTCGCCCAGCAAAGCCTGTTGGAATTCGGAACTGACCCGGAAGGCATCGCCATTAGGCCGGGATCTAACCAACTGTTCGTGGCGTTCGACGGTGGCGCGAAGATTGTGACATTTGACTACACACCCACCTTGCCTGAAGGATCGCCGCCTCTGCCGCCGGGCGCGGATTGTATGATCTTTTGAGAATTTGGCTGCTTGCTTGGGGCGATGCAGGTTACGGCTAGTCGCGCTCGTTGTCTAGCGTTTCACGTATGAGCGTCAAATTGGGTAAAGACCTATGGAACGGTTCGGGCCCGAGTTCGGACAAAACTGGAGCCAGGGCTTCAGACATCCGTTCCATAGAAGCTTTCAAAAACTCCGCGCCTTGCGGCGTGGACCGGGCAATTTTCGAACGCTTGTCATCGGGGTTGGTTTCAAGGGTAATCAGGGCATGATTTTCTAGGCTCGCGAGCATGTGCGTCATCGACGTCTTGGGCACTTGAAAAGCGTTCGACAGCTGTAGTGGCGTTTCCCCCTCGGGGCGCCGGACCAGGTGGCCCAATATGCCAAACTGGGTAGCGGTCATTCTGCCAGGTAAGAACGCTTCAAGCTTGGTCGAGATCAGCTGGTTGATGATCCCGACCTCGGTGAAGAACCGGTAGACTTCGTTGGTCTCATCTTCAGGCTTCATTCAGAATTCGTGTCTCCAGAGGCCAACGGGGCGTGGCAATTGGTTCAGGCCCATACCCCAAACGCAACAACATTTGCACCGTGTGGCCTGGTGACGCAAGAAGCTCATGCGCAAGATCGTATTCATCGGCCATCTCGGGATATTCCTGAAGGGCCTGACTGACCGGATGCACGCCCAGACCCATTTCGGTTGTCTTCAGGTAGAAACGCATCAATTGACGTCCGGCTTCGAGTTGATCGCTTCGCGTGTTTGTAGCTGTCGTGAGGACTGCGTATTGCGCCGTCGCGTCTAGCATAGCGAAGTAGCCTCGCATGTGAGACTGAGTGCCTGGGTGGTCAACATTCATAAGGGTCTCATTGTCCAATAGGCCAGTAAGTCGCAGCGTTTCCAGCATGGGATCGCGTAACTCAATCCCGTCCGGGTTGGCGTTGATTTCTGCTTTCCCGATCCGCATGAGGTCGACGGATTCTTTCAGGGTCTGCGGTGTTCGCATTTCGATTTCAAATGCGCGTTTCGTGAGGTCTCGAACACGGGCCACTAGATCCTCATCGGAAATTAAAGTGGCATAGTTTTCAAGGACCGACACTTCCGTCTCGGACAGCCGCTGTTCAGTGTACGGTTCTTTGTTGGAATGCCGTTTGAGGATTTGATCTGATAGTGGATCGGGTGCTCCGCCAGAAACAAACACTGCTTCTGCGATTGGTCCGTCATCCCCATCAGGCAGTAACTTGACCTCGGTATCAAATCCCTGTGCACCTGCCGCCAGGACCATCGTCTCAACAAATGCGCCGAGGCCAATATAGAGCTGGCGGTGGTAAGGATCGGTTTCCGGAAGCTCGCGATCTGTATCACGGTGGATGCGCACCTTGTCTTGCCCAACCAACTCGACCAGCCAAGGTTGCAAGTTGTGCGGGTTAGGGGCGAGAATCGCGTAGGACAAAGCGGCTTTGCGGGGGTCGTCATATGGTTGTGGCGTCCACGGAGCCAGCGCGTCATGCGGTGTGCGTGTCGCTAGGAACCCAACCGCGCCCGTTGCAACCAGTATTGTGCCTCCGCCTAGAATCTTGAGAAAACGTCTTCGATTTGGCATCTTGAGTCTCCAGTAGTACGATATCGAACTAATATAATCCGAAATCGTACTATTTCAACTCCATTGATGCAGTGGTTGGTTGAGTGACCTGAAAAAAGTAAATCAGAACAGCCGGCCTCTACGATAGACTGCCGTGTTAGACAGGTGTTCGGAGAGTCTTTTGTGCCTAAAAAAGCAGCTATTCTAGTTGATTAACGACCGGATGCGAGAAAATCAGAGGCTGTTAAGCCGATGCTTTTCGAGTATCCCGCAAAGCATAGCCTGTGCTTGCAGCCTGTGTTCTCGATGGCGTTCACGGGCGGCATCTGGACGACCTTCACTAATCGCTTGAAAAACAACCCGGTGATCTTCGTTGGATTTAACGGGCAGGGGCCTGATGAACAACGTCGTTGCACGCGCGCGGCGGACTTGGTCGCTCATCATGGCAACAATCGCTTCGACTCGTTGGTTGCCGCCCAACCGAACGAGCTCTTGATGAAACAACTCGTCTGCCTCTGCCCACGCTTCAAGGTCTTCGGCTTCGATGGCTTGGTCCATCTTCGCAATTGATCCAGCGAGTACCGCCAGTTCATCTTCTGAATAACCCGCTTCGGCAGCGCGCTGTGCCGCGAGACTCTCAAGTTCCGTAAGGATGTCGTAGATTTCACGCATATCATCTGATGAAACAGGCAGTATCCGAACGCCCTTTCGGGGTCGCATTTCCAGCAACCCCTTACTTTCCAACATCAGCGCAGCTTCCCGTATCGGGGTGCGGGACATGCCAAGGGTCTCGGCGAGTTCCGACTCCAGATGGTCAGTTCCGGCCGCAAGTTCGCCAGACAGGATCATCCGCCGCAAATCCCTAACAGCGCGTTGTGTATTGGAAAGAGTTTTTGCGTCCTGATCCTTCACGGTGTCTCCAGGTTGATTTTTCGTCCTTCCGCTGCTGAGAGGTAGATATTCTCTTCAATGCGGATCACATCCAAATAGTCTCGGGCCGTGTTTTCCAAAGGCGTGCCCAGTAGAAGGCCCGAAATGACGTGACTTTGCAAGGCGTGAACGCAGTCTCCTCCAAATCCATCATGATCGCTTGGAGGTAGAATCTGCTGTCTCTCCTGTTTTCCAAACGCTCGGAGGTCAACGGAACCGTCGCCGTAAAGAACTAGTGATCCTTCCGTTCCTTCGATGAGAGCTTCGCCCATGGTCTGACGCGGGTTTTTGGCGCTATGGTCAAGGCATCTGTTGCCATCGAACAGAGCTTTCAAACCTTTGGGGTGGTCAAACAGGATGTAACCTGCATCCTCGCCCGAGATAACGGGATTAACTTGGCGCAAGTCCGCATAAACTGCGCTGGGCGCATCGAACAAAAATCGGAATGTGTCTACCCAGTGAACCGCTGTCTCATGAACTAGGAAACGTGGCATTTTTTGAAAGTACGGCTGCCGGTCCAGGTAGGCTCGCGGTCCCTGTCCGTCGCCGGGCCGAAGCCGGAAAGTCGCTTGTAGAGGTGTTCCAATTCGACCCTCGGTCATCGCCACCTTGATTGCACGATACCAAGGCTGAAAGCGAAAATTCTCATGTACGACAATGGTTCCACCTACCGCTTCAGCCTCTGAAACGATCTTCTCCGCTTCATCCAGAGACATGCAGAAAGGTTTTTGGCAGATCAGCCATTTTATGCCCGAATGCAGCGCAGTTCGAATGGCGTCGGCCTGCGCCACAGGTGGAAGAATGATGTCCACGAGATCTGGTTTTTCCGCCTCCAGCATTTTTGACAGATCATCGTAAGCGGCCAGTCCTGTTTTCTTCGCCTTGTTGATATCACGGTTGCAGGATGCAATCAGATCCGCTCTGGGCATTCGGGACCAACTTTCGTAGTGGAACCTACTGAAATACCCCGCACCCACACACGCGACCCTGATGGCTTGTTGAGTATTCATGCCCGCAATGCTTCCAATACCGATGAGGCTGCGTCCTGCGTTCCGGCGGTGCCACCTAGGTCACGCGTCAGGTTCTGTCCGTTCGCAGTCACCTTTTCCACGGCTTCACGCAACCGTTCGCCGTCGTTGGACAGGCCTGGGTGATCATGGGTCAACCCCAACCATTCAAGCATCATTGCTGCGGACAGGATCATCGCAAAGGGGTTGGCAATACCCTGTCCTGCAATGTCTGGAGCGGAACCATGGCAGGGTTGGAACACAGCGTGATTCAATCCGATATCCGCTGACGGAGCCAGTCCAAGACCGCCCATGAGACCTGCACCAAGGTCGGAGAGGATGTCTCCGAACATGTTCTCGGTCACCATGACATCGAACTCCCAAGGTTTTTGGACCATCCACAGTGCGGTGGCATCAACATAAGCATGGTCTGCCTGCAAATCGGGATGGTGGGCGGCTTCTGCATCAAACATCGATCTGAAGAATGCAAAGGCGCGGAATACATTGGCTTTGTCGACACATGTAACTCGACCCTGACCGCGCCCGGTTCTTTTGCGGTTCTGGGCGAGTTCAAACGCGAAACGGAACAGCTTTTCGGACACCTCACGAGTGATCAACAGAGTTTCACGTGCTTCGTCTTCGGTAACTTCGCCAGCGCCTTGGGTGAAGAACAGTCCTTCTGTGCTTTCGCGTATCAAGACAAAGTCGATCTCTTTTCCGGGAGGCAGCGCCAAGGGGGTCATTTGTCCACTGCTTACCTTTACTGGTCGTACACCAGCGAAAAGTCCCAGTTGCTTTCGCAGATCGATTTGCGGTGAAATCTCGGTTCCGTCAGGGTATCGAACATCTGGTAAGCCCATTGCAGACAGCAGAATCGCGTCAGCGTTGCTTGCAGTTTCGAGTGATCCAGCCGGAAACGATTCTCCAGTTTTGGCGTAGTGGCCTGCACCTGCCGGCGCGTCTGTAAACGCCAGTTCGTAGGTGCGGTTGCCGAGCGAGAGGTGGTGCAGAATTTCAAGCGTAGGGCCCATAATTTCAGGGCCGATCCCATCCCCGTGGAACACTGCGACATCGTAAGTCTTTTTCATTTTGGCCCGCTTCCTTCCCGTTTCGCATTAATAGCGCGATAGCAGCTTCCACTACAGTCCGTTGACAGCGCATTCTTTAATGTATACGCAAATAAATGCAATAATAAACGCAAAGTTGTTTGGGAGGACTTGGAAATGAAACGAAAACTAGGGCGGTTGGTGGCCGCGGCGGTGTTGGCGACCGGTATTACAGGGACGGCGTCTGCGCAGGATTACCCCTATCGTGATATCACCACAGCTGTGGTCTGGGGGGCCGGTGGCGGGACGGACACAATCAACCGTATGATCATGGCCGAGATGGAAAAACACCTTCCGGTCTCGATCAATGTGATCAATCAAACAGGTGGGGTCGCGGGCTCCAACGGCATGGTCTACGTCATGAACCAACCGGACGATGGCTACACATTGGTTGGTCTGTCAGAGTCTAACGTCACCGCTGCCGTGCAGGGTGGTTGGGATAAGAAATTTGATTTTTGGTATCCGTTCATCGTTGGCGGATCACCTGATCTGATCTCGGTTCCGGCAGACAGCCCTTACAATACTCTGGAAGAACTGGTCGACGCTGCGAAAGCTGCTCCTGGGACTATTCCGGCTGCGGCTTCCGGCGCAGGTTCGATCCACCACTTGAACCTTCTGGCCATCGAAAAAGGATCCGGTGCAGAATTCAAGTTTGTTCCATACAAAGGCTCAGCGCCAGGGCAGGAAGCAGCGATAGCAGGTGAAGTTGCGTTGGTTGTGACTTCTCTAGCTGAACAGGCCGCGTTGATCGAAGGCGGTCAACTTAAACCGCTTGCGATGTTGACGCCCGAAGATGCGCAGATTGCAGGGGCAACAGTGCCTTCTGCCTTTGGCATTTATGACGGTCTCGATCAGTATTTGCCGCTCAAGCAGGCCATCGGGTTTGCAGTCCACAGTTCAGCCGGGGACGACGTAAAGGCCGCGCTTGGTAATGCCTTCGAGCAAGCGATTGCCTCCGACACCGTCGCTGAATGGGCCACTGCAAACAATTATGATGTCGGTGGTCAACACGGCGAAGAAGCTCAAGAGCTGTTTGCGAACCTCGAAGCTACCTTTGCATATACCTTGCAAGATCTGGGCGCAGCGACCGTAGATCCGGCATCGCTGGGTATCGAGAAGCCATAATCCTATCACTTTTTCAAGGGCGCGCCTGATCACGCCCTTTCTGACAAGAGGCAGGCAATGGACAAACCTGACGATACACTGATCATGCGGGCGCGCGATTTCTGGGCATCGATTGGTCTGATAGCAATTTCCACTTTTTTCCTTTGGAAGACGTCGGACATCCCGCTTTGGGGTGAAAACCGCGCAGGTGTAAATGGGTCTGATTGGTACAACTCGGCAGCAATTGTACCGCTGTTCATCTTCGGTGGATTGCTTGTCTTGTCCTTCGTGTTGCTGGCGATTTCGATCCGTTCAGGAGGAGCCCAACACGCGCTCAGTGCTTTAGGGGTCGGATGGGATAAGTCGGAAGCCTATCGAGCTTCAACCATAGGCCTGATTCTTCTTGCCTATGTCGTCGGGCTGGTTCCCAGAGTGGACTTCATTCTGTGCTCTGGGTTGCTGATCACGGCTTTGACTTACGGTTACTACGGGGGTCATGCGCGGCGTGCTTTGGTGGCTTGTATAGCAGTTGTCGTCGCCGGTTTGTTTGCGTTCGCCGTGTTTCCTGCTCAGGCGGATTGGAATGCACACGCTGATGATTGGTTCACACTGGCCTTGTGGGTGGCGTTAACACTAGTGGTATTGACCAAAGCGGCTTCAGAGCGCGTTTTGCGGTTCGTTCCATTGGTGGCAATACTTGCCCCGCTCATCCTCGTTTGTGCGATGGCCTTTGTTTTCCGGCAGAACGTGCCCGCGCGCGGCGGGCTGATCTTCAAGCAAATCGAATACCACTACTACGTGACGCTTCGTCCGCTATGGAAAGACTGACCGGATGGACTTTATCCTTTCGCAACTGGCTGGGTTTGGGACCGCATTCGTGGGCCTGGCAGTAGACCCGCTGACCTATCTGTATCTGATCGCTTCCGTGTTCCTGGGCATCACGTTCGGCGCACTGCCCGGCCTTACGGCAACCCTGGCTGTGACGATCCTGACGGGTTTCTTCGGCAACAAAATCCCGCTCGACTATTCGCTCATCGCTTTGCTCGGGGCCTATGTCGGCGCGATTTACGGCGGCTCTTACCCGTCTATTTTGCTGAACATTCCGGGCACGGCAGCCAGCGCGGCGACGGCCATGGATGGCTACCCACTGGCCAAAACGGGTCGAGGGGGCGAAGCACTAGGGCTGACCACGACGGCCAGCTTCATTGGCACAGTTATCGGGACCATCACGCTTTTGATTTTCGTGTGGGCTCTGCTCTTGGTTTCAAAGAACATCGCAAGCCCGGAGAAAGCATTGCTGGCCCTGTTCGGCATTCTGCTTTCTGGCACTTTAATGAGCGAAGACCTGGTGATTAAGGGATGGATCGCCGGTTTGATCGGGCTTGCGATGTCCATGGTGGGGCTCGACCCTCTGTTGTCTGAGCCGCGCTATACTTTCGGCTGGTCCTATCTGATGAGCGGGTTTCAGGTCGTCCCAGTTTTGATGGGGGCCTTTGCCATTCCCCAAATCATTGACGGTTTGAGGCACGTTGAGGCCGGGAAAGTTCTGGCCCTGAAAGGTCGCATCCTTCCGAACCTACGCTCCATCCTACGCTATCTACCGACCATTGGCCGGTCTGGGGTGATCGGGACCGGGGTAGGAGCGCTTCCTGGCGTGGGTGAAGATGTCGCCGGTTGGGTCAGCTACGGTGTCGGCAAGACCGTATCTGCCGAGGGCGACAAGTTTGGAAAAGGGTCATTGGAAGGTCTGCTGTGCTCTGAAACAGCAAATAACGCCTGCATTGGGGGGGCGCTGATCCCGCTTTTGGTTTTGGGCATTCCCGGTTCACCACCCGCCGCGGCTTTGATGGGGGCTTTCAAGATCAACAACGTGATCCCAGGTCCGACGATAGACCCCGAGATCATTCTGCGCGTGGTTGCAATTTTAGTGCTGGCCTCCCTGACAATGTTCTTAATGGGCCTGTTCACTGCTCGGGTCTTTATCAAAATACTCGCCATCCCGCAGACCATCTTCTTGCCCGTCGTTATGGTTCTGACAACCATCGGGTCTTTCAGCGTCGGCGGCGGCATCAATGATCTTTACCTGATGCTTGGCGTCGGCACTGTTGCCTATTTCATGAGCCTCATGAAGTACCCAATCGCGCCGTTGGTGATAGGCGTTATTCTGGGCAGCCTGTTTGACGAAACCTTCCGTCGGTCGCTGTTCCTGTCGGATGGGGATCCTTCGGTCTTCTTTTCTCGGCCTGGTGCGGCCATTCTGCTGGTGCTCAACATTGGTCTGATCCTCAGCCAACTGCCCGTCGCGAAACGCGCGTTCTCACGCCTAAAAGGAATTTCAGTCTGATGTTTGCGGTTACTGTCACCTTCACTCTCAAGCCCGGTAACAGAGATATCTTCTTGCCGCTTATGGTCGAAAACGCTTCAACTTCTTTGCGTGAAGAAATCGGATGCCGGCAGTTTGACGTATGTCTCGGCGACGATCCTGAGACAGTTTTTCTCTATGAGGTTTATGATGACAGCGTGGCGTTCTCTGCCCACCTAGAAAGCGCGCATTTTCAGTCCTTTGATACGGCAGTGGCTGATATGATCGCCACCAAGGTGGTTCAGCATTATTCCGAGGTTATCCGATGAACGATTGGGAAATTCACGCCGTGAAATACGCGGATCGCAACGCCCGGACGCGAGCTGATAGTTTCATCATCGATGATAATCACGATGCTCCCCATGCGATGGACTATTTCGTTTGGGTGCTCAAACGCGGCAACAAAGTCATTCTGGTCGATACTGGCTACGACTCCGATGAGGCCGCCGCTCGTGGTCGTCCCATCGCGATGGACCCTCGCGAAGCTCTGCGGCCACTAGGCATCGCGCCGGAAGCGGTGACTGAGGTCATCGTGACCCACCTTCATTATGACCACGCAGGGGGGCTGCATATGTTCCCTAACGCGAAGTTGCACATGCAGTCGGCGGAAATGGCCTTCGCTACAGGTCCCTGCATGTGCCACGATCACCTGCGTGCTCCTTTCACGGCTGACCATGTCTGCGAGGTCGTAAAGCGTCTCTATTCGGGCAAAGTCGTGTTCTACGACGGAGAAGCCGAGATTGCAGATGGGGTCACGGTGCACTGCATCGGTGGGCATTCGCGCGGGTTGCAATGCGTTCGCGTAAGAACGGCAGCCGGGTGGATGGTACTCGCCTCTGATGCCTCGCATTATTATGAGAATTTCATGGCGCGCAAAGCTTTTCCTATCGTCGTCGATTTGCAAGACATGATGGACGGCTTCAAGACACTCGAGAGGTTGGCCTCGCGTCCTAGGCTTATCGTGCCCGGTCATGATCCACTTGTGCGTGAGGTATTTCCCGTAGGCGCGGCACCGCATATCCATAGGCTGGATCCAGGGCCGACGCGGGACATTGAACTATGAAAATCGGTGTCATAGCGGACGACTTCACTGGTGCGAGCGACATTGCGAACACCTTGGCGAAGGGCGTTGAGCCAGAAGGTGGGTTACGAACGGCTCAGTTCCCGGGTATTCCGATGACCCCGGCCAGCGAAGAGATCGAAGCGGGTGTGATCTCGCTCAAGAGCCGCACGGCACCGGTCGAGGAAGCGGTTGCAGACAGTCTGAGTGCCTTGAGGTGGCTCGTGGACCAAGGATGCCAGCAGTTCATCTTCAAATATTGCTCGACATTCGATTCCACGATGGAAGGAAATATCGCCCCCGTTGCGGAAGCGCTGGCCAACGAACTGGGCGCGCAAAAAGTGATTTTCTGCCCGGCCTTTCCTACAACGGGACGCACGGTCTATCACGGTCATCTTTTTGTGCTCGGCAGGCTGTTGAACGAGTCCGGGATGGAAAATCACCCCCTTACTCCGATGACGGATGCCAACATTAGGCGTTGGTTGCAGCATCAGACCGAAGAAGCGGTTGGGTCGGTGCCAGTTGACACCGTGAAGCAGGGACCAGAGGCGATTTCTGATGCATTGCGGAACGCAGACGGGCGCTTTGTGATCGGTGATGCGATTTCGGATGAAGATTTGTTGGCCTGGGGCGAAGCTCTAAAGGATGCCAAGCTCATTACTGGGGGATCGGGTATAGCGCTGGGTCTACCAAGAAACTTCCTGAGAGAGGCTTCATCCAAAAGTGTTGGCATTGCGTTCACTGGTATCGCAGGGCCCGCCGCGATCCTTGCAGGGTCTTGTTCAGGTGCGACACGCGGGCAGATCGATGTTCATGCGGAATCCAATCCGACGTTCGTCATTGATGTTCCAGGTGTCATGTCCGGGGATGTAACCACGCAAACGCTTCTGGATTTCTTTGAAACGCATCCGGGTCAGGCGCCGCTCGCGTATTCATCAGGAAGCCCGGATGATGTGCGCGCGATCCAAAACAAATTCGGTCAGGACGCTGTGGCGGAAAAGCTGGACAATCTCTTTGCGGATACAGCACGAGAACTTGTTCAGAAGAGCTACAAGCGATTGGTGGTGGCGGGAGGAGAGACGTCGGGAGCTGTCGCCAAGGCTGTCTCTGAGGCACTGGGGTCTCCGGCCATGTCAATTGGTCCAGAGATCGACCCGGGCGTACCTGTCCTGAGCGTCGGAAAAACTGAACCCATTGCGCTGGCTCTAAAATCTGGAAACTTTGGCGCTCCGGACTTTTTCGCGAAGGCTCTCAGAATGATGGAGGCCGGCAAATGAGTTCTGAAGAAAAGGCATTACGACAGCAAATGTCGGAGCTGTGTGCCTCACTGTTTGCACGTGGCTTTTCCGTTGGCACTGCGGGCAATGTCTCCGCGCGTTTACATGACGGGATCCTCATGACGCCAACAAATTCCACCTTGGGCGATATCGACCCCGAGCGCATCGCCAAGATTGATTTGGATGGCAACCACGTCTCGGGAGACAAGCCGACCAAGGAAGTCTTTCTGCATCAAGCTTTCTATGAGACAAGACCAGAAGCGGGCGCCGTGGTTCATCTGCATTCGACCTGGGCCACCGCACTGTCGTGTCTGGAAGACACCGATCCAGACGACTGTATTCCACCGCTTACGCCATACGTGGTGATGCGCGTCGGCACGGTCAAACTGGTTCCATACGTCAAGCCGGGTGATCCGAAATCAGGTGATCTGATCCGTAAACTGGGCGGCAAATTTAGTGCTGTTCTGTTGGCCAATCACGGACCAGTCGTATCGGGAAAGGACCTCTTCTCGGCGGTCTGTGCAGCAGAAGAGTTAGAAGAAACAGCCAAGCTGCTCGTGGCATTGCGGGACATGCCAACCCGGATGTTGGATGCAGCACAAGTCGCAGAACTCAAAAAGACTTTCGAAAGGATGTAATTCGACACCGAAATGGGGGCGTGCAAACTTTTGGGCAAATCGTGCAAAATTGTGCGCAAATACGGCGCAAAGTTATGGGCAAGCGCACTTGAAATTGATGAACGAAATCAATAGCAGGAGCGCAGCGTTATGAGCGCGCCTACAGGGTGGTGGTGCTGCCACTACCACTGATAACTGGAGTGGAGCCCGCTGCAAATGCAATCGGAAACGACCAGACGTCGGTCCCGTTGGCAAACAGAGAACCGTCTGACGCTGTGCAGGAAGTCGGGTTCAGTGTCGCGGTGCAGATTTGCGTGCCGTCTGCAAACCGAACATAGTCCCCGTCAGGTGTTGTTCCGCGTTCAATGACCGCTCCGGTCGGTACGTCGCCATTTGAAGATACTGTGCCCAACAGGTTGCCGGGGCCGTAGCCGAAGTCTGCGCGCATCAGGCGACCCGGCGTTGTATCATCTGAACTGTTTTGAACGGCTGCACCGCTTGCAATGGCAGAGGCCGGGTCAAAGCTGAGTGCGTCGGTCCAGTTGCTTCCGTCTGGTGAGACCTTGATGGAAAATCCTGTGCTGCCGGACAGCCCCATTTCTGCGTGCCCTGTCCAATTCGATTGAAACAGCAAAGATGCAGTTTCGGCCGCGTTGGCCTTGTTGATCTTCAACTGATGACCTAGCCCATCATGGCTGAGCAACGACGCGGCAGACCGAACGGCAGCCGGTTTGTCTCGTCATATGTCGCGGAAATACCAATCCCTTTCAGGTTTTGGGTTGCAATAGGGGCATCCACCCAATCTGACCCGTCCCAGACGATCAGCCGGGATTGGCTTTCATCCCATGCGCGCCATCCTGATACGGGGCTTACGAAATGCCACGCATTGTCCAGCCACGCGGCCAGTTTGCCAGCTTGCCCTGCCCAGTCACCCGTAGGCGCCGCCCCCAGAGCGTGAATTTCTCCCTGATCCGGTGCGGGCGGAGGATTGATTGCGCCTGCCGAGGCGACGCTCAACTGTACGATGACGTCCAGTTTCCTGAGTGCTTCATTATGCGTGACGTGTTTCTGCGCTTGCGACTGTTGAATAAATGGCAAGTCCAGACGGGGTGAGTTTTGTGACACGGGGTCCTCCTGTGGCTGTCGAAATGACATACGCAATGCGGGCCACAGTGAGTGCAGAGATGTGAATCCTTCCCGACTTGCACGAACGCATCAGAAAAGAATCGTTAATTCTTGGGGATTGGACCCGGTCGGCACGGGGCTGGTTTCAGTTGCTGCCACCAGCCCGGCGCTTGGACATAGGTACCCGTGTACGTTAGGCGGCTGTTACTGAGCCGCCTTGTCCGAAGAGATCACTTCGTGAATGTATTCACGCAGGTCGTCACGCAGATCTTCGCGAGACAGTGCATATGCGACCGTTGCCTGCAGGAAGCCGGACTTCGAGCCGCAGTCAAAACGCTGACCTTCGAACTTGTAGCCAAAAACCGGAACACCGTTTCCGATATCTTCGGCGATCGCATCGGTTAGCTGGATTTCGCCACCGCTGCCTTTTTTCTTCTGGTTCAGGTTATACAGAACCGATGGTCCCAGGATATAGCGCCCGATTACGGCCAGGTTGGACGGCGCGTCCTCTGGTTTGGGTTTTTCCACCATGCCCCGGGTGCGCACGACGGATCCGATATTCTCACCAACATCCAGCACACCATAAGATTGGGTTTTTTCATGCGGAACTTCCATGGCCGCAACCATATTGCCGCCGGTCTCTTGGTAGGCTTCGACCATTTGCTGCAAACAGGGCTTGTCAGCGGCGATCACGTCGTCTGGCAGCATAACGGCAAAAGGCTCGTCCCCGATCAGGCGGCGCGCGCACCACACTGCGTGCCCAAGACCCAGCGCCTTGTGCTGGCGGATATAGGCAATCGCTCCGCTTTCCATGTTGGTGGCATTGAGTGTTTCAAGAAGGTCCGTCTTGCCTTTGGACTTTAGTTCTTGCTCAAGGATGTGGTTGTGGTCGAAATAGTCTTCGAGCGCGGATTTCCCCCGCGAAGTTACGAAAATAAACTCGGTGATACCGGCCGCACGCGCCTCGTCAATTGCATATTGTACAAGTGGTCGGTCGACCAGCGTCATGATCTCTTTGGGGACGGACTTAGTTGCCGGCAAAAAGCGTGTACCCAGACCCGCAACTGGAAAAATCGCCTTGGTGACCTTGCGTGCCATGTTACCTCTCAAGTTAAAAAATTTGCCCGAAAATCGCTTTGCTCTCGTGGCTTCGTCTTAGGCTGTGCGCGCAGAATGATCAACGCCGTTTGATGCAGGATGCTGCGTCATGGGAAATGGTGCCATCACGAAGATTGGGAGTCAAAATGAACTGCGGCAACATGCAGCGGGAAAGCTGAGTATTTATGCCAAAAAGGAAACAATAATATCGAATAGTGGAATATTGTTTGCCTATTATCTGATTGCTTTGTTCAATCCCTAGGCGGAATTGAAAAACGCCCGAAGCCTGTAGACAGGTGTCGGGCGTCTTTGCTTACGCGTTGGCCATGATTGCCTCAAGTGGATCGTGTTCGGCCACGAAATGATCGGGCTTCACCTCGTTTAATTGAGGCACATAGTCTGTCTGCCCTGCAGATAAACGGCTGGGCAGGAACCGCAACGCCGCTTTCGGATCCATTGGTGAAGGAAGTTCACCCGGCAGTTTAAGCCTCTGGCGGCTACGCTCGACATCCGGGTCCGGGATTGGCACCGCCGAGATCAAGGACTTGGTGTACGGGTGAATAGGTTCGGAACAAATGGCCTCACCATCACCCAATTCGACGATCCGGCCGAGATACAGAACCATGATCCGGTTTGATACGGCACGAACCACGGACAAGTCGTGGCTGATAAAGATCATCGACAGGCCAAACTCCTGCTGGAGCTCGCGTAACAATTCGACAATCTGGGCCTGAATCGAAACATCCAGCGCGGATACGGCCTCATCACAAATGATCAGCTTTGGCTTGTTGATCATCGCCCGCGCGATACCCACCCTTTGGTTTTGTCCGCCGGACAGTTCATGCGGGTAGCGGTTGATCATGTTTGCTTTCAGGCCAACCCTCTCCATCATCTCGGCAACCAACTTTTTACGCTCCCGCTCTGTCAGGTCGGGGCGATAGGTCTTAAGTGGTTCAGCGATCGAAGCTGAGATTGTCATTCTGGGATCCAGACTTGCCAACGGGTCTTGGAACACGATCTGCAAATCCTTGCGGTATTTGTTCAGTTCCGCCCGCTTTAGTCCAACGATGGGATAACCCAGCCAACTGACATTACCGCCGCTGGGTTCTATAAGCTGAAGTACGGCGCGCGCCAATGTCGACTTGCCGCAGCCCGACTCGCCCACGACACCCAAGGTTTCGCCCTTGCGGATGTCGAAGGTCACACCATCAACTGCTTTCAGAGGTACCTTGCGTCCAAACAGGCCGCCAGAGACATGGATCGGGAAGTGAACCTTGACGTCATCGACCTTAAGCAAAGGTTCTTCGGTTTTACCAAGCGCCTTGGGTGCGTCCCCAGCATCAATGCGCGGCATCGCTTCCAGCAGGGTACGTGTGTATTCGTGCTGCGGTGCGCGAAAGATTTCGCGCGTGTCGCCAGCTTCGACAAACTGTCCCAGACGCATCACCTGAATACGGTCGCACATACGCGCAACAACACCCATATCATGCGTGATCAGGGCGATGGCCGTGCCTTCGTCCTTTTGCAGGCGGACCATCAGGTCTAATATGTCCGCCTGAACCGTTACATCCAGTGCCGTTGTCGGTTCATCCGCGATCAGCAGTTTGGGACTGCACAGCATCGACATTGCGATCATGACACGCTGACGCATGCCGCCCGACAGTTCATGCGGGTATTGGTCCAGACGTCGCTTTGCCTCGGGGATGCGAACACGATCCAGCCATTCAAGACACCGGGCACGGGCTGCATTTCCTTGCAAGCCTTCGTGAACCTGTAGCACTTCGCGCATTTGCTGGCCGATCCGCAAATGAGGAGTCAATGCGGTCAGCGGATCCTGAAAGATCATACCGACATCGTCGCCCCGGATCTGGTTCAGCTTGTTCACGGACAGGTTCAGGATTTCCTTGCCGTTCAGCAAGGCCGACCCACTGGCCCGCCCGGCCGGAGGCAGCAGCCCCATCGCAGCCATAAACGTCTGGCTTTTACCCGATCCGCTTTCGCCAACGATGCCCAGACACTCGCCTGGATTGATGTCAAAGCTGATGCCCTTGACGGCTTCGACAACACCATCCGGTGTATCGAATTGCACGCTCAGGTCCTTTACAGAAAACAGACTCATATCAGCGATCCTTCGGGTCCAAGGCGTCACGCAGGCCATCGCCAATGAAGAACATCGTGATGATGATGGCGACGTAGAATGTCAGGGGGAACATCAATTGCCAGAGGGTTCCATAGCCCATAGTACCAGCACCCTCGGCGATCAGACGGCCGAGTGAAGTGTAAGGTTCCGAAATTCCCAAACCCAGGAACGAGATAAAGCTTTCGGTCAGGATCATCTCGGGCACCAGCAACGAGGCGTAGACAATCACAACACCCAACAGGTTCGGCAGGATGTGGCGATACATGATGGTGAACTCACTAACGCCAGCGGCGCGTGCGGCCTCAATGAATTCGCGGTTTTTCAGGGTTAGTGTCTGCCCGCGAACGATCCGCGCCATTGTCAACCACCCCACCGCGCCTAGGGCGATGAACAGCATAAAGAACGACCGGCCCGCCACAACCAAAAGCAGGATGATGACAAGCGTGGCCGGGATCGCCAGCAAGATGTCAACGAAGCGCATCATGATGCCGTCGGTGCGGCCACCGATATACCCAGCCGCAATCCCATAGCAGGTTCCTACGATCAGCGCGGTCGCGGCCCCGATCAGCCCCACCAAAAGCGATGTGGTGGTCGCCTGAATGACACGGCTGTACAGGTCGCGCCCCAGATCATCGACGCCAAAGAAATGCCCGGTCTCGACCGAAGGCATCCCCATGCCCCGGACGTCACCCATGACATTCCAGTCGATTTCTTCGTTGTTCCACACAGCAAAATAAGGCCCGATAAGAGTGAACAGAACGATCAGACCCAGAATGAACAGACTGGCCATTGCAGCCTTGTTCCGGACAAACCGCATACGCGCGTCCTGCCAGAGCGAGCGGCCCTGAATGACCGTATAGTCGGTGATATCCTCGGCCAGATGCGCGGCTTTTTGTGATTTTCCAAGCATTGCCGGCCCCTCAGTAACGAATTTTCGGATCGAACCAGGCGTAGGCCAGGTCGGTCAGCAGGTTCACCAGCACGGTCAGAACGCCATACAGGATCGTGACGCCCAGAAGCACGGCATAGTCTCGTGATAGGGCGGACCCCACATAGGCTTGTCCCAACCCACCGGTTGAAAAGTAGATGTCGACAAAGACCGAACCGGTCAGAACGTAAACAAAAACTGGCCCAAGATAGGATACGACCGGTAGAAGCGTGGGTTTCAGAGCGTGCCGCCAAATGACGGTTCTTGTCGGCAAGCCCTTGGCGCGCGCGGTGCGGATAAAGTTCGAGTTCAGAACTTCCAGCATCGAAGACCGGGTGATCCGGGCGATCGACCCCATGTAAGAGGTCGCCAGAGCGATCACCGGCATGATCAGGTAAGGCCATTGCCCGCCGTTCCATCCGCCCCCGGGCAACCAACCCAGCCAAAGGGTGAATGTCAGTATCAGGATCGGCCCCATGATGAAGTTCGGCAGCGCCTGTGCCGCTATCCCCAGACCAACTGCGAAATAGTCGATCCAACTGTTGTGTTTGATCGCAGCAGCGATCCCAAGGCTGACACCCACGGACGTCGCGACAAGGAAAGACAGCGAGCCATAGGTCAACGAAATCGGAAAGCCCTGAGCGATGATGTCATTCACGTCGCGGTCCTTGAACTTGAAGGACGGGCCGAAATCGAAATGTACGACGATGTTGTACAGATAGTCCCAAAGCTGTTTCCACAATGGCTGGTCCAGCCCGTACCGCGCCTCGATATTGGCCAGAACCGCCGGCGGCAGTGGCCGCTCTGACGTGAAGGGTCCACCGGGTGCGAAGTGCATCAAAAAGAAACTTGCAACGATCAGCAATAGGATCGTTGGGACGGCGATCAGCAACCGCCGGACGATATAGGCAAGCATTTCATGCCCCCAATTATTGGCTTTGCCCCAAAGAACTCTCCGGGGCAAAGCGTGATCAACAGATGATTATTCAGCGATTTTGTAGAGGTTCTTGGAGTACCAGTTCTGCTCTACGTTATTGACCGGCCAGTTCCCGACGTCGCTGTCCATCATGTAGACGCCAGCATAGTGATAGATCGGGATTACAGGGGTCTCTTGTGCGATGATCCGCTCGACCTCGGTATACAGAGGCGCGGCATCGTCCGACGTTTTGGCTTGGGCCAAAAGCTCGTCAACTTTGGCATTGTTATACTTGCCGTCGTTGTAGCCAGAGTCCGATTGCAGCAGGTCCAGGAAGGTTGAGGCTTCGTTATAGTCGCCACACCAAGCGCCACGGGCCAGATCGAAGTTCTGGTTGCCGCGCTCTTCCAGGAAGATCTTCCATTCCATATTGGCGAGTTCGGCGTTTACACCCAGCTTCTGCTTCCACATCTGGCTCAGCGCCACCGCGACCTTCTTATGAGCTTCCGAGGTGTTGTAGACCATCTCAAAGCTCAGTGGATTGTCAGGACCGTAACCTGCGGCAGCCAGCAATTCCTTGGCCAATTCGTCGCGTTCCTGCTGAGACATCGAGGCCATTTCTACTTCGGGAACCGTGAACCCGGCGGTCGCCTCAGGGGCAAAGGTGTAAGCCTGCGGCTGGCCACCTGCCATGATGTTTTCCGTGATGATCTTGCGATCTACCGCCAGCGACAGCGCTTGGCGGACGTTCGGGTCTTTGAACGCTTCGGGGCCGCCGTCGGATAGGTTGAACGTGTAGTAATAGTTGCACAGGCGCGGGAAGCTGATGGCCTCTTCCGGGTGCTCTTTCTGCAGGCGTGGGAACTGACCTGCGGGAACCTCGGTGCGGTCCAGTTCACCAGCCAGATAACGGGTCAGGGCGACGTTTTCGTCGTTGATGACCAATGCGACAACCTTGTCGACGATGGTGTTGTCGTTGTCCCAGTACATCTCGTTACGCTCACGAACCGAGCGTTCTTGCGGCAGGTGTTCGGTCAGAACATAAGCCCCGTTCGAGACGATGTTTTCAGGCTTGGTCCACGCGTCGCCAAACTCTTCGATGACTTTCTGCGGGGCAGGGAAGGTCGTGGAATGCGTGGTCATCTGCGCGAAATAAGGCAGAGGGGCGCTCAGTTTGACCTCAAGCGTGTGGTCGTCAATGGCGGTGACGCCCAGCTCATCCACAGGTTTATCGCCTGCAATGATTTCAGCCGCGTTTTCAATCGACATCAGTTCCATGAACCAGGCGTAGGGCGACGACAGCGCTGGATCGACGGCGCGTTTCCATGCGAAGACAAAGTCGCCAGCGGTTACCGGGTCGCCGTTGGACCACTTGGCGTCATCGCGAAGGGTAAACGTATAGACGTCTTTGGTATCGTTGGTGGTGAATTCGGTGGCGACGCCAGGAACCAGATTACCGTCTTCGTCCTGGTTCATCAGCCCTTCAAACAGGTCGCGCACAATCTCGGCACCCGATACGTCCTCGACGACCTGCGGGTCGACCGAGCTGTGTTCGTCCAGAATACGATAGGTGAATGTCTGATCATCCGCCAATGCTTCGCCGGTTTCAGGGTGCGTTCCGGCGGCCAGTGCCGCGCCGGTGATCATGGTCGAGGTCAGCAGCCCCGCCAGCGTTGTCCGAATATGTTTGTTCATATTTTTACTCCCGTTTTTTGGCGGCATTGTTGGCCATCCCAACAAGATGGCAGAGAGCCGCCTTGTTTGTCCGACTGCGAAAGCATGTGGTACAAGTCCGAAAATTGCTGAATTGGTTCGCAAAACGGGCTGCGCCGCAGTCTTTCGGTTTTCAGTCGGGAACGTGGTTGCAAAAGTCGCCTTTCACTGAAGCCGACGTTGGCATTATTTAAAAAAAGGTTAAAGCCTCTGCCCGCAAATTAGGCAGTTGTATGCGAATTGTGAAGGAAACGGCGTGGCGCCGGAAATATTATAATGAAACTAGATGTGTTCTTAACATTTTCGTGAACGGTGGCAGCGCAGGGTGACGCTTGACGCTGCGTAAGCCTTTTAGCAAACAGCCTCTCAAATCGCGAATCGCTATCGGCTTAGGGTTGATTTCATATGTGCAGCAGGGAAACAGGTGGGCACCTTACCGGTCGCTTCCTGCCAGCGCCCGATCGAGCGACGGGTTTTGAAGCCCGCAAGGCCGTCCGCACCGCCAACGTCATGCCCCTTATGTTCTAGGGCGCGCTGCATTGCTGCGATGTCCGAACGATAGAGATCACCCACTTTGCCCCACTGACCTTGGAAGTTGCCGACGCCGTATTCAATCCGATCCCCGACATGGCCGACGAAAAGGGCATAAAGATCGCTTTTGTTGTATTCCTTCAGAACATAGAAATTCGGCGTCACCAGAAAGGCCGGGCCACTTCGTCCTGCGGGCATCATCAGGAATCCTTCGTCAGAAAGCTCATGTTGCGGGAAAGGTTTGCCCGAAACTCTGGAAACCCCCATCTCTGCCCAGTCCTGTATTGGGCGTCCCTGATCCGGCCCTTCAAGGGCGCAGGATATGGACTTTGGCACAGAAACCTCGAATCCCCAGTCGCGACCGGACACCCAGCCATGTTGCGCCAGATAGTTCGCAATAGATGCCATCGTATCCTCGGGCGATGTCCAAATATCGGATCGTCCGTCGCCATTGCCGTCCGCCGCAAAGGTCAAAAAGCTTGACGGCATGAACTGTGGTTGCCCCAGCGCACCGGCCCAACTGCTTTTCATTTCACCCGGCGGCGCATGCCCTACTTCGGCGATTTGCAATGCCGAGATGAGCTCGCCCGCGAAGTATTCTGACCTGGTACTCATGAACCCCTTTGTTCCTAGCACTTCAAAGACATTGTGCCGGATCGGGACCTGACCATATCCGCTTTCCCGCCCCCAGATGGCCAGAATGATGTGTGATGGAACGCCGGTTCTGACCTCAATCTGGGCGAGGGTTGTCGAGTGGCGCTGTGCCATCTTTCGGCCAACGGATGTTGCGCCCTGCACCGTGTTGGCCTTGAAATACCGTGCAGGTGAGCCGAATTCGGCCTGTTTCTGCTGTTTAGGTACTTTTTGTGTCCCACCCGGAGGGACCAGATCCGGCAGTTTCCAATTAAGAGTGACGCCGTTAAAGGCGCGCTCCATTGTGCGTCGGGAAACACCTTTGGCTTTGGCTTGCGGCCAAACGGTTTCCCATAACCACGTCTGGAATTGCTGCTCGACCGCTCCGCGGTCCAGTGCGGTTGCGTTTGTGGGAAGACACCAGAGGCCAAATATCACGATAAGCCAACGCATGTGCATAAGGTGTCGCCCGAGGATTGCGGCAAGTCAACACTGACGTCTGACGGCAATTGTCTGCGCGTAATTCCGCGGTTGATCATACCGGGTGCAGGACAATCCCCGGTTACGAAAAACCTTGAGAAAACTCGGAAGTCTGCCGATAGTTGCCTGTAAACAAAGGCAGGAAAGGACAGACAGGAGTGGCCACTATCAGGTTCACAAACGTGTGGCAGACACTTGGGATTGCGATCACAGTTTTCGCTCTTTACTCGCACGCAGCCTGGGCGAGTGACAGTTTCCTGAATCCACGTGGCCCAATCGCCGAGGTTCAGAGGCTTCACCTGCTGCGCGCGACGGTCCTGATCATGCTGGCGGTTTTGCCTGTTCTGGTTCTGGTACCCTTGATTGCCGTGCGTTACCGGCGACGCAAAGAAGGTGCCGCCGCGTATCGGCCAAACTGGGACTTCTCGTCCCCTCTTGAATTCGTCATGTGGGGTATTCCGGTTCTGATCGTGGCCTTATTGTCCTTCTATCTTTGGAAAGCCACCCATCGCTTGGATCCGTACGCCGCGCCCTTTGGTGAAACACCTGCCTTAAATGTGCAGGTCGTGGGATTGGATTGGAAATGGCTGTTTATCTACCCGGACCTAGGCATCGCCAGCGTCGGCGAGATGGGGATACCCGTCAAACAGCAGATTGCGATGACGTTGACCACGGACACCGTGATGCAATCTTTCATGATTCCCGCTCTGGCAGGCCAGATCTATGCCATGCCGGGAATGACAACCAAACTGCATGTTGTGGCTGACGCCCCGGCGACCATGCAGGGTGAAAATACGCAATATAATGGCCGGGGCTTCACCAAGCAGAAGTTTCAGACCCTGGCCATGCAGCCAGACGCATTCTCCGATTGGGTGGACACCGTTCGGGCCAACGGGATTCCCCTGAACGCAGACACATACCGAACATTGGCCATGCGCACGGACCGGGATGAGGTGCAGGCCGCTTTGGGTACATCTGATATGCCGGATAATGCGCTGTATTTCACCACAGAAGGCGCGGATTTGTTTCAGACAATCCTGCACCGATACCACCACGAAGAACCGTTGCCCGCAGATCAACAGCCGGGAACGGCAGAATACGGGCAGGAGGCGCAGCAATGAGTTCTGCGGATACGGGTTTCTTTGGCCGGCTAAGCTGGGAGTCGTTCCCTCTGGCGGGCCTTATTCAGACTCCGAACGCGAACGAAATCGTCGCCAATGCCGCTGCGGGTGTTGTGATCGTCGGTATTCTGGTTGTTGTCGGCGCCCTGACATGGTTCCGCCTTTGGGGACCGCTTTGGCGCGATTGGCTGACAAGCGCAGACCACAAGAAAATCGGCATCATGTATATTGTCTTCGCGATCGTGATGCTGGCGCGCGGGGTCCTTGAAGGCGTGGTCATGCGCGCGCAACAAGCAGCGGGTCCCGGCGACGGGTTTCTTGAAGCCGAACACTTTGCCGAATTGTTCAGCACGCATGGCACCATCATGATCTTTTTCGTGGCGGTGCCCTTTGTCTTTGGATTGGCGAACTTTCTGGTTCCCCTGATGATTGGTGCGCGTGACGTCGCATTTCCTGTAATGAACCAGATCAGTCTTGGCCTGACGGTCTCGGCCGGGATGATGCTGATGGTTTCTTTGCTTGTCGGTGAATTCTCGACCGGGGGCTGGACGGCTTACCCGCCCTATACGGGTGCCGCTTTCAATCCCGGAGTTGGGCCGGACTACTGGATTTGGGCAATCGTTGCTTCCGGGATCGGGACGACGCTGACCGGGATCAATTTCGCGGTGACGATTTACAAACTGCGTGCGCCGGGCATGAAATTCATGCGTTTGCCGATGTATTGCTGGACGATTATCTGTAGCTCGATCCTGATCGTATTTGCGATGCCGCCGCTGGGTGTCGCGGCCTTGATGCTGGCCGCCGACCGGTATCTGGATTTTCATTTCTTCACCAATGACCTTGGCGGCAACATGATGAACTATGCCAACCTGTTCTGGCTGTTCGGGCACCCCGAGGTTTATTTGCTGGTTCTTCCCGCATACGGAATTTATTCCGAGGTATTCGCGACATTCTCGGCCAAGCGGCTTTACGGCTACAATTCCTTGGTCATCGCGACGATGTCCATTGCGGTGCTGTCCTTCACCGTCTGGCTACACCACTTTTTCACAATGGGTCAAAGTGCGCTGATCAATGCGGTCTTTGGTATTGCGACCATGCTGATTGCAATCCCCACCGGGGTAAAAGTGTATGACTGGATGGCGACCCTGTTCCGGGGCCGTATTCGGTTTTCGGTGCCGATGCTCTATGGTTTGGCGTTCCTGATGCTCTTTGTCATCGGGGGGCTTTCGGGCGTGATCCTTGCAAACCCGACTGTGGATTATCAGGTTCACAACACGCTATTTCTGGTTGCCCATTTCCACAACGTGCTGCTGCCCGGGGTCCTGTTTGGCCTACTGGCAGGGTATAACTACTGGTTCCCCAAAGCCTTCGGGTTCCGCCTGAACGAAACCTGGGGCCGTATCACGGTTGTCCTGTGGACGGTCGGTTTCATGCTGACATTCCTGCCCCTGTACTTTGTCGGCCTGATGGGAATGCCGCGCCGGTCTTTCAGTTGGGAAGACCCGATTTTTCACCCATATATGATCGTGGCCGTTTTGGGGTCTCTGGTTATTTTGTCCGCCCTGCTTGCTGTGGTGGTTCAATTGTGGGTCAGCATTCGGGACCGCGAGAAAACCCGCGTCCCAGTTGGCGACCCGTGGGATGCCCGCACGCTGGAATGGTCAATTCCCGCACCCCCTCCGCCTTACAACTTTGCCATTATTCCGCATGTCACCGACCGCGATGACTTTGCCGCCGCAAAGGAAAGGGGCGAGGCTTACCCGGCTCCCGAAGCCTATGAGGACATCACCCTTCCACGTAATACGCGGATCGGATTCATACTCTGCGTTCTCAGCGGCGTTTGGATGTTTGCCTTGGTTTGGTGGATCTGGTGGTTGGCGGCGTTGGTCACCATTCTGATGTTGTTGTCTTTCGTTGCGTGGACGTTCAAAACGGACATCGAAATGGTTATTCCAGCCGCGCAGGTTCAACAGGAGCATGAGGCCTGGCTGGATCTTGTCCACGCCTCTGCCCCCATCAATCGTGACTTTGAAATCTCTTCGGAAAATCGGGGGCGTGCTGGTCCGGACCTGGAGGTCGCCACATGAAGCGCGCACCGACACACAGTTATCCCGGCCTGAACCTTGGTCGTCGGCATCCGGGTGCTGACAAGGCCAGCGAAGTTGTCACCTTCGGCTTTTGGGTCTTCCTGATGAGCGATCTAGTCTATTTCGGGCTGATGTTCGCCATATATATCACCATGATCGACGCTCAGGCAGGCGGGCCGGGACCGCATGAGCTGTTTGATCTAAGAAGCATCTTTGCGCAAACCCTGATCCTTCTGACAAGCAGCCTGACGGTCGGGCTGGCGATGTTGGCCCTGAAATACAACCTGCCGCGTTCGCGTATCGTGCTGTGGTTCGGCGTGACCTTGGTATTGGGGCTCAGCTTTCTAGTGCTGGAAATCCGCGACTTTGTCGCCATGGCGGACAAAGGCGGAATCCCGCAGCGCAGCGGGTTTCTCTCCGCGTTTTATGGTCTTGTGCCGCTACACGGTCTGCACGTTGCCGCCGGGTGTCTGTGGCTGATTGTTTTGGGTATCCAATTGCGACTGATGGGGCTGACGGATTTGCTGATGTCGCGCGTGGTTCGGCTGGCGCTGTTTTGGCATTTCCTTGATCTGATCTGGATTGGGATCATTACGATCGTTTATTTCGGAGGTCTGACCTATGGATAGACGCAGCGAAATGCACCGGCGCGAGCGGCAGCGATATGTCATTGGTTACGGCGGTTCCCTTTTGCTGACGATAGCCGTCTTTTCCATCGCCTATGTCTTTGGGATTGAAACAAAAGGGGTCTATCTGGCAATCGGCCTTCTTGGGCTGGTGCAACTTGTCGTTCAACTGGTTTATTTCCTTCATATCGACCGTCGGCGCAGTAGCCGCGAAGACCTTGACCTGGTGCTGTTTTCAACGCTGGTCCTTCTGATCATCATCGTTGGAACAGTCTGGATCATGGGCAACCTGGCGGTCCGAATGCATACCATTCCAATGTGACCAAACCGCGATCAACAACGGAGACCGTCAAAATGAAATCCTTTAAAGCCGTCGCGGCGGTGGCAATGCTGATTGCAGTGGGCGTTGGCCTGCTACTGTTCTGGCGCCATCAAGAACGGTACCCGTCAACCAAGGATGCCTATGTGGGGGCCAACATCGTCAATGTGGCCGCTCAGGTCACGGGGCGGGTGGACGAGGTTGCGGTCGTAGAAAATCAAGCAGTCAAGGTCGGCGACTTGCTGTTTACAATTGACGACACCCAGTTCAGCGCGTCGGTGGATCAATCCAGGGCAAATCTTGGCAGCGCCGAACAACAGGCGGAGTCCTACGCCACTCAGATCGTTGCAGCCGAAGCTTTGGTTGCGTCTGCACAGTCGGCCTTTGAAACATCCAAGAAAAATCTTGAACGTTCCAAGGCTCTTTTTGCGACCGGCGATCTGGCGCAGGCGTCCTTGGATCAGGCGACATCGGATTTCGCGCAAGTCTCTGCCCGGCTGACAACCAGTCAATCAAGTCTGTTGGCATTGCAAAGCGGTTTGCAGGCCAAACAGGACGGTGTTCTGTCCGCTCGGGCTCAGTTGGAGATTGACGAGGCCAATCTTGCCTGGACCAAAGTTTTTGCAACTGCGGATGGATGGATCGCGAACCTGACATTGCGCCCCGGCTCCGCTGTACCCGCAAACGCGCCTCAGTTTTCGATTGTTGAATCCTCAGAATGGTGGGTGGACGCGAATTTCAAGGAAACGTCTCTGTCACGTATCAAGTCCGGACAGCCTGTAAAAATTCAAATCGACATGCTGCCGGGGGTGACACTAAGCGGGACAGTTGAATCCATTGGCCGCGGATCTGGGGATACGTTTTCATTACTGCCTTCCGAGAATGCCACTGGTAACTGGGTCAAGGTCACGCGCCGCTTTCCAGTGCGGGTCAAACTTGATCCAACGGATGCCCCCTTGCGCGCAGGAGGCAGCACAAAGGTCACGGTAGATACGACTTCGGATCAGGTCGAGGAATGACACCTTCGACCGCAGGCCACGTCAATCGGGTGATCGTCGTCGCCGTGGTGCTGAGCGCCATTCTCGAGGTGTTGGACAGCACGATCGTCAATGTCGCGCTGCCTCATATACAAGCAGCTTTCGGCGCAACCACCGATCAGGCAACGTGGATTCTGACCAGCTATATTGTGTCGGCCGTTATTGTCATGCCCCTTACCGGGTTCGTAGCCCGAAGGGTGGGACGGCGGCGATTGATACTGTCGGCTGTGATCGGTTTTGCCTCCATGTCGGTCATGTGTGGGCTGTCCTGGAGCTTGGAAACGATTGTGGCCTTCCGGTTGGCACAAGGCATGTTCGGGGCTTTCCTAATTCCCTTGTCGCAGTCCATCTTGTTCGATGCCTTCCCGCGCGAGAAACGAGGGCAGGCCATGGCTGTCTTTGGGCTTGGGGTCGTCGTTGCACCGGTACTTGGCCCAACGATTGGCGCGATTTTGACCGAGTATTTCTCGTGGCGAATGGTGTTTTTCGTAAATCTGCCGGTTGCGGCGATGGCGTTGTTGCTTTTGGCCGGAGAATTGCCTGACGACGAAACCGAAGATGTGCGGATCGATTGGAAAGGTCTGGCTTTGTTGGCGATTGGGATCGGTTGCTTGCAATTTGTTCTGGATCAGGGGGAAACCAAGGACTGGCTGTCCTCGCGCGTCATTCAGATTGCACTGATTGCTTCGGTTCTTGGCGCGCTTGGGTTCCTTGTTCACGGCCTGTCCTCAAAAACGCCGGTTGTCGACCTTCGCCTTTTTGCAGACCGAAACTTTGCCCTTTGCAATCTGGTAATCGCAGGATTTGCTATCTCGCTGTTTGGTGGCATTGCCATATTGCCAACCTTTGTACAGAACTTGTTGGACTATCCGGTTATCGAGTCCGGCCACCTGTTCATCCCCCGAGGCATTGCGGCGGGCGTTTCAATGGTTTTGACGGGCGCGGTTTTGTCATCCCGGTTCGATCCACGTGTTCTGGCCGGGCTTGGTATGCTATTGACCGCTATTGGGAATTTCATGCTTGGTGCGCTTAATCTGGACGCGGGGTTCTGGCAGTTGGCCTGGCCGGGCGCGGTAAGCGGGCTAGGCATGGGTCTTGTGTTTGTCCCCATGTCTATTCTGGCGTTTGAGAGCATTTCGCAAGCGCGCCAGGATGAGGCTTCGGGTCTGTTCAATGTCACACGACAGCTTGGATCATCGGTTGGAATTTCTTTGGTTGGAACATGGGTCGTTCGCGGATTGCAGACCAATACATCGGTGCTGGGCCAAAACGTAACGCCGTACAGCACTGCTGCGCAGAACTATCTGGAACCGCTTGGTTTGACGCCGGACAGCGCAGAGGGCGGGGCAATTCTCGGTCAGGAGGTTTCTCGACAGGCCGAGTTGATCTCTTATTTGACCGTATTCAACAATTTGGGTTTGTTGGCGTTGGCGACGATACCATTGCTGTTGTTCTGCAGGGCTCCCAAGCCGGGGGCGCAGGTCGCTGTGCACGCCCATTAGCGGGTGATAACAAGCCCCAGCCAAAGGGCTGACCAACACAGTATGATGCTTAGGACGATGTTGCTTGCGGCCAATGCAATCGTGCGCTCTCGTCTCAGTTCCAGTGATTGATAGGCGAAACTGGAAAACGTCGTGAACCCGCCACAAAAGCCAAAGACCAATCGCCTTTCGTGTTCGCCCATATCGGCGGGACCCCCAAGATAACCGATCCACAAACCCAAAATTAGGCTTCCCAGCACATTGACGATCAGCGTCGAAACTGGAAGATCGTGCCGGATCATCAATGCGATTGCATGGCGCAAAACTGCGCCCAGCCCTCCGCCCAGACCAAACATCGCGTGAAGGAACAGGTCGCTCATTCACCTGACCTCTGGTCAAGGGCATACCGTCCGATCCATTCGCCAAGGATGGCCGCTGTGATACCGATGACGACTTCTAGCCCGGCGGCGGTTGCTGCGTTCGCGACGCTGGTTTCCGCCAGACGCTCGAGCTCTTGGACAAAAGACGAGAAGGTGGACAACCCGCCGCAGAACCCGACGGCGCCAAAATGCAGGACATGAGCATGAACGCGATGTCGGATCGAATAAAGCCAACCCAGAACGAAACACGCCGCGACATTGATCCCGAAGGTCGCGGTAAAAACCGGGGCACCCGGAATCGTCGTTGAAAGGCTTTCTCGCAACAGCGAACCAGCGGCCCCGCCGACAAATACGGCCAAAAACATAAGGGCCCAGGTCCGAAACGCTGGTCGCGTCTTTTTTACAGCCAATGATCCCGCCCAAATTTACCTGTCTTTCCAGATACAGACAGCAAACAACCTGATCAACAGAAGACCCGACTTCACAATGAAGCCCTTTTTTGTGAAGTGCGGCGTAAACTCTTGCAAGCAAACGTGGATCTGCTCAACGATTGGGTAAGATTATGACGGTATCGGAGAGCAAGATGATTGTGCGCAGACTCTATTACATCCTCAGCTATGTTTGCTTGCCGTTAACTCTGCTCTGGGGTTACTTCTGGCCGCCGGCCTACTGGTTTCTGATTGTGCTGGTGCCTTATGCGGTGATCGGGCTTTACGACATGCTGACCACCAAGCACAATGTCCTGAACAATTACCCTGTTCTGGGCCACTTCCGTTACATGTTGGAATTTGTAAGCCCTGAAATCCGCCAGTATTTTGTTGAGACCAATGAAAGCGGTCGGCCCTTTAACCGAATTATCCGGGGTCTGGTGTATTCACGGGCGAAAGGTCAGGTCGATACTCAGGCCTTCGGCACCCAATATGACATCATGACTGTCGGCTATCACCGGGCAAATCATTCTCTGGCCCCCAAAGACGTACCGGAAAGCGAAGAGCGCGTTACATTGGGCGGCCCGCAATGCAAACAACCTTATAGTGCGTCCCGTCTGAATGTCTCGGCCATGAGTTTCGGGGCGCTTAGTGCGAATGCAATTCGGTCACTGAATGGCGGTGCCAAGGACGGTGGGTTCGCTCATAACACGGGTGAAGGGGGGTTGTCGCCGCATCACTTGGCCGAAGGCGGAGACATAATCTGGCAGATTGGCACTGGCTATTTTGGGTGTCGAACCCATGAGGGCGGTTTCGACAAGGACAAATTCGCTGAAAAGGCCCGAAATCCCGTTGTCAAAGCGATTGAGATCAAGCTGTCTCAGGGGGCAAAGCCATCGCATGGCGGCGTATTGCCTGCGGCAAAAGTTGATCAGGAAATCGCGGATATTCGCGGCGTTCCGCTGCATCAGGACGTAATCTCTCCGCCCATTCATTCTGCTTTTGACGGACCGATCGGGCTGCTGGAGTTTGTTCAGCACCTGCGGGACATGTCAGAAGGTAAGCCTATTGGTTTCAAGTTGTGCATTGGTCGCCCATCAGAATTCATGGCGATTTGCAAAGCGATGCTGGAAACTAAAATCCTGCCGGATTTTATCACGATTGACGGTTCCGAGGGGGGTACGGGCGCGGCCCCTGTTGAGTTTACCAACAGGTTGGGGATGCCGTTGAACGAAGCGCTGATCTTCGTGAACAACTGCCTGCGCGGCGTCGGATTGCGAGATAAAATACGGATTATCTGCTCGGGCAAAGTGGCCACCGGGTATGATATGGTGGAAAAATTCGCTCTCGGAGCAGACATGTGCAACGCCGCCCGTGCAATGATGTTTGCAGTCGGATGCATTCAGGCCTTGCACTGTAATACCAATCGCTGCCCGTCCGGTGTGGCAACGCAGGATCCGGTGCGGGGGCGTGCGGTGAATGTTCCTCAGAAACGCCAACGCGTGCACAGGTATCATGACGCCACGCTCGAGAGCTTCCGTGAGCTGTTGGGCGCCATGGGCAAAAGCACGGTGTCAGAATTGCGCCCGTCGGACATTCGACGCCGAACCGCAGATGAGCGAGAGCATTCGTATGGGGAACTCTACACATTTCTGGAGGAGGGGGCGCTGCTGACGGAGTCGATCCCTGCCGAGTTCAAGGCCGATTGGGACTTGGCACAGGCATCCCGGTTCTGATTTTTTTCAAGAACCGCCAAGGATTGACCTTTGTGATCCGTCTTACCATTCGTGATGCGCATGAGTACTTCGGATGAGGATCTTGCAATGGCCGCCGCCAACGGTGACGCGAACGCGTTTGCCGCCCTGTTAGAGCGCCATTACGACCGGATATTCCGGCTGGCGTTTCGCCTGTCCGGACGCGCCGACCAAGCCGAGGATTTGACGCAGGACATCTGCCTGACACTACCAGCCAAAATCACGGGATTTCGCGGGGATGCGCGATTTACGACTTGGCTCTATCGGGTGGTCGTAAACGCTGCTGAAGACGCGCGGCGAAAGCGCGCCAGCCGTAGCCGCGCTGCAGATGGCTGGGGGGATGTCGAGCAGATGCGACGAGCCGAGGCAGCCGAGACCGCAGAGGCCGTCGACTGGTTGCAGCGCGCAATGCGGGCGTTGCCGACGGAGTTACAAGACACTTTGGCGTTAACGCTGGAAGACGAACTGACCCATGCTCAGGCCGCTGATGTGCTGGGTGTCTCTGAAGGCACTGTGTCCTGGCGGATGTCTGAAATCCGAAGACGTCTCCGCGCCATGCGAGATGAGGAGCTGGCCGATGACAGATGATTTGGACAAGCTGATTTCCATGATGGATGCGGCCACCCCAACGCCCGACGCCAATCGGCGGGCCGCAAATGTGGCTTTGGCTCAGGAAAACTTCGTGGCAGCCCAAGGAACGGGCGCCACGAAACGTCCCACTGTCAAGCGAGGCCCGTTGGCCCGCCTGTCAGAAGGAGCCAAATTGATGTTGAATGCCCTGTCTCACCGTGGAGTTCTAACGGCGACAACGGCCATCGCCGCTGTCGCATTGGTCGTCATCCTGCCCCAGACGCGGGACACTGTCGTCCGGCCCAGTTTTCGGGTTGAAGACCACCTACCGCAACCTGTCGCCGAATTGGATCGCGAAGAAGTCGCTCCGTCTCAATCACCAGAAGTCTTGTTAGATGAAGCATCCGAACCTGTCGCGACAAGCAAACGACAGGAAACTGCTTTGTCGCAAGCAGACCAGTCGACCATCAGGATCGGTAGGGGTGCGGTGATGGAAGCGCCCGCAATCGTCGCTGTGCCGGCAGAGCGCTCGCTCAGTAAGCGGATTGAACAGAACACCGAAGCGTTTTCGAACGGGGAGACAAATCCACTTAAGGTTACGTTGGAAGAGCCTGTTTCCACGTTTTCGATCGACGTCGATACGGCCTCCTATTCGATTGTGCGCTCGTCGCTTCTGAATGGTCACCTGCCGCCGCCCGAGGCCGTTCGGGTCGAAGAAATGGTGAATTATTTCCCGTATAGCCATCCTGTGCCAAAAGGGGACGCCCCATTTCGTCCGTCCATTACCGTCAGCCCGACACCTTGGAACGAGGCGACGCAATTGGTTCATATCGGTATCCAGGGGGCATTGCCCGAAATTGCTGATCGTCCCCCTCTGAATTTGGTCTTTCTGATCGACACATCGGGTTCGATGCAGGATCCAAACAAGCTGCCTTTGCTGAAGCAATCGTTCCGTCTGTTGCTGGCGGAATTGCGACCCGAAGACCAGGTCTCGATCGTTACTTATGCAGGCAGTGCGGGGCAGGTTCTTGAGCCGACCAGCGCAACAGAGAAATCTAAAATTCTGAACGCGTTGGACAGGCTTCAGGCAGGTGGATCAACCGCGGGGCAGGCAGGATTACAGCAGGCTTACCAAGTTGCTGAAACCATGGGTTCAGAGGGCGAGGTTACGCGCGTTCTTTTGGCCACGGATGGCGATTTCAATGTCGGTTTGTCCGATTCCGAAGCACTGAAGGATTTTATTGCCCGCAAGCGTGACAGCGGCACATATCTCAGCGTTTTGGGTTTTGGCAGAGGAAATCTGGATGATGCAACGATGCAGGCGTTGGCGCAAAACGGCAACGGGCAGGCGGCTTATATAGATACATTGGGTGAGGCGCGGAAGATTCTGGTTGATCAGTTGACCGGCGCATTATTCCCGATTGCAAATGACGTGAAAATTCAGGTTGAATTCAACCCCGCGCAAATCGCCGAATACCGCCTGATCGGGTATGAAACCCGCGTTTTGCGGCGTGAGGATTTTTCGAATGACAAGGTAGATGCCGGTGATATTGGCGCAGGCCACAGCGTGACCGCGATCTACGAAGTCACCCCGGTGGGCTCTGACGCGATCCGGAACGGCCCGTTGCGGTATGGCGAGCAAGCTGTTTCCAACGGGTCAGAAGAAATTGGGTTCTTCAAGATGCGCTACAAAGAACCCGGTGCGCAACAAAGCCGTTTGATCGAACAGCCCATTCTTTCTGAGCAGGGAGAGATCACGGACGATGTGCGGTTCTCATACGCAATAGCTGGCTTTGGACAATTGCTGAGGGCTGGGGCGTATCTTGGGGGTTGGACCTTTGATGATGCAATCCGCCTGGCCAATACTGCGCGCGGCGAAGACCCTTTTGGCTACAGAGCCGAAGCCGTTACGCTGATGCGCATTGCACAATCATTGGGTCGGTGAACTGGGACGGGCGCTGTCAGACAGCGCCCATTTTCGATCGCGTCTAGAACGACCTTGGATTGTTTGCGGCGTGGGTGTGAATCTTACGGATACTCCACTCGACCGCGTCGCGCATGGTCTTGCCCAAGGCGACATCGAAAGCTGTGACCAAGTCTTCAGTTTGATCACTGGCGGCAACGACGTTTTCCTGGAACGAGCTAGATGCGATGATCTTGTCCTCAAACTCATCGATGATCTTGATGTTCATCCGAACCTCGACCCGCACGGTCGAGGAATTGTCGGTCTCGCTTACGACTATACCTTGGAATTCGCGCAGGTCGGGAACAACAACATAGTCTGCTCTTAGGCCAACAGTTGATCTGCCGACGGCGGCCACTTTGCCGCTGTTTTCAAAACTCTCAACCAACAAAGTTTGAACGATCAGCGGCGCGCGATCTACCCATCGGGCCCTAGATAAGTACTGCACCTGCAAGGGGGTGGGCTGAATTGCGATCTGATCCGTGTTGACTGCGGCAGTCGCCGAAGGCTCTTCGACAACGATCTGCCTTTGGACGCGCGGCAGGGACGAGGAAAAGGTGCTTTTTGGTGTCAAAAGATAAAGATCGTTTGGCTTGGATGCCTGCTGAAGCGTGCCCAGCCCGGTGCAACCGGCCAACGAAACGATCGCCAGAGCGGTAAGAAATGACCTGATCATTGGCGAAACTCCGATGCTTGGGTCCCTAGTAAGAAGCGAGCGGGGTCCCGTTCGACCCTGTCCACCAACCGATCCAAGCTGACGACCAAACGCTGAGACTCTTCGATGAAGCGCGTGAATTGGGGCAAGCCAACTCGCAAAAAGTCGGACAGTTGACGCCGGTTGTCCTGCACGATGCCGTCGATGGTTCCTAGAAGTTCCGAGGCGGATTGTGACGCGCTTAAGATATCGTCTGAGATTTCGTCCAAACGCTCGGTGACGTTGGTAACGGTGGATGCCACCTGATTGGCCGCATTGCGGATATCTGCCATAACCTGACCGACATCCTCGTCAATTATGCGATTGGCCGAGTCAAAAGCGCGTTCCGCCGATGTCAGCGTTTTTTGAGCGGTATCCATCGCACCCGTAACGGAGCCCAGTGTCTCGTTCGCGTTGAGGAATGTTTCCGTCGCCGTCGCCAGCGCCACAGAGCCTTCGTTAGAAAGACCGGTCAGATTTTCAGCCAGGGTCGACGCCCGGTCAAGAAACGGTTTGAGGTCCTGTTGAATGATCCGGTCAGCGGACTCGATGGTGGTTTTCGCGCTTTGCAGGGTCTCAGTTGCCGATTCAGACGCGGTTTTCACGCTGTTGAGCGTATCCGTTCCCGTTGAAAGTGTGGTTTCTGCAGTATCGGCGAGTTGATCCAGACGTTTCGAGAATGCCGAAATTTCTTTGGCGGCGCCACCAAGGTCCGAGGAAAGTGATTCAAAGTCTGAAAGTGTCTTGTCCAACCGGCCCGTTGCCTGTGCCACGTTTTCCAGAATATCCGATACGGCCGCACGGTTTTTTTCATCCACGATCTTGTTGACGTCCTCAAGCAGTGTGATCGCTTTTTCCAGCAGCAGCGGCGCGCCTTCGAACAAGGATTGAATCGCACTTCGCTTGCTTTTGATCAGGCTGTTTTGCGGAAGACGTTCTGCAGTCGGAGAGCCCCCCGTTAGTTCCACGTAACTGACTCCTGTGACTCCCAGCGACTGAAGTTGCGCAATTGTTTCGTTCGTGACAGGGATTTCTGCGTCAATTTCAATGCGGACCCGCACTTTGGATGGGTCTTCTTCATCCAGATCCAACGAGATCACCTGACCTACGGGAAGACCATTGAAACTGACCCCGCCGGCCGCCGACAGGCCCGATACGTTGTCGAATAGCACGTCGTAGTAGGCGTATTGGCGCGACACTTCGAATTTTGCCAGCCACAGGAAGAACCCAAATGCTCCGAGAATACCCGCAAGGGTAAATGCGCCGATCAGGATATAGTTCGCTCGGGTTTCCATAACGTCTACCTGTCTTGCCCCTTCTCTTGCGCAGCACGCGCGCGGGGGCCCGTAAAGTATTCCTGAACCCAAGGATGATCGACTTTGGTCATTTCTTCAATCGGGCCTTCAACAAGCACGCGTTTTTCTGCAAGAACTGCGACGCGATCGCAAATGGCATAGAGGCTGTCCAGATCATGTGTGACCATAAATACCGTTAAGCCGAGCGCGTGTTGCAATTCGCCGATCAATTCGTCATAGGCCGCGGCACCAATGGGATCCAGACCGGCTGTCGGTTCATCAAGAAAAACGATTTCCGGGTCCAGCGCGAGCGCCCGTGCAAGTGCAGCGCGTTTACGCATCCCCCCCGACAGTTCGGACGGAAATTTGCCGCAGCTCAATTGCGGCAGCCCTACCAGACTGATTTTTAACCCACCAAGCGCGGTCATCAGGCTTTCGCTCAGCCCTGTATGTTCGCGCATCGGGGCCATCACGTTTTGAAGGACAGTCAGCGACGAAAAGAGCGCGCCGTCCTGAAACGCCACCCCCCAACGTTGTTCGATACGCTGTCGTTCCTGTTCGGGGCCGTTCAAAACGTCGACCCCCAGCACGTCGATGCTGCCGGCTGCCGGTTTGTTCAGCCCGACGATTGTACGCAACAGAACCGATTTGCCCGTGCCAGAGCCTCCGACGATGCCCAGAACCTCGCCGCGCCAGACATCTAGGTTTAGATCCTGATGTACAACTTGCGGGCCGAATTGATTGGTCAGATTGCGAACGCGAATTACGGCCTCGCGTTTTGTGTCGGTCTTTGCGGTATTCTCAAGGGGTGTCCCGTCCATTTCAGACCCCCATGACAGAGAAAAAGATTGAAAACAGGGCGTCCAGCGCAATGACCATGAAGATGGATTGAACGACCGAAGCGGTCGTGCGCTGCCCAACACTCTGGGCCGAGCCTTTGACCTGCATTGCCTGCCAACAAGCGACGACTCCGATGACCAGTGCAAAGAATGGCGCTTTGATCATCCCAATGGCAAAGTGCCAGATGCCGGTGTTCTCCTTCAGCCGGGTCGCAAACATGCCCGGGCTGACATCAAGGTCGATCCAGCTCATCAACCCTCCGCCAAACAGGGCGGCCATGTCAGCTATGAAGCCCAGGATCGGCAGCATGATCAGTAGGGCGACAACGCGAGGGATCACCAGTACTTCGATGGGATCCAACCCCAAGGTTCGCATCGCGTCAATCTCTTCCTGCACTTTCATCGAACCTATCGAGGCCGTGAATGCCGATCCAGACCGACCCGCCACAATAATGGCCGTCAGCAGAACACCCAATTCCCGCAGGACTGAGATTGAGATCAGTTCGACGACAAAAATTTCGGCGCCAAACTGCTTGAGCTGCGTTGCGCCTTGAAAAGCCAGAACAACGCCGATCAGAAAACCCATCAAGGCCACAATCGGGATCGCCTTGAATCCGACCTCCTCCATCTGCGACACCAATGCGGCACGGCGCAGCCGGCGCGGCATCAGGACAGTTCTGAACAGACGATGCAAGGTCAGGCCCAGAAACCCCAGAATCGACAGGCTGTCGTTCCAGCCTCCAACCGTTCGTTTGCCAATACTCTCAACCCAGTCGGCAAAGTTGCGGTGATGTGTTGCGGCGCCCGGTTCGTCGGGGATGTTTTTGGAAACCGTGTCAATCAGGTCGGAATATGCAGGTGTCACACCCTGAAACTGAACATCTGCCCCCGTTGCCTGAACACGGCGCGCAAGGTCGGCGACAAGCCAGGCGCCGCCGGTGTCCAGGGCCTGCACATTCGTCAAATCCAGCACGACCGAGGTCCCGTCAGGTTTGAAAGAAGAAAAAGCGTTTTCAACGCTGCTGAGGGACTGCGTCACCAATTCACCTGAAACCTTGAGGTAAACGCCGTCGGCGTTCCATTCAGATTGAATCGCTGGTTGTGTCATGGGCGTATGTGATGTGAAACCGCGTTGCGCTGCAATGCATTTTTGCAGGCCAACCGGGGAATGTGGCTTAACAACAGCGCGTTCGCGTCGGTTCCTTTGGCCTTGTTTGTCAGGGCCATGAACTTGCTTAGGGCCGGGCAAGGGGCGTTTGGATTTCCGCGCGACAATCTTGTTGCTCGCGACCGCGAACCAAGACAGAGTTTGCCCGGACCCACGTCTACGGAATCATGGAGAATGGAATGCGGCGCGCGGGAAATGCCCTGTTCATCATCATAGATCAATTGCGGGCCGATTGTCTGAACGGAGCGTTGGCCGCGCATGTCGACTTGCCGAATCTGCGGGAGTTCATGACGGATGCCGTTACATTTGACCGCCATTATTCCGTGACGAATCCGTGCGGACCGTCCAGAGCGTCGATTTTGACAGGCCAATACGCGATGAACCATCGTTCAGTGCGCAATGGAACGCCTTTGCGGCATGACACACCAAACATTGCCACCGAGGTGAGAAAGGCTGGGTACGTGCCGTTGCTGTTCGGCTATACCGACACTACGGCAGACCCAAGGGTTCACGACCCCAATGACCCGATCTTGCGATCCTATGAAAACCCGATGTCCGGGTTCGAAGAAGTTGTCGAAATGCGGTTGGAGGAATCTTACCCTTGGCGATCCCATCTTTTGCAAAAGGGTTATGAATTCGACGATTACTGGGACGTCCATAAACCCGTAGCCCCAGACGCAAGCAAAGCCCGCCTTAATGACCCAGCCATGTACGAGGCCCAAGACAGTGATACCGCGTTCCTGACAGACGTATTCCTGAACAGCATGGCGTCGCGCGTAGGTGAGTGTTGGTTCGCACACTTGACCTATATCCGACCACATCCGCCGCTGGTGGCCCCCGCGCCTTATAACAACATGTATGATCCGACGGCTTTGCCCCGGCCTGTTGGCTTTGCCGACGCAGACAGCGAGCGGGCTTTGCATCCTTTCTTTGGGCCGACGATGGCCAAACAGACACCTGCCGATTTTGTTTTGGGTTTCGACCAGGTCGACCCGACACCCGAGAACATCCAGACGCTAAGAGCCGTGTACCTGGGGCTGGCTACCGAGGTGGATCATCACGTGGGTCGTGTTCTCCGGTTTCTCAAGGACAGCGGCCAGTACGACGACACTTTGGTAGTCATCACCGCCGATCACGGTGAGATGCTGGGGGACCGACATAGTTGGGGCAAAATGACTGTCTATGATGCGGCCTACCACACGCCTCTGATGATCCGCTTACCTGGAAATCAGGCTCGGGCAGGCGCGGTTGTATCAGAACCAACCGAGTCCATAGATATCACCCCAACCATTCTGGAGTGGGTTGGACAAACGATCCCAAACTCGATGGACGGGCGATCCCTTATGCCGGTCCTGCACGGGCAGGTCCCGGATGATTGGCGCAGCTATACGTTCAGCGAATTGGATTTTTCCCAACCAGAAAGACCAACCATCTGGCAGAGAGAACTGGGAACCGGCCACAGCGACTCATGCCTTGGAATACTGCGCGACACCCGGTTTACACTGGTTGAATTCGCCGCGGACGTGGCGCCCATGCTGTTTGATCACGCTGCTCAGGGAGAGATGGAGAACGTCGCTGAAAAGCCAGAATACGGGACTGAACTTGCACGCCTGACGCGCCTTATGTTGCGCCATCGGATGCGAAATATGGACCATACTTTGTCCCTTCACTCGATCACGCCAGATGGGCCTATGTCGAAAGACCGGTTTTGAAGTTCACCCAACCTGTCACGCCGAACCCCCCTACACCTGCGATAATTCCGGTGTTACGCATGAGGGGTGCGGAGGGCGGATTTGAACATTACTGAAGAACAAATCAAGACTATGACAACCGCGGGCCTTAACCTTATTGGGCAGGGTTTGTCTATTTATGACAATCAGTTACGGCTGGTTGTCAGCAATCGCCCGTTCCAGGCCATGTTTAACCTGCCTGATCACCTTGTCGAACCCGGTTCGCTGTTTCGCGATACAATCCAATACCTTGCTGAAAACGGCGAGTATGGAGATGACGCCAGTGTCGTGGAAATTGTCGAAACGCGCGTCGCTCAGGCACTGACATTCGAGCCACATTACCTGGAGCGGGTACGTTCTAATGGTCAGGTTATTTCCGTTGAAGGCGCCCCATTGCCAAATGGCGGCTGGGTGGCCGTTTATACAGACATAACCAATACTAAACAGGCTGAGGCATTGCTGCGTGCCCGATCGGTTGAGCTGTCCAGTCAGCTTCTGGACCGCGCTGAAGAGCTGTCCGCAACCAATCGAAAACTGGCGGCGACAAACGCAGCTTTGGAAGAGGCCAAGCGTCAGTTGACCGAGATCGAAGCCCGCACGCGCATGACGACCGAGATGATGCCAGCTCATATCGCGCATTTGGATGCCGAGGGGCGGTACGATTATTCCAACCGACGGCTTAATTCCGTCATGCCCGGACGCCCATCCGAGATTTTGGGAATGCATATCGAACGGGCATTGGGCGCGGCCTCTTACGCGCGTGTCCAGCCGCACCTTAAAAAAGCCTATGAGGGTGAAACCTCGGTTTTTGAATTCACCGAAGATCAGGGATCCAGACGTATCCGCGTGTCCTTTACGCCAGACAGTGTGGGCGGCGTCTATGTCATGTCAGTCGACATTACTGAAGAGACACAGGCGCGGGTTGCTCTGCAGCAGACACGCAGACGGGCCATGGCCGCACAAATGACAAGCGGGCTGGCGCATGACTTTTCCAACCTGTTGACGATCATCCTTGGAATGCAATCCCGGTTGGACAAGATGGATCTGCCGGAACCTGCGCGCGAATTGGTGGCAGCGACACAACAGACTGCCCGGCGGGGTGGGCAACTGCTCAACCGTATCGCCGATATGACGGGTAGCCGGACACCTCAGCCAAAGGCGACCGATATGCGTGGTTTACTAGAAGACCTGCGCATTCTGGCGTCACCCTCTTTGCCGCGAGGGGTCGGTTTGTCGGTGGTAAACACTCTTCCGGACGAAGCTTTGATGCTGGATCCCGGAATGCTGCAGGATGCGCTACTGAATCTTGTTCTCAATGCGAGAGATGCGTGTGGCGAAACGGGTCAGATTACGATCAGCGCCCATACAGTGGGTTCGATTTGGGTCGAAGTCACAGTGTCGGACACTGGTCCGGGGTTCTCTGCCGATGCCTTGAAGAAAGCATTGAACCCGTTTTTTACCACCAAGGGCAGCGAAGGGTCAGGTCTGGGTTTGCCGATGGTGTATGACACGGTGAAACTGGCCGGTGGTGATCTGATCTTGCGCAATACTCCGTCGGGGGCTTCGGTTGTTTTGCGATTGCCCTATCGACCGGCGCCACCTGTTCAGGAAGGTATGGTTCTTTTGGTCGAAGACAGTGACGACCTGCGCAGTCAGTTCCGTGACATGCTGGTTGATCTTGGTTTTTCGGTGATCGAGGCGACATCGGTGGATGAAGCCCTGGCGCTTGCGTCAGATATCGAGGATATCGTGCTGGTGCTTTCTGATATTCGTCTTGAAGGTGAAGGCACCGGGTTGGATTTGCTGGATCGGTTAAAGGCCAAGTTGCCATGTATCCTGATGACGTCCTTACCTTACTCCGACCCCTTGCATCGAAAGGCGCTGACGCTTGCGCCGGTTCTGCGTAAACCCTTTACGAGGGCTCAATTGTCCGCCCTGATCCGCTCGGAGGCTGCGTGATGACTCAACCTTTGGTTACAATCGTCGATGACGAACCCGAGATCCGCCGGATTTTAACTGAAGCGCTCGAAGATGCGGGGTTCAAGACTCAGAGTTTTTCACGGGCCCGCGAATTTGAGGCGTCGCTGAAACGTGTCACGCCGGATGTCTGTCTTGTGGATTTGTCCTTGCCCGATACCGATGGCCTTGCGTTGGTTCACAGGCTTGCGCTGGAACAGGGTGCGGCGGTGATTATCATTTCCGGCCGGGCGCAAGTGCAGGATCGAGTAACAGGGCTGGAGCTTGGCGCGGATGACTATATCACTAAGCCCTTTGATCCGGCAGAAGTCGTTGCACGCGTCCGGGCAAGGCTGCGGTCGCCACGATCCCAGGCCACACAGTCGGACGCAGCACGGTTTAACGGATGGACGGCGTATTTCGACCGTTACATCCTTGAGAACAAAACTGGGCAAGAAACCCCGTTCAGCCACGCCGAGGGTGAGGTTCTACGGCTGTTTCTGGAAAGCCCAAAAAGGCTGATAAGCCGCGCCCAAATGCAAGAAGCGTTAGGCGGAGCGGCGGGTGAAAGTTTTGACAGGGCCATGGATGTCAGAATTTCCCGTTTGCGTACAAAGTTGGGTGAAGACCCAAAAAACCCTCGCCTGATCAAGACAATCTATGGTGCCGGCTACATATTCCTTGGGGATGTGGACTGGCTGTAGCGCGGCGGGCGATGGTCTTGAAACTCGCAGAAAGACCAATCGTCTTGCTGCGTATGTCACCGCAAAATCGGCCTGGTTTTGACCCAGCCCCCTGAAAAAAGTGCGGCTTGAAGGCAAGGAAAGCAGCTATCCTGAAGAGTTGTCAGGAGGTCAGCAACAAAGGTTTGCGATTGCAAGATCATTGGCAATGAACCCGGATGTCATGTTGTTCGATGAAGTGACCGCCGCGTTGGACCCGGAGACTGTCAAAGAAGTGCTGGTGACTATCAAGAAATCTTCGATCCATCAAAAGAAGACCTACCAAGCGCCTGAATTCTGAGCAGTCTAACCATAGCTGTACTGACAAAAGATGAGTCTTACACTCGAAACTATTGACTCGCTGCGACAAGTTGTACATTCTCTATACCGACACATATGTGCCGAAATATAGAACAACAGCGGAGTTACGAAAATGCAAGTCAAAGGTTTAGCGGCAGGATTGGCCGTTGCCGCAGGGCTCACATTCCCAAGCCTGGCGATGGCAGAAAGCCCCACCATCAAAGCAATCCAGGACCGCGGCACCTTGTTGTGCTCGGGCCACAACGGTTCCTATTTCGGTTTTGTCGAAGTGAATGACAAAAACGAGTGGAAAGGCCTGGATATCGATCTTTGCCGCGCGATGACGACAGCGCTGCTGGGCGACCCGGAAAAGGCAAAGATCGTCCCGCTAAGCTGGGCGCAGCGTTTCCCCGCACTGCAATCGGGTGATGTGGATGTCATCATTAAAGCCACTGGCTGGACCATGGGCCGTGACACTGAGCTGGGTCTTCAATTCTCGATCCCCTACTTCTTTGGCGGCGCGCAGTTCATGGCGCACGGCAATCTTGGGATCACAGAAGCTAAAGATCTGGAAGGCGGCACAATTTGTGTTGAAGCTGGCACCACGATCGAGCGTATTGCAGCTAACTACCTGCAAAGCCTTGGCGTTGAACACACAATGGTCAGCTATGAAAAAGCATCGGAACTGCGTGCGGCTTATCTGGCCAACCGCTGTGACAGTTTTGTCGCCTGGGGTCCATTCCTGGCGGTTCTGCGTGCTACCGAGATCGAAAACCCCGACGCACATGTGATCCTAAACGATCAACTGTCGAATGAGCCGATCTCGGCCGCGATGCGTCAGGGGGATGAAGACTTTGTCGACTTCACCAATTGGATGCTGGCCGCTCTGCTGATTGCCGAAGAAGAAGGCATCACCTCAGAAAATGTTGAGGAAATGGCAACCAACCCGCCCAACCCGAAAATCGCGCGCCTGTTGGGTGCAGAGCCGGGCATGGGTGAGCGTCTGGGCATTCGTGACACATGGGCCAAAGAGATGATCGCAGCCGTAGGCAACTATGGTGAGATTTACCATCGCAACCTTGGTGACAACAGCCCGTACAAACTGGAGCGAGGTCTGAACAACCTCTGGAGCCACGGTGGCGTTCTGTACGCCCCGCAGCTTGACTAAGCACTGACTTAGCCTCGGGGCCGCACGATGTTGCGGCCCCGCATCCTCCCCTAAAATCAGAAGATAAAGAGCCATGGACGCATCCGAACTGAAGGCGCGCGCCAACAGGCGCAAATTGATCATTCAAAGTGCGCTGATCGTATTTTCTGCGCTTGTCGTCATCAGCGCCATCCAAAGTGCCAAGGTCAATCTGAATGCGCTGGGTCTTGCCAGCGGCTTTGGGTTCCTTGAACGGTCAACCGGCTGGTCCTATTCTTTCTCATTGATAGACCGGGATATCAACGACAGCTACGCCCGGACCCTGACTATAGGGTTCCTGAACACTGTTTTCCTGGGCTTTCTGACAATTGTGCTATCCACGGTCTTTGGGTTTCTTATCGGGACATTCCGCGATGCGCGGAACCCGGCACTGAAAACCGCTGCGACGGTCTATATCCAGACTTTCCGGAACATTCCGCTGATCCTGCAAGGTATCTTCTGGTACGCCGTTGTGATTCACTTACCGGGGCCTCGGCAGGCGATGAACCTTGGCGAAGCGATTTTTCTGTCCAATCGCGGGCTGATGGTTCCGCTGCTCAATGTGTCGCTTACCGTTGCCTTTATCATGGTATTGGTTCTGATCGCTGCAGCATTCTTCCTGTCACGGATGAAGATCAGCTTTGCCAAGATCGTGTTAGCGCTGATCGGTCTGACCTTTTTGATGGTCCTGGTCGCAACCGGGCTGACGGTTCCGGCGGGTGAGGGCGCGATTTCCTGGCCTGCGCTGAAGGGTCTGCGGTTTGAGGGCGGTTTGACGATCTCACCCGAGCTGCTGGTCATGATTATCGCCATCACGCTGTATGGCTCGGCCTATATCGCCGAGGTTGTGCGCGGTGGCCTTGCCGAAGTGCCCAAAGGCCTGATCGAGGCCGGTGAGGCGTTGGGGCTGACCCCGCGTGCGATCTGGGCGCGGATCAAGATGCCCATGGCGCTGCGGACGATTATTCCGCCGCTTGGCAACCAGTGGATTTTCATCATGAAAGCCACAACCATCGGTGTTGCCATCGGGTTCTCTGATCTGTTCTACATCGTCTCTACTTCGATCACGCAGTCCGGGCAGACGCTGGAACTGATCGCCATCCTCATGGGCGCTTTCCTACTAGTCAATTTCTCGATTGCTCAGTTCATCAACTGGCTGAACGAAAGCCTCAAACTGAAGGCGCATTGATATGGCTGACGCGGTACTTAACAAGAAATTCGACTGGGAGAAATTCCGTCGCCGTTCGTTCGCCACACCGACGGATTCGATCATCACGGTTGTTGTCTTTGCAGGCCTCGCATGGCTGGTCTGGCAAGCGCTCAGCTGGGGTGTTTTCCACGCGGTGTGGAGCGCGGATAATGTCGCGGAATGCGGCCATGGCGGGGCGTGCTGGTCGGTCATCGATGCCCGGCACCGGCTGATCCTGTTTGGTCTTTACCCGTATGACGAACACTGGCGGTCGGCCTTAGCCTGTCTGGCGATTATCGGCACGGTTATCATTTCGTGTTTCCCTTGGACCTGGTCGGCCAAGCGCCTGTCGACCATCTGGATCGTGGGCTTCGCCACCTACTTCCTGTTGATGGAGGGCAGCCTGTTGGGTCTGCCGCAGGTTACCACTGACCAGTGGGGCGGTTTGGCGCTGACGCTGTTCCTGTTCTCCAGCGTTGTTTTGATCGGCATGCCGATGGGACTGGGTCTGGCGCTGATGCGCCGGTCCGAGATGCCCGTCGTGCGCGGCTTTGCCTCATTGGTGATCGACACGATCCGCTCCCTACCGTTGCTAACGACTCTCTTCACAGCCGCAGTGGTGATCCCAATCTTGCTGCCAAGCTGGCTGGAAGGGGATAAGATCTGGCGCGTGATCATTGCTTTTGGCTTGTTCTTCGCTTGCTATCAGGCCGAAGTGCTGCGTGGTGGTTTTCAGGCCATCACCAAGGGGCAGTTCGAAGCGGGAAAGGCGCTGGGTCTGACCTATTGGCAGATTCTGGGGCGCATTGTGCTGCCGCAGGTGTTCCGTCACGCGCTGCCTGCCACAGTCAACAACGTAGTTGTGACCTTCAAGGAAACCGCGATCGTGATCATCATCGGGTTCTTTGATGTGCTCGCCTCCGCCAATGCGGCCTTCGGGACCGGTGAATGGGCGCCATATTACATCGAGGTGCTGGCCTTTGTCGCCGCGATCTACTGGGTCTTCCTGTTTGGCCTTGGCCAGTACGGCGAATACCTCAAGCGGCGCATGAAAGTTGCAGAGCGGTAATCTCCCCAACCTCCCCTTTGAAATCCGTTCCTGCAAAAGCAACCGCCCATCTAGAATCAGATGGGCGGTTTGTTTTTTATGTGAGTGGTGGTTTGGGAGTTAAAGCTTGTTGATGGGGGTCTTGAGCATCATGTTCCCCTCACCGTCCTCGGGCACCTCACCGGCGCGCATGTTCACCTGAAGCGAAGGCAGGATGAGTTTTGGGACGGCCAGCTGCGCGTCGCGCTCCGTGCGGAACTTGATGAATTCTTCCCGCGATTTGCCGCCGCCAACATGGATGTTCTTGGCCTTTTGCTCGCCAATGGTGGTTTCCCATGAAATCGCGCGCCCTCCGGGGCCGTAATCGTGGCAGATGAAAAGCCGCATCTCGTCAGGCAGCGAAAGAACCCGCTGGATCGAGTCATAAAGCTGCCCGGCATCGCCGCCTGGGAAGTCGGCGCGGGCTGATCCTCCGTCCGGCATGAACAATGTGTCGCCGACAAAAACGGCGTCACCGATCACATGGACCATACAGGCCGGTGTGTGACCCGGTGTGTGCAACGCAAAGCAGGACATGCCGCCCAGCTGATACGCTTCGCCATCCGCAAAAAGCGCGTCAAACTGCGAGCCGTCGCGCTGGAACTTTGTCCCTTCGTTGAAGATCTTGCCAAAGGTGTCCTGAACGGTTTGCACATGCTCGCCTATGCCGATCTTGCCGCCCAGCTCCTGCTGCAGGTAAGGCGCGGCTGACAGGTGGTCGGCATGGACATGGGTTTCAATGATCCATTCAAGGGTCAGATCGTTCTCGCGAATATAGGCGATGACCTGATCAGCGCTTTCAAAGGTCAGGCGGCCCGCTGCAAGGTCGAATTCCATCACCGGATCGACAATGGCGCAGGCTGTCGAACCGGGGTCGCGCACGACATATGTGATCGTGTTAGACCCCGGGTCAAAGAAACCAGTAACAACCGGTTTTTGCCTCAGATTGACCGATGGGATCGCCATAAGGCACCTCTTTCTTAGTCGAGCGTTACCGTTCCATTTGGGCTTTCCAGAAAAAAGGATAGCGCAGTGGGGCCCTTGGAAATCTCTGCCAGATGCGAGATTTGAAGTTTCTCAAACATGTCCTTCAGACGTGCGGCATTAGGCGTTTGTACCTGCACCTTCGAGAGCGTCACGCTCAGGTTCTGCTGACCCGTTGACGGGTGCGGGCCGGGGGACCATTCGATGAATGCCGGTAGCAGACCGTTTTCCGGCAGATGTCCGTCTTTTGGGACCGTCAGGCGCCAAGTGCGGTCGCCGCGCTGGAAATGAACTACTTCGCCCAGATCAACCGGGCTTGCGGCGATGACGGCGTCCAGATCGTCGGTATTGACCACCCAGCACAGGGCGCGCGGGCGCTCTTTCAGGCGGGCCTGAGTGGCTGGGTCGTCCAGAGTGAACCAGCGGACGCGGCCCGGATCCGCTGCCTCGGGGTCGATTGCAATCAGTTCGAAAAAGCTCTCGTTACCCGCCTGCATGACGCAGTTATGCGTGCTCATCGCGTCGTGTTTGGACCCTTGCGGGACTTCGACACCCAATGCGTCTTTCATCGCGGACACGCCCTGCGCCAATGTATCGGCACCGATGGCAAAATGGTCGATCTTGTTGAGCATCCTGATTCCTTATTGGTCAAGCAGGGGAAGGGCGTTGGCGAGATCCGATTTCAAACTTTCAAGATCCTCCAACCCGATATTGAAGCGGACGAGCTGGCCGGGTTCCGACCATTTGGTCGCGGTGCGAACTGGTGTGACGGGCAAGACAAGGCTTTCGAACCCACCCCAGCTTACGCCGATGCCGAAATGGTGCAGCGCCTCGACAAACTTGCGCACCGCGCTTTCGCTTGTCGTGTGGAACACCACACCAAACAGACCGGCCGCACCGGTAAAGTCCCGCGCCCAGTTCTCGTGACCGGGGCAAGAAGGCAGCGCCGGGTGCAAAACGGTTTTCACTTGTGGCTGTTCAGCAAACCACTTGGCCATCTCAAGACCGGCGGCGTTGAAATGATCCATCCGCAACTTTAGGGTTCTGAGGCCGCGTAGGGCCAGCAATATTTCTTGACCGCCGGTTTTGTCGCCGATCTGCATAACTGCCTTGCGGACAATCTTGCCGTAGGCCGCGTTACTTGCAGTGATCCCAAGCATGCAATCGGAATGGCCCGAGATGTATTTGCTGCCTGAATAGACAACGATATCGACACCCCACGACAGTGGCTGGCTGAAAACGGGTGTTCCCCAGGTATTGTCCAGTACCGTCGGTACATTTGCCGATTTTGCCGCGGCTGCGATGGCCCGGATATCGGGCATCTCGAAGGTTCCCGATCCGGGGCTTTCAAACATGATCGCCGCAGTTTCCGTGCGGATCAGATCGCTGATTGCGCTGCCGATCATTGGATCGAAATACTCAATCTCAACCCCTTGCTGGGTCAACAGTCCGTCACAAAAGACACGGGTGTTGCCATACACGTTGTCGGCCACCAGCACATGCGTGCCGGGGCGGGCCAACGCCATGAGCGTCGTGGTGATAGCCGCCACACCGGAGGAGGTCAGGGTAACAGCCCCAGCCTCCTCCAGCCGTGCGAGCGCTTGTTCCAGTTTGTGAGTGGCTGCATTGCCGTAGCGCCCGTAGTATAGGGTTCCGCTTCCGTAGCGCGCGTCGCGGGCCGCTTCAAACTCGGACAACGTGTCAAACACCATTGTCGAGCCGAGTTCGATCGGCATATTTACGTGGCGCCCCTCAACACGATCGGGGCGTCCGTCCTGCACAAGGCAGTCGGATACGTTGAATGGAGTGTCCTGCACTTTTGTGCCCTCTATGTTGATCAGCATGATGACAGCCTCGTATTTTTGTGTCAATATATGGAAAGAGAGTTTTTCATACCGGAACAAAGACGTGAACGCAGACACTTCCCGGACCTTGACAGGAAATCATTGGGGGACTGGTATTTCCGAAACCAAAGGCGGTAAACTCATAGCGGTTCACCCGCATCCGAACGACCCGAATCCTTCAGACATCAACCGCAATATTGCTTCAAGCCTGAACGGGCGCGCACGCGTGCTGCGCCCGGCGGTCCGTCGTGGCTGGCTGGAGGGTGAAGGCACGCGCGGGCGCGACAGCTTTGTCGAAGTCAGCTGGGACGACGCGCTGGACCTGATAGCCTCGGAACTGACCCGCGTTCGGGAGTCTTACGGCAACGAAGCGATCTTTGGCGGTTCGTACGGGTGGTCCAGCGCAGGGCGCTTCCATCATGCGCAAAGCCAGCTCAAGCGCTTTCTGAACACCCAGGGGGGATTTGTCCGCTCGGAAGGCAATTACAGCTACAACGCTGCCTTGGTTCTGATGCCTCATATTGTCGGGCCTTTTCGGACGCATGTTGCGCAGGCAACCCGATGGCCCGTGGTCGCCGAGCATTCCGATTTGGTGGTGATGTTCGGTGGTATGGCGACGCGCAATACGCAGGTCAGCGATGGCGGTGTGGCGCGGCACAGGATGATGGATAACCTGAAAGCCTGTGCCGCGAAGGGCGTGAAATTCGTGAACTTCAGCCCGTTAAAAAGAGATGCTGCGGACGAGATCGGGGCTGAGTGGCTGCCGCCCAAACCCGGCACAGACACGGCCGTAATGATGGGGCTGGCGCATACGTTGCTGACCGAAGGCCTGCATGACCGGGGTTTCCTTGACCGCTATACGGTCGGTTTCGACAAGTTTGCCGCCTATCTGCGGGGCGAGGATGATGGGATCAAAAAATCCGCCGGTTGGGCGGCGTCTATCTCGGGCATTTCCGCCGAGCGCATTTCCTCTTTGGCGCGGGAAATGGCCGCGGGTCGTACAATGGTTGCCTGTGCCGCAGCGCTCCAGCGCGCAGACTACGGTGAACAGCCTTTGTGGATGACGGTTACCTTGGCCGCGATGCTCGGGCAGATTGGGCTTCCGGGGGGCGGTTACATCGTCGGCTACGGTGTCAATGCCAATATCGGCAATATCGAGCGGCCGTTCCGCTGGGGAGGATTGCCGCAAGGCAAGAATTCGGTTTCGGATTTCATCCCAGTGGCGATGATTTCAGAAATGCTTCTGAACCCGGGTGGTGCATACAAATACAATGGTGAAGACCGCGTCTTCCCTGATATCAGAATGATTTGGTGGGCCGGAGGGAATCCGTTCCACCACCATCAGGACCTGCGGCGACTTCACGACGCGTTTCAAAGACCTGAAACTATAATTGTGAATGAACTGAACTGGACCGCTACTGCGCGACACGCGGATATTGTTCTGCCGGTGGCCGCACCACAGGAGCGCACGGATATCGGTGGCGGTAAATCGGACAACGCTCTGGTGCCCATGCCCGCCAGTACGAAACCGCGCGGGGACGCCCGGATCGAGTTTGACATTTATACCGAACTCTCTCGGCGCCTGGGTAACGCGGATCAGTTCACCGAAGGGTTGGGCCAGGACGGTTGGTTGCGCCGAATCTGGGCACAGACACAAGAGGCAGCACTTAGAAGCGGAGAGCACTTACCGGCTTGGGAAGCTTTTATCCAAGGCGATGTGGTGGAAGTGCGCGATCCCTCACCGGCGCAAGTTTTTTTGGCCGATTTTAGACAGGACCCGGATGCGAACCCATTGCCGACGCCCAGTGGCCGCATAGAAATATACTCTGACCGCATTTCGGGCTTTCAGTTGGGCGATTGCCACGGACATCCGACGTGGTTGGAGCCGCGTGACACCGTAGCGGCCACACATAGTCTGTATCTGCTTTCGGGCCAGCCGGGCACCCGGCTGCATTCGCAGCTAGACAATGGCGAATATAGCCTCAGCCTAAAGGTGCAGGGGCGGGAACCGGTTTTGATCCATCCTGATGACGCGGCTGACCGGGGCATCTCGGATGGCGATGTCGTTGAATTATTCAATGGCCGGGGCCGTTGTTTGGCTGGGGCCCGTGTTACGCCCGATATTATGAAGGGTTGCGTCTTTTTGTGGACTGGAGCCTGGTATGATCCTGACTACAACGCTCCACAGCAGCGAGACCGACACGGTAACCCAAACACTTTGACCCATGATTTGCGGACGTCGAGTCTGACACAAAGTCCGGCATCGCATTCAACGATGGTGGACATGCGGCGCTTCGAAGGGGACGTTCCCGAACTGACTGTTCATGAGCAACCTGTATTTGAAGCTGTTTCGCGTTCTGCTATACAGAACAGGTAGCGTGGAAGGAAAGAGCATTGAGCGAAACACCAAAAGCACCCAAAGTGGATTCCACTCTGTCGAAGGGACTGGCCATTCTCGAAAATCTGGCGGCGTCCCAAGGTAGCAAAGGTGTTACCGAGTTGTCGCGGGATCTGGAGCTGACGAAATCAAATACGTTTCGGCTTTTGCAGACACTTATGACGCTCGGGTATGTGAAGCACTTAGACGACAAGACATATGCCGCAACCTTGAAGACTTGGCAGGTTGGACGCAGTTCAGTCGAAAATCTGAACTTGCGGGCCGTCGCTGCGCCTGAGATGGCATACCTAAGCCAGGAGACGGGTGAAGCTATTTACTTGGCCGTTCCAGAAGGCTTGAACGTCATTTATATAGATAAAGTTGAAAGCCTGAAGCCGATCCGGTCCTGGAACCCAGTTGGAGGCAGCGCCCCCATCCACTGTGTGGGTACTGGAAAGGCTATTTTATCTAGCAACTTTGAGCAACTGCGTGATAAGTTAGATGGTCAATTGGCGCGATATACTGACAAAACACTGACAAGTTTGGACGAAGTAAGCGCAGATGTCGACGAAACGCGTAAGCGGGGTTATGCTTTTGACCGCGGAGAATTCCGTGATCGCATTTTAAGCTTCGGCGCGCCAATCCTTTTGCCTGATGGAGAGGCCGTTGCCGCTCTTGGTATTTCGCTACCTGATATCAATCTAAGCGAAGGCGGAGAAGAACGGCTAGGTATGTTGGTTCATCACGCTGCAGAAGGTGTAACGCAGAAGCTTCGCCAACTTTAAGGCTTAGCTCCTGCGCAGTCTAAGTCTTTTTTCTCGACTGGCCCACCGGATTTTTCCCAGGTGCCGAAGCCTTCCTTAAGGTGCGCAGCTTCAAAGCCCATGTCTTGCAAGGTTGCGACAGTAATGGCCGAGCGCCAGCCCGAGGCACAATGGAAGACATATTTTTTGTCTTCCTGCGCAAAAATGTCTTTGTGATAAGGGCTTGCGGGATCGACCCAAAACTCGATCATGCCGCGCGGGGCGTGGAAGCTGCCGGGGATGTACCCGGTACGCTGACGCTCACGCACATCACGGATATCAACGATCACCACATTGGGGTCGCCGACCATTGCGATCAGGTCCGCTGTTTCGATCTCTTCGATGCGATCACGTGATTCCTGAACCATCTGGGCGGCTGTTTTCTTAAGTTGGGTCATATCATTTGTTCCGTTATTTAAAACACTTTTTTCATATATTGACACAAAGTTAAGTTCATTGCAACGTAGGTAAACAGGAATCGCCCGATTGCATGGCGTATTCGTAGTTCAGAAAAGAGGGTGCCCGCGCATGAGAACAGACAGCCCAATTTCTCTTTGGGATATGTCCGCGGAGGAACCGGATCTTCGCAACCCGATGACCGGTGACGCTGAAACGGATGTCGCGATCATCGGCGGTGGATTCACCGGTCTTTCGACGGCGCTTCATTGTGCAGAACAGGGGTTGAGCGCACACGTGCTTGAGGCCAAGCATATCGGCTTTGGTGGTTCGGGCCGCAATGTTGGCTTGGTCAATGCCGGTGTCTGGCACCCGCCTGCGGCCGTTCGCAAGAAACTGGGTGATACCTACGGGCCGCGCTTTGTAAAGCGTTTCGGCGAAGGTCCCGCGCAGGTATTCGACCTGATCGAAAAGCATCAGATCCGCTGTGAGGTCACCAAGACAGGAACCATTCACGCCGCCCACGCCCCGTCCGGATTCGAGGACCTGAAAGCGCGCCACGCCGAGTGGGAACGTCTGGGCGAGCCGGTTGATTTGCTGTCTGCCGAAGAAATGGTCGAAAAAACCGGAACCAGCGCGTTCTACGGTGGTCTGCTGGACCACCGCGCAGGTACCATCAATCCGATGGGCTATTGCCGGGGTCTAGCGCGCGCTGCAAAGGGTGCAGGTGCCGAAATCAGTACCGGTGTCCGCGCCACCAAACTGCGCCGGGATGGCGAGATGTGGGTGGTCGAAACCGACAAGGGGACGGTCCGCGCGAAATACGTCGTACTGGGCACAAATGCGTATAGCGACACTCTGTGGCCGGACCTGAACCGCGTCTTCACCATGATCCACTACTTTCAGTTGGCGACGAAGCCGCTGAAAGCGGACATGTCGCATATTCTTCCCGGTCGTCAGGGCATCTGGGACACGGGTCAGATCATGTTCAGCATTCGGCGCGATGCCTATGATCGCCTTGTGATCGGGTCCATGGGAACGGTTGTCGGATCGGTCGGTCGTGGCTTGTCGCATCGCTGGGCCAAAAAGAACCTTGCCCGCCTGTATCCCGAACTGGGTCTGGTCGAATTCGAAGAGGCCTGGCATGGCCAGATCGCTATGACCCCGGACCACTTGCCGCGCATCTATCAACTGGCCCCGAACCTGCTGACCCCCATCGGCTATAACGGTCGCGGCATCACCACCGGCACGATCTTTGGCGAGTGCATGGCCAATCTGATCTCGGGCATGGACCCGGCGGAGCTGCCGCTGCCCATGACCGAGCTTTCAACTGTCCCGTCGGCCCCGATCATGTCCCGTCTGTACCAGACGGCGTTCACGGCCAACCAAATCCTCAAAAGTCTTTAGAGTCCCATGAGCAAGATTGATATTCGCGTCGGCGTCGACATTGGTGGAACCTTTACGGATGTGGCGCTGCAGCATCCCGGCGGTCTGTCCACCTGCAAAGTCCTGACCAACTACAGCCAGCCGGAACAGGCTATTCTGGACGGGATCGTGAAAGCGGCAGATCAGGCCGATCTCGCGCTGGGAAACATTGGGCAGGTCATCCACGGCACCACTCTTGTGACCAATTCGTTGATCGAACGACGCGGTGCCAAGACCGCCTTCATCACCACCGAAGGGTTCCGAGACGTAATCGAAATGCGCTCGGAGAACCGGTTTGAGCAATATGACCTGAACCTGAACCTGCCCAAACCGCTGGTGCCGCGTCAGGACCGGTTTACCCTGAACGAACGCATGGGCCCGGACGGAGAAGTTCTGCTGGCGCTGGACCTGTCCGAAGTCAACGCCATGGTCGATACGATCAAAGCGGGTGGGTTCGAAGCGGTCGCTATCGGTCTGATGCACGCCTATGCCAATGACGCGCATGAGGTCGCTATGGGTGAGGCGCTGCGTAACGCGATGCCCGACCTGTCGATTTCACTGTCCTCGTTGATCTCACCTCAGATGCGGGAACTGCCTCGGTTTAACACCGTGATCGCGAACGCCTACGTGCAGCCGCAGGTCGCTGACTATCTGGGCCGTCTGGTGGCGCGCCTGTTTGACACAGGCGTGACTGCCCCTGTGTTTATGCTGCATTCCGGAGGCGGTCTGATCTCTGTCGAAACCGCTGCGGAACAACCTGTGCGCCTGCTGGAATCCGGCCCGGCTGGCGGAGCGATCTTTGCCGCTGATTTTGCGCGCGCACATGGTCTGGATAAGGTGCTCAGCTTTGATATGGGCGGGACCACCGCCAAGATTTGCCTGATCGAAGACGGTACCCCTAAGACTGCCAACACGTTCGAAGTCGCTCGGACCTATCGGTTTAAGAAAGGCTCGGGCATGACCGTGTCGACCCCTGTTGTCGAGATGGTTGAGATCGGGGCAGGGGGCGGCTCGATTGCGTCTGTTGACAGCATGGGCCGACTGCAGGTCGGGCCGCGCTCGGCGGCGTCGGAACCCGGACCGGCCTGTTACGGGCGTGGCGGGACTGAGCCGACGGTGACGGATGCGAACCTGCTGCTAGGCCGTCTGGACCCGGACAATTTCGCTGGCGGTGCGATCCCGCTGCACACAGCGGAATCCGAAAAAGCTGCTGTCAAACTGAACCTCTCTGCCGGGGATGCCGCCTTTGGGATCACCGAACTCGTGGACGAAAACATGGCCAATGCCGCGCGGGTTCACACGGTTGAGAACGGGCGCGACATCGAACATTTTACCATGATCGCCTTTGGCGGAGGTGCGCCGCTACATGCCTGCCGCCAATGTGAAAAGCTGGGGATCAAGGCGCTTATAATCCCTCCGGGCGCGGGCGTGGGTTCGGCCATCGGGTTCCTGAAAGCGCCGTTCAGTTTTGAGGCGACACGCGGGCTGTTCCAGCGTCTGGACGATTTCCACGCTGGCGCGGTGAACGCTGCGTTGATCGAGATGGAAGCTGAGGCGCGCGCCTTCGTCGACGAAGGTGCCAAGGGTGCAGAGACCGAAATCCGTCTGACCGCTCAAATGCGTTATTCCGGTCAGGGATGGGAAATTCCCGTGGTGCTGCCGCACAAGCAATTTGAAGACAGTGATGTTTCGCTGATCCTTAAGGCGTTCGAAGACGCCTACCGTACGCTCTTTGGTCGGATCATTGACGGGTTGGCGGTTGAGATCACCAACTGGCTGCTGACCGTCTCAACGGTTTTGCCGGATGCCGAACCTGTTGTCGGCCACACCAGCGGCTCGGACGCGGATATTGCGCGAACGCGGGAGTTCTTTGACGCCGCCTTGCGCAAAACCGTTGAAGCGCACGAGGTCGAACGATCCAGCATGACACCGGGCAAATCCGTCGATGGCCCTGCGATCATAGTTGAATCTGAAACCTCAACCGTTGTCACCTCGGGCTATCGCGCGGTGGGGCAGGGTGACGGAAGTTTGTTGCTGCTGGCGAAGGAGATTTAACCCATGAGCGCGTCGGATATTGACCATCAGATCATGTGGAACCGCCTGATCGCAGTTGTCGAAGAACAGGCCACAACGCTGATCCGCACGGCCTTTTCAACCTCGGTCCGCGAGGCGGGCGACCTGTCGGCGGGGCTGTTCGACCGCGAGGGTCGGATGATCGCGCAGGCAGTGACCGGAACGCCGGGCCACGTGAACGCTATGGTCGAAAGTGTCACGCATTTTGCCGCTCGGATCGGGCCGAGGAACACCTTTGACGGTGACGTGTTCATCACCAACGACCCATGGCTGGGCACCGGGCACCTGCACGACATCACCGTGGTCACGCCTGTGTTCCGCAAAGGGGCTCATATCGGCTACTTCGCCTGCACCGCGCATGTGGTCGACATAGGCGGGCGCGGCTTTTGCCCAGATGGCAATGAGGTGTTCGAAGAGGGTCTGCTGATCCCGATCACCAAGTTTGCCGAACGCGGTCAGGTGCAGCCCCTGTTGATCGAGATGATCCGCGCGAACGTGCGGACCCCGGATCAGACCGTAGGTGACATGTACTCGCTGGCGGCTTGTAACGAGGCGGGGGACCGCCGTCTGCAAGCGATGATGGATGAGTTCGGCATTGACGACCTGCAGTCCCTATCGGATTTCGTCATTGAAACCAGCCGCAAGGCGACGCTGGAAGCGATCGCCAAGGTGCCCTCGGGCACCTATCACGAGACAATGCAGGTTGATGGCTATGACGTGCCGGTGCATATGGAAGTAACCCTCAGCGTCGATTGCGATCAGCTGCTGGCGGATTTCGCGGGCACATCGGGTATGAGCCGGTTCGGCGTGAATTGCCCCGAGGTCTATACCCGCGCCTATGCCTGCTACGCGCTAAAATGCGCAATTGCGCCCGAGGTGCCAAACAATACAGGCTCGCTTGAACCATTCCACATCAACGCGCCGGAAGGCTGCATTCTGGCGGCCAAACGCCCCGCGCCGGTTTCGGTGCGTCACGTCATGGGCCATCTGGTGCCGGATGTGGTGCTAGGCGCGCTGCATAAAGCGATGCCGGACACCGTTCCGGCTGAAGGCGCAAGTGCGCTGTGGAACATTCAGATTTCCGCCCGCGCATCCGACCCCGAAAGCGGTTTGCCGAACCGCGAGGTTCTGATGTTCAATTCGGGAGGCACCGGCGCGCGCCCCGGTTTTGACGGGCTGAGCGCCACCGCCTTCCCCTCGGGTGTGTCGACCATGAGTGTTGAGGCGACCGAGCATGTGGGGCCGATCACCGTCTGGCGCAAGGATTTGCGCGAAGGTTCAGGTGGGGCAGGGGCTCTGCGCGGTGGTTTGGGCCAAACCATCGAGATCGAACCGCGCGAGGGCTATGATTTCTACTTCAACGCTATGTTCGATCGTGTGGAAAATCCCGCGCGCGGGCGCAACGGTGGGCTGGCCGGCGGTGCAGGTGCGGTCGAATTGGCTGATGGGACAAAGCTGCGCTCTAAAGGTCGGCAACTGGTCAAGAACGGCCAGCGGCTGAAGCTCAGCCTGCCGGGTGGCGGCGGTTACGGCGCGCCGGAACAGAGGGATCGTGACGCGGTGGCAGGTGATGTGGCCGCCGGGTTCATCACTGCCGAACAGGCAAAGCAAGATTACGGATTTGAAGGGTAAACGCAGATGGCTGACACTCCTATTGCAGTTGTAACCGGTGCCGCGCAGGGCATTGGGCTGGCCTGCGCCGAGGCGCTGAGTGAGGATGGCTACAAGGTCATTCTGGTTGACATTAAGGACAACGTTTACGACGCCGCCGCGACCGTGGGCGGCATTGGAATGGTTTGCGATATGGGCGATGTGGACGCCATCAGCGCGATGTTCGACACGATTGAGGGTGAACACGGCCCGGTCTCGGCGCTGGTGAACAATGCGGGTATCGCGAAGCCAGGAAATTTCCTGGATTATGACCTGGCTGCCTATGACCGAGTGATGGATATCAACCTGCGTGGCGTATTTGTGGCGATGCAGCGGGTTGCGAATACGATGGTCGAGAAGGGCATCGAAGGCGCAATCGTGAACATGTCGTCGATCAACGCACAGGTCGCCATCCCGGCGATCCCGGCTTATTGTGCCTCGAAAGGCGGGGTCATGCAGCTGACTAAGGTTGCTGCGCTGGCGCTGGCTCCGAAAAACATCCGTGTTAATGCGGTCGGCCCCGGCTCGATTGATACCGAGATGATGGCGGGCGTGAATGCCAACCCCGAAGCCTATAAGATGGCGATGTCTCGCACGCCAATGGGCCGAGCAGGCACCGCGCGCGAGATTGGCGATGTGGTGGCGTTCCTGTGCTCGAAAAAGGCCAGCTATGTCACCGGTGAAACGATCTATGTCGATGGTGGCCGCCTCGGCCTGAATTATGTGATGTCATGAGCTACGCAGACGCATATGCCAGCTGGCAAGCCGATCCCGAGGCATTCTGGGGACAGGCTGCCGAACAGATCGACTGGTTTACGCCGGCCGAGAAAGTCTTTGATCCGGATATGGGCGTCTATGGGCGCTGGTTCGCCGGAGCCACCTGCAACACCTGCTGGAACTGCGTCGACCGCCATGTGGAAGCCGGCCACGGTGACCGCAAGGCGCTGGTCTATGACAGCCCGGTCACCGATACAGTTCAGACATTCAGCTTTGGTGAACTGCAGGCTGAAGTAGGCGCATTGGCCTCGGTCATGCGAGCGCATGGCGTCGGTAAAGGCGATCGCGTTGTCATCTATATGCCGATGGTGCCGCAAGCAGTGTTTGCGATGTTGGCCTGCGCTCGTTTGGGGGCGATCCATTCGGTCGTGTTTGGCGGCTTTGCGCCGCACGAGCTGGCCACCCGCATCAATGATGCCGCGCCCAAGATGATTATCTCGGCCTCCTGCGGGATCGAGCCGGGTCGGGTCGTGCACTACAAACCGCTGCTGGACGCAGCCATCGAGGAAGCCACCACCAAGCCCGAGCATTGCCTGATCCTGCAACGCGACGTGAAACTGGCGGAACTGATGCCGGGCCGCGATCTGGACTATGCCGAACTGGTCGGCGCCGCAAAGGTCGCAGGGGACACCACGGAATGTGTGCCGGTCACCGCGACCGATCCGCTCTACATCCTCTACACCTCGGGAACCACCGGCCAGCCCAAAGGCGTCGTACGCGACAATGGCGGGCACATGGTGGCGCTGAAATGGACGATGGAGCACCATTACGGGATCAATCCCGGCGAGGTGTTCTGGGCCGCTTCCGATGTGGGCTGGGTCGTCGGGCATTCGTATATCTGCTACGGGCCGCTGCTGCATGGCTGCGCCACTGTGGTCTACGAGGGTAAGCCGGTAGTCACGCCCGACGCGGGTGCGTTCTGGCGGGTTATTCAAAACCATGAGGTTGCCGCGCTGTTCACCGCGCCAACCGCATTCCGCGCGATCAAAAAAGAGGACCCCAAGGGCCAGCTGATCGAACAGTATGACCTGTCCAAGTTCCGTACGCTGTTTCTTGCCGGCGAACGCTCGGACCCGGCAACGATCCAATGGGCTGAGGAAAAACTGCAGCGCCCGGTGATCGACCATTGGTGGCAGACTGAAACCGGTTGGGCCATGTCGGGCAACCCTATGGGGTTGGGACAATTCCCAGTCAAGTATGGCTCACCCGGCAAGCCAATGCCTGGCTACGACATTCAGGTGTTGGATGATGAAGGCCATGAGGTCCCGCCCGGCACCTTGGGCAACATCGTGTGTAAACTGCCGCTGCCGCCCTCGGGCTTTCCGACGCTGTGGAATGCGCCGGACCGGTTCCTGACCTCGTATATGAACGAATTCCCCGGTTACTACGCCACATCGGATGCCGGAATCATTGATGAGGACGGCTATGTCTTCATCATGGCCCGCACGGATGACATCATCAACGTGGCCGGGCACCGCCTGTCGACCGGCGCGATGGAAGAGGTGATCGGTGCACATCCCGATATCGCCGAATGTGCTGTGGTTGGTGCGGCGGACGCTTTGAAAGGTCAGATGCCGCTGGGGTTCTATGTGACTAATGACGGCGCTGATCGGGATTCGGGTGAGCTTGAAAAAGAGCTGGTCGCGCTGATGCGGGAACAGATCGGGGCCGTCGCTGCCTTCAAAATCGCCATTCCGGTAAAACGGTTGCCGAAAACGCGCTCTGGCAAGGTTTTGCGCGGGACGATGCAGAAGATTGCCGACAATGTTGAATTCAAGATGCCGGCCGCCATCGACGATCCGGCCATTCTAGATGAGATTTCCGATGCGCTGAAAGGCCGGGGGCTATTGAAATGATTGAACGTATCCACACCGGCGCGCGGATGTCGAAGATAGTCAAGCACAATGGCGTGGCCTATCTGTGCGGTCAGGTTGGTTCGGGTGACAACGTCACCGAACAAACGCAGGACTGTCTGTCGCGCGTTGATGCCCTGCTGGCCGAGGCGGGCTCGGACCGCGAACAAATCCTGCAGGCCACCGTTTGGCTGCGCGATATGGCGGATTTTGCTGAAATGAACGCCGTCTGGGATGCCTGGGTGCCCGAGGGCCATGCGCCCGCCCGCGCCTGTGGCGAGGCCCGTCTGGCGCGGGATGTACTGAAAGTCGAGATCATCGTTACAGCCGCAATAAAAACCTGAAGGGGAGATTGCCATGTCCGAAACACCAGCCGTCAGACTAAGCAAAGTGGAAAAATACTACGGGTCTTTCCACGCCCTCAAAAATGTAAACCTGACCGTAAGCAAGGGCGAAAAAATTGTAGTCTGCGGGCCGTCTGGATCGGGCAAATCAACCATGATCCGCACGATCAACCAGCTTGAAGAACATCAGTCCGGTCTGATCGAGATTAACGGCCACGCAATCAGCGCGGAAGATCCAAATATCGACAAGCTGCGGCAGGATGTCGGCATGGTGTTTCAGCACTTCAATCTGTTCCCGCATATGACGATACTTGAGAACTGTACCTTGGCTCCGATGCTTGCGCGCAAAATCTCGCAGTCCGAGGCTGAAGAGACCGCGATGATGTATCTGGAAAAGGTCCAGATCGCCAATCAGGCCCCGAAGTATCCCGGTCAGTTGTCCGGCGGCCAGCAACAGCGCGTGGCTATCGCGCGGGCGCTATGCATGAAGCCAGATATCCTGTTGTTTGACGAGCCTACTTCTGCCCTAGACCCTGAAATGATCGGTGAGGTTCTGGACGTCATGGTGACACTGGCTCAGGAAGGGATGACCATGATTTGCGTCACGCACGAAATGGGGTTCGCACGCAAAGTGGCAGATCGGGTGATCTTCATGGACGCGGGTGAGATTATCGAAGAAGACGATCCCGAGAGTTTTTTCAATAATCCGAAGAGCGAACGGACGAAGAACTTTTTGGAGCAGGTTCTGGTTCACTAAAATAGGCTGATCTAAGGTTTCGCTGAGCACACATGAGAATGCTAAATCCACCGATAGGAGGTCTACTGGCGGTGCGGAATCTTGCCAGCATGCGTAAGAAATTTGTCATAGCTTACTCAGTTCTGGATAAGCATGGATTTGGCGCGTTTCTTTTTACCAACTAATAGCGAAGTAGTTTGTCTCCGATTGTTTCCTAGGTCATAGGACGTCAAGCGACGGTCCAGTTGGGTATTGTCGAAACCCTAGAAATCAAATTTCACCTTTAAGATGAAACTTGTGGGAGACCCAATGTCCAAAGTGAGAAACACTAGCGAATTCAATACAGTTTGATTTCACCAAATAGTTTCGGGTATTACCAGATCGAATGTCGACTACGAGACAGGCGTGGGTGTCATGATTGATGGCGGCGGTTTCGTTACGGATATGACATCTAACTTGCTTGGTAATCTGGAGCCTGTTTAAACCGTCGTAACGCTAAGGCACGTTAAAATGCTGCCCCGATATCGTGCAGCCGTTCTAACCAAGCGCGTTGCGCTGTTTTCGTTCGGGCCAGAATTCATCCACCACCACATACGCTGTGATAACAAAGAATGCGGCACTTGCGACCTGCAGCACGCGCGTGATGCTTTTGACATCCGCTTCATCCGAAAATGGGGCGACTGATCCACCGTAGACGATCAAGGCAGTTGTGATCGCCGATCCTGCTGCCGCAGCCAGCGGAGTTTGCGATTTTCCAAGAGCCCCGAGAACAATGCAAAAGAAAAAGCACAGCAGTACAGGTGTCAGAATGACGGGCGCGATAACGTTGATCTCATAGCAAATGATGGAAACTGCCGCGCCCAGCAGGTTCGCGGTCAGCATCGCCTTGGCAACGGTTTTCCCGGCCGCAGGCATCGCTGCTAGCTGTTGGCTGAGAAGCGCGACAAAGAACAGAACAAGCAGCGCCGACGCTCCGTAAAGGAAGAAAGCAATCGCAAACGGCACTGTCACCAGAGACATTCTAAAAATGCGCCGGTTTGGATCAAAATTCTGATCAGCAACAGCTTTCTTTTGCGCCTCGGCGGGTGGGGCGGCTGGGATAAGTACGAACATCAGGGTGGATACGAATCCCGCAAAGAACAGGTTCATGGGAATCCAAAACACCAATACCAGCGCCAGATCCTGCGACTGAAGAACAAGATTTGGGATCATCAACGCTCCCATTAGCGCGATGACACCCGGCAATACCCCGGCCCCGGAAACAGACCACGTAAAGGACAGTATGATTCCGATCGCCATTAAGACCAAGAAAACAACCGGATAAGGCGCAAAGACTGACGACAGCAAAAACGAGATGAACATCAGTCCAATGGAAAACACGAAGAGCTTCCCAAACGCGGCCAATGGCAAAGCTGCGGGTGCTTGCAGGAACAGAGCTGTGAACACCGCGCCGACAACCGCCAGCGGCCATCCAAGAAACAAACCTAGGGCGAAAACGCCCGTTACCCCAAGCGCCAAACGGAGTACTGCGTGTTTGTCTTCAATACGCATAAGACAGGATCGAAACCAAGCGGATATAAGTACGACCCACCAAGTTCAGAGGCGCATTGTCGCTGAGGTACATGATCACATCCGCTTGCCCGTTGAGCTGGAACCGAAGGTCATCTTCGGCGTTTCCGGCCTCATAGCCCGGCAACACGATCCGAACCGGGAACCGTTCGGGTTCGCGCAGGAATCCCTTGGTACTGGGTGGGCTAGCAAGCTGGCCGGGTTCATCAGCGCCGCTTAGGGAAACAGCCGCGCTAAAGCTTTCGACCTTGCCTGACACGATCTGACCGGGATGCATGTCCAGAACAACCTCGACAGGAGAACCGACAACGGCGCGGCCAAGGTTGTTTTCGGTGAAATAGGCTTCGATCCAGACATCGGTTGCATCAAGGAACGTCAAAAGATCCTGACCCGAGCGGGCATATGTCCCGGGGGCAATAAGCAAGTTCGAAATCACGCCCGTTGCAGGTGCGCGCAATTCTGTCCATTCCAGATTCAGCTCTGCATCGGCCAAAGCAGCAAGTGCACGTTGAATTTTAGGGTTCTCCAGCCCCTCATCCCCAAGGCGTTGCTTTGCTTTTTCCAGATCAGCCTTGGCATTTTCCAGATTGGCTTCGGATTCGGCCAATTGCCCGCGCGCATCGTCGGCGCGCGAGACAGCAATCAGCCCTTTCTTTTCCAAGGCAAAGACGCGCTCGGTCTGAATGCGCATCGTATCAAGGTCGCTCTGGGCCCGCGCCAATTTTGCCTGTGCCGCGCTGACTTCAGCCGACGATGCGCCCACTTCCTGAGTGGCGGCTTCCAGATCGGCTTCGGCCTTGGCCCGTTCGATTTCATACGGCCTGCGATCAATGCGTACCAGAACGTCCCCGGCTGAAACCACCTGACCGTTTTCCACCAGAACCTCGGTCACCGTTCCGGTGACTTGAGGAACAATCTGGGTTGCAACGGCCTTGACCCTGGCATTGCCGGTAAACGGAGTTTGGCGATCAGCGACCAGATACCAGACCAGAAACAGAAGAATAACCGCAAGCGTTGTCCAAATCGTTTTTCTCATTCCGCCGCACCTTCGGTCGAATCCGAGGTTTCTGGCGACGCATCGATCCAGACCTTGAACAGTTCATAGAAAACCGCAAACAGGACGGGCCCCATGAAAATTCCGATCAAGCCATAAGCCATCATGCCACCCAGAACGCCGATCAAAATAACCAGCATCGGGGTTTCCAATCCCTTCGAGATAAAGACCGGGCGAAGGAAACTGTCCATGATACTGACCGGAATGGCGAGAATCGTGAAGATCAATGCTGCGCCGCCTGACATGGAACTCCAAGCGTAAATGATCACGGGCAGTAGAACCAGGCCCGGGCCGATCTGAATGATCGACAGGATAAGGCTCACGAAGGCCAGAGTTGCCGCCGAAGAAATCCCGAAGACAGCCAAAAGTACCCACACAACAATCGCCTGAATCGCGGCGACTCCGATAACTCCTTTGGTGACATTTCGGATCGTTGCACCCGCCAGGGTGACAAACTCACCACCACGTGGGGCAAAGACACGGTTGGCGAACCGTTGAAGCCCCTCAACCATTTGCGGCCCCGGCTTGAATAGCGCCCCCATGATGATGACTGAAAGTGCAAGTCCCAGAAGGCCAATGCCGATACCCAGAACCCTTCCAAACAGGGACTTTGTGACTTCAAGGATTTGAGCACCGTATTTGGCAAGTGCGCCATCCAGGTTTCGCTCAAACATGGTCCAGACTTCGCCAAGCTTGTTTCCGATCAAGGGCAATTCCTTGATGCCTTCGGGAGCAGGTGGAATTTTAAGTTCTCCGCGGTCTGCTTGTTCAGCGAAGTCGGAGCCAAGTTCGGCCGCCCCTGAAACGGCGGTGGCGACAGGCCCCAGGGTCAACAACAGACCCAACAGAACCAAGATTGTAGCCGCTAGCGACTTTCTTCCGCCTAATTTGCCTTGGAGCCAGTCAAAAACAGGATAGAGCGCAACGCACAGAATTGCCGCCCAGATCACAACGCTTGCAAGCGGGGCTACCATTATCAGCGCGCTATATAGAAACAGTCCTAAGAACAGCAGGCGTATTGCCAGATCGACGATCTTGGCGTCTTGAGTCTTTTCCATTCCATCCCTCCCAAATATTTTTTTATCTGAATATTAGCCTTAAAAAATTGGATATGTACACTTTTTTAGTTCTGGAGGTGCTGTATCGGCTTGATTGAAAAATCAAAAATTCGGGTCGCGAGTGGCGCCCGGGCTGAGATTGCGTTGAATTCAATGAAGAGGATTCCGGCTGTCTACCCGTCTTTTTCGTCGTCGTCCTGTGAAAGAATTGTGTCTGCCACTGTGGTCGCTGCGGTAACGAAGACACCCAAGCCGACGATGATATACGCCATCGTGAATATTTTTCCTGCGGCTGTTTCCGGCGAAAAATCCCCAAACCCAACGGTCGAGATGGTCACGACCGAAAAGTAGATGGAATCAAGCCAGCTCCAGCCTTCGACGAAGTGATAAAAAACCGAAGCCCAAAGGATCATGCCAACCGTGAAGGCCAAAATACCCTTCACTCTGCCATCTTTGAATGCGACGCCAATTCCCCGAGTTATTCTGGTAAGTGAGTTCATTGTGCCCTCGTTATGTGTTTTGTGCCGGCATAGTAATCAGATTTTTGAATATTTCAAAAAGTCCTTATTTGCTGCTGTTTCGCGGGTTTCTTCATTGCCTAGGCACATTCTCCTTTCCCGATCACCCAACAAGGGCGCGCGATTTCGTCAAAGTTTCATATCGCCGTGGAAAGTTTGTGGTAAACATCAAAACAGGCTATGCTGCACCGCAGAAAGATGCGAGAGAATCGACCGTGTTCCGTTTTGAAGGAGCGAAATCGCTGGTTGCCGGTATTGTTAACGATCAGCCAACAATCTGGGGCAGTTGGAAACACTCGTCCTATCGTTGCTCTTGCCCCAAAGAAAGGTTTGCACCAGCGAGATGTCGTTACATCCGTCGAGGGGTTTCACCCGGCTATGGATGTCTTGGTTCATGCTCTGCCCTCGGCAGATTCAGCACCGTCTGAAAGAGGATATTCACATGATTACGAATGCTCATTCGAAATCCCTGCAGTTTGGCTCTGATCTGGCCAGGGACGCGGTTGCCGTGAATGAACGGACTGCCGGGGCCGTAGCTAACGCGTTGGAACAGTCCGGAGTTCAGTGGAACTTGCTGTCAAAATCAATGGCGCTGCAGTCCGGCAGGATCGTGCAGGACCACACGGACCGGACCCGTCAGTTGGTTCAGAACATGGCAGAATGTTCCGAACGGATTGTGGCATCCCGATCAATTGTCAAAGACTGGGGGGAATACCTGAAAGACGCAGGCCAACGGGTTGCCCTGACCATGGATGCCTTGCGCGAACGCGGAGATGTCTTCCTCGAGCACGAAGCTACAGGCTGCCCGCCCGTTCTTATCTATGATTACGAGGTAATCACCGACGGTAGGCACCTGAATCGGCCCTGCAACTATCAGTTGTTGCGCATCCTTCCGCCCGAGGGTGTGACCGTTGAAGATAGCAAGCGCCCATATATCATCATCGACCCACGCGCGGGCCATGGCGGCGGCATCGGCGGCTTCAAGCATGACAGTCAGGTTGGTGTTGCTCTGGCCAAGGGCCACCAGGTCTATTTCGTCAGCTTTGGGCGCGATCCTGTTCCCGGTCAGACTCTGGCGGATGTCATGCATGCCGAGGCAGGGTTTGTTCGAACCGTGCGTGCACGCCATCCAAACAGCCCGCACCCTGTTGTCACCGGAAATTGTCAGGGCGGGTGGGCGACGTTGCTAATGGCTGCGTGCAATCCCGATTTAAACGGTCCGTTGGTTCTGAACGGCGCGCCTGTTGCGCCTTGGGCTGGGGCGGTTGGGGAAAACCCGATGCGCTATAATGCCGGGGTTCTGGGTGGGACGTGGCAGCCGATGTTCTGGTCGGACTTGGGGGCAGGTCAATTTGACGGCGCGAATCTGGTTATGAACTTTGAGCAGCTAAATCCCAGCCGAAACTACTTTGGCAAATACTTCGATCTCTACCGAGACCCTGACGGGGGTCGACAGCGCTTTATAGATTTCGAACGCTGGTGGGGCGGATATTTCATCCTGAATGAGGCCGAGATCCATTGGATCGTCGAACAGCTTTTCGTCGGTAACCGTTTGGTCAATAACACGGCTCAGCTCGAACCCGGTGTCCCGGTCGATATCAAGGCCATCAAAGGGCCGATCTTTGTGTTTGCTAGTCAGGGTGACAACATCACTCCACCGCAGCAAGCCCTGAACTGGATTTCTGGGACTTATTCCGACGAGGAGGAAATCCGCGTCCGTGGGCAGCGCATCGTCTATATGCTGCACGACGAGGTGGGTCATCTGGGCATCTTTGTTTCGTCAAAAGTGGCACGGAAAGAGCATCGAGAGCTTACCTCTACGCTGGAAACCGTCGAGTCAATGGCACCCGGCCTGTACGAAATGCAGATCGAAAAAATCGAGGGTGAAGGCACCGACAAGGAATTCGAAGTTCGTTTTCACGAGCGTACATTGGCAGATCTCGCCGTTCTGGATGATGGTCAGCAGGATGAAATGAGCTTTGCCGCCGTTGCCCATATGTCAGAAACTCAGGCCAATTTATACGAGACATTTGGCCGTCCGATCGTACGATCCTTGTCGACGCCCGCTTCGGCAAAGGCGCTTCGTGACTTACACCCCCTGCGCGTGCAACGCGCTGCATTGTCTTCGGCCCAACCTGCCACATTGGGAATAAAATTCTGGGCGGACATGGCGCGGGAACACCGCAAACCCGCCGCGCCGGAAAATCCATTTTTGGAACTCGAGAAGATTACGGCGGACTGGATAGAGCAGGTGATGGATTATGGCCGCGACGTTCGCGATGCGTGGTACGAGCTGACATTCTTTTCGCTTTGGAGCGGGCCTTTGGCAGCGTGGTTCGGTCGGAAGAACGCCGCGCACAGAACACTGGTGGATCCGGAAAGTCTGAAGTCATTGCCCGAGGTCGAAGCGGCACTGGCGCACATAAAACAGGGGTCACTGGCTGAAGCTGTCGTTCGGATGCTGATCCTTCTGGTCGACAGCAATCAAAGCTTTCGGGCTGAAATTCTGGACCGGTGGGCCCAAGTCTTCAAACATGATGAACCATTCAAAGGGCTTACGGTTGATCAACGTCATCGCCTGCTGCATGAACAGTCGCTTATAGTGACCTTTGATAAGCAAGAAGCGATAAACACATTGCCTGATTTGCTTCCCCTAAAGAAAGACCGTATGCAGTCGGTCGACCTCATCCGGCGGATCGCCGGAGAAGTGCAGCGGCCCACTCCTGAACTGTTCGAGATGGTTGATGAATTGTATGACATTCTTGACCTGCCAAAGCTTCAGGATGAAGTAGCACTGGCGCCTGCGAACAACTCTAAGACGCTGCCTGCGCCGTCCCCAGCCAATAGAAAAGCCCGCTCAAAATGAAAATCTACGAGAACCGAACATTTGCCCAATTGAATGTAGGTGACGAAGCCCAACTGACGCGTCTTTGCACAGTTGATGACCTCTATGCGTTTGCCTCCGCATCGGGGGACCACAATCCCCTGCACTTGGCGGCCTATGACGGTGACGGCGATGGGCAGCCCGAGGCGGTGGCACCGGCTTTGTGGCCCGCTGGTCTGGTTGCCGCTGTGCTGGGTAACGTGTTGCCGGGGGCGGGGACTCAAACCCGTCGGGCGGACCTGTCCTTCCACATTCCCGTTCTTGCCGGTGACGAATTAACGGCGTTTGTTTCGGTTGCCGAAAAGCGCGATGATGGCGATCTGATCTGCAGCGCCGAAGTGCGCCGCGTCGGAGATAACGCCTTGGTCCTGAGCGGTACAGTTCAGGTCACGCCCCCGGCCCAGCACATGGAGTTCGACTCGATCGAAGTTCCGGGCCTTGTCGTCCAGCGCCATCGTCATTTCGACGCGTTGCTTGAAAAGGCAAGACCTTTAGACCCTATGCCAACGGCAGTGGTTGCGCCCGAGGATGGCAATTCGCTGAGTGGTGCGCTGCTGGGTCATGCCAACAGCATCATCACGCCGATCCTTGTTGGGGATCCTGACAAGATCAAGGCCGCAGCAGCAGAGATAGGTGCGGATATCTCCGGTTTCGAGATCGTCGAGGCTCGGGGTCACGGGCTTGCCGCACATCGCGCGGTAGATTTGGTGGTTGAAGGGAAAGCACAGACCCTGATGAAGGGGTATCTGCATACGGATGAGCTGTTGCATGCCGTCTTGCGCCGGGAAAACGGATTGCGAACTGGTCGGCGTTTGTCTCATGTCTTTGTGATGGACGTCCCGGGGATGCCAAGACCTATCATGGTGACGGACGCGGCGGTGAATATCGCGCCGGACCTCGAAACCAAAGCCGACATCGTTCAGAACGCAATTCATCTGGCACAATCCATTGGGATCGAAACGCCGAAGGTCGGTGTTTTATCAGCCGTTGAAACCGTAAACCCGCATATGCCCTCATCTGTGGATGCGGCGCTGCTTTCTAAAATGGCTGAACGCGGACAGATTGCCGGCGGGTTGGTCGATGGCCCACTTGCGATGGACAACGCGGTTGATCTGAAGGCTGCCCGCACCAAGGGCATCACGTCCGAGGTCGCCGGATCAGCAGATATTCTGGTCGCCCCGAATATCGAGGCGGGCAATATGGTTGCGAAACAGCTAACCTTTATTTCTCATGCCGAGGCTGCGGGCATCGTGGTGGGGGCGGGCGCCCCGATCATCTTGACTTCGCGGTCTGATGATGATGCCTCGCGCTTGGCGTCCTGTGCGGTTGCGGCGCTGCATGCTTATGCAAACAAAGGTAAGCTCTATGGCTGATCATGTATTGGCGCTGAACGCCGGGTCTTCGTCACTGAAATTCGCGTTGTACGAAGTCATCGAGGAAAACCGCCCCAGCATGCGATGGCGAGGTCAGATCGAGCGTTTGGGGGATGCCCCTAGATTGCTGGCTCAGTCTGCCGGAGGTCGGTCGATCAACCGCCCGCTGTCGAATACCCAGAGCCACGATGAAGCTATCCACGCTTTTCTGGAAATGGCGCGGGAATATCTTCCGGATATCCATGTGAAATCAATCGGCCATCGTGTTGTCCACGGTGGCACCGTCTATTCTGAACCGGTTCTTATTGATGAAACGGTCATAGATACATTGACGGGGTTTGTTCCTTTCGCCCCTTTGCATCAACCTTATTCTCTGGCTGGGATCCGGGCCGCCAGCGCTGCATTCCCGGGTACCATTCAGGTGGCGTGTTTTGATACGGCCTTTCACCGAACGCACCCTTGGGTCAACGATACTTTTGCCTTACCGCAAAGTTACTATGAAAAAGGGGTCCGTCGGTACGGATTTCACGGGCTGAGCTACGACTACATCTCTGGGAAACTGAAAGAGATCGCACCGGGTCTGTACGATGGCCGCGTGGTGATTGCGCATCTGGGGAATGGTGCATCCATGTGTGCGGTCTCGGGTGGGCGCGCGGTTGCCTCGACGATGGGATTCTCGGCGTTGGACGGTCTGCCGATGGGGACGCGCAGCGGCCAACTCGATCCTGGTGTGGTGTTGTACATGATGCAGCAGGATGGAATGTCGGCAGATGAAATCGCCGAAGTTCTTTATCGCAAGTCCGGTCTTCTCGGCCTGTCTGGTGTTTCGTCTGATATGCGTACGCTTTTGGCTGCTGATACGCCGGATGCCCGCAAGGCCATCGACTATTACGTGTTCCGCATCCGCCGGGAACTGGGAGCGCTGTCCGCCGCGTTGGAAGGTATTGACGCCCTGATCTTTACGGGTGGCGTTGGCGAGAATTCGGCCCCGATCCGGCAGATGGTGTGCGACGGAATGCGCTGGATCGGAATCGAATTGGACCACGCGCGAAACGCGGATGGCGGCACAGTCTTGTCGACGGATTTTAGCCGCGTCCGCATCCTGTCGATACCAACCAACGAAGAAATGGTAATTGCGCGCGCCGCGGTCAAACTGATGCAATAAGGTTAATCGCCAGACTTTTTTCGAGATTTGGAGAGTTTGATCAAAGCGCCCAGCAGGGCGCTGACAATCTCGGGGGTCACGGCCCCAAGCGGGTCGCGCCGGAAACCTGTAACGGCGTCGCGTGCCTCGGCCAAGTTGTCCTTGATCTCGGTCTCAATGTCTTGCAGCGCCAGGTCCCGAAGCTCAACCACAGCAGAGATGTCGGTTTGTGATGACATGGAGTTGGCGAACAGTGCCAATAACAGAGCCACCACCAGATCGACGCCGGCCATGATCAGTGCCGCGACCGCGTTTGACACAGACTCAGACAGCCAGAAAAAGCCTGCGACGTTCAGCATTACGACCGCTAGGCCAATAGCCAGCCCCGCAGCGCCATAAAAACCGGTGCGTTTGGCCGCTACTGCGACTTGTCTTTGAGCAATCAGCCTTTCGGCACGCAGGATGATTGAAAGATTGCGGGATATGCGGCTCATGTGCGGGCTCCTACCGGGAACGGCCGACCAGATAGCCAAGCGCGAAAACGCCTAGCGCAAACAGGATCGGCTTTTTGTGCGGCAACTCCCCAAGTTCGGTCAGAACGTCGTCCATCTGGTCTGACCAGTTTTCGATCGTGTCGATCAGATTGTCGGAATGGTCTTCCTTTGGATCGGCCTTCTCGGCCTTGGTTTGTTGGGCAAGTTGGCGGCGAAGTTCGGCAACTTCGGCTTCCAGCTCTGCTTTTGTTACCATCGTTCAGGTTCCTCTACCGCGTTGTACCGCATGTTAGTCGGTTTTTTCGTTTTGGCAAAAGGGGCTTATCGGACGGTAAGACAGATCGCTGCAGGAAAAGCGGGATCAGCCAGCCCGGCACCAAACGCAGTCGTGGTCGGACAGGGGCGTTCCGTCGTCAGCAATCGAAGGCAGAATACCAGTGCCATGGCATTCGAGACCCCGGCCCGCCAACCAGTCCAGCTTCATAACCCGGTCGGGGTGGGGCGTGATCAGGCTGGGGCGGGTCGTATTGCCTTGCGCCGTGAAAGACCAAGAATAACCGTGGGCCTCGGCCAGTTCGAATAAGGTTTCTCGCCGCCAGTCAAAGTCCGGGGGCAGGTGATTGCCGGTGTTCAGGTCCCCGCCAACTATGACCGGTAGATTCGGCGCGAAATCGTCAATCACCTGTAGCAGCCGTTCGAATTGTTGATGTCGGTGAATGGCGTTTGCGTTGCTTTCCAGATGAGTGGAGACGACGCAGACCGGTCCGCTGGCCCCCGGTACAATAGCGGCTATGGCGTTGCGGCCCCCGATGCGTGGCTGGTCGGGATCGCTCGCCCCGGCATCTGCCGCAAACCAATGGCCGTGATCGTCCAGCCGGACCAGGACAGTGCGTTCAAACGGAACCGAAGACAGGATCGCATTCCCGTGCCAGCCCAAACAGTTGAAGTCATCCGTGCAGAACTTGCGCTCGGTCGGGCCGCCCAAATCAAGTTCGTGAAACTCAACGCCAAAAGCGTAAGCCATTCCAAGGGCGTCGGCCATCGCTTCGGTTGTGTGTCGCTGTGCAGTTCGGGCCATTCCGTGATCAACTTCGGACAGCAGAACGATATCTGGGGCGACTTTCCCGAGATGCGCAGCCGTCTCTTCAGGGAAAAGACATCGTTCTACATTCCAGGCGGCCACGGTGAATTCACTGGGCAGGTGAGCGGATTGAGCCTTTCCTCCGACCTGAACGGCATTCATCGCTTCTATATTGGCCAATATCCTGCGATGCGCGTCGGCAGTGCGTGGGGCCGACAGGATTGCGCTCCGCTGGGTTTCCGATACAGCCGGAAGGGTCACTAGCGTTTGAGTGATCACAGCCTCAGCCCCGTTTTCCTGTCGAACAGGCGCAGGGCCTCGGGCTTTAGGTTGATCTTGGTTTCACCAATCTGCGCCGCGTCATCCTTGCCTAGCATGACCGAGAAGGGCTGATTTGCGAGCCGCCCATGTAGCAGCCGATGCGCGCCCAATTCTTCAAGGATATCGACATGGAATACGACCTGACCCTGTTCATCCATTTCAACGTCTTCAGGGCGAATGCCCAGTGTCACAGGTCCGTCAAAGGACTGGGGTGCTTGTATCTGGTTGCCGAAGCCATTGATCCGAACACTTTGCTGGTCAACTTCAGCTTCGATCAGGTTCATTGGCGGTGCCCCCATGAACGAGGCCACAAAGGTCGAGGCCGGGTTGTGATAAATTTCCGACGGGGTGCCAATCTGCTCGATCCGACCTTGGATCAGGACGATGATACGATCGGCCATCGTCATCGCCTCGACCTGATCATGGGTCACGTAGACGGCGGTGGTTCTAAGGCGGCGTTGCAAAGCTTTGATTTCGATCCGCATCTGGTTGCGCAGCTTGGCATCCAAGTTCGACAGCGGCTCATCAAACAGAAACAGCGCCGGATCGCGCACCACAGCGCGGCCCATGGCAACGCGCTGGCGCTGACCACCCGAAAGCTGCGCTGGCTTGCGGTCCAGATACTCGGACAGGTTCAGCATCTTTGCCGCGTCTTCGACCTTGGCGTCGATTTCGGCCGTCGGGGCGCCCCGGTTCTTGAGGCCGTAGCCGATATTCTTGCGCACCGTCATATGCGGGTAGAGCGCATAGTTCTGGAACACCATCGCGATGTCCCGATCCGCTGGGTCCACGTCATTGACCACGCGGTCGCCGATTTTCAGCACCCCTTCGGTGATGTCCTCCAACCCCGCGATCATCCGCAGCAGTGTGGACTTGCCGCAACCCGACGGGCCGACCAGCACAACAAATTCGCCGTCCTGAATGGTGAAACTGGTGGTCTGAACGGCCTGGAAGCCATTGGGATAGACTTTGCGGATGCCCTCTAATGTAACCTGAGCCATGCGCGTATTCCTTATTTATCGGATTCTGTGAGGCCCTTGACGAACCAGTTCTGGAAAAAGACCACCACCAACACCGGAGGGATCATCGCCACGATGGCCAGCGCCAATGCCTGCCCGTGTTCGGGGATTTGACTGTCGGTGTACGACAACACGATCTGCTTGATGCCGCGGACTAGCGTGAAAAAGCTTTCGTCTGTGGTGATCAGCGTCGGCCACAGGTACTGGTTCCAACCAAAGACAAACATGATGATGAAGATCGCCGCGATCATCGTTTTGCTCAGTGGGATGAGGATATCGACGAAGAATTTCCACGGACCTGCGCCGTCGATCCGGGCGGCTTCGGCCAATTCCTCGGGCACGGACATGAAGAACTGCCGGAAAAAGAACGTGCCTGTGGCCGAGGCGATCAGCGGCACGATCAGACCGGTATAGGTGTTGGTCAGGCCCAGTTTCTGGATTGCTTCGTAAGAGGGCAGGATGCGCACCTCAAGCGGCAGCAGCAGGGTGGTGAAGATTACCCAGAAGGCCAGCGTGGCAAAGCGCAGGCGGAAATAGACGATGGCGTACGCCGCCATCATCGAAATCACGATCTTACCCACGGCAAAGCCGATGCCAAGGATGAACGAGTTCATCAGCATCAGCATCCCGTCGACCGTTTGGGTAAAGCCGCCCCTTTCGAACATGGCGGCGCGAAAGTTCTTACCCAGATCGTCGCCCAGTGTCAGTTGCAGCCCTTCGCGGTGGATTGTCACTGCGTCATGGCTGGCCGTAGTCAACGCAAGCAGCGGCGGCAGCATCATCAGCAGCGCGCCCAGGATCAGAATGATGTGGTCTCCAATCGCTTCCCATTTGATGCGACGGGGGCGATGGGTCTCAGCGGGGGTGTCGAGTGTTGTTTCAGCCATGTCCAAAGCCCTCAAGTGTAGTGAATACGGCGTTCCACCAGCCGGAACTGAAACACGGTCAGCAACAGGACCAGCGCCATAAGGATGACTGATTGCGCCGATGATCCGCCTAAGTCGTTGCCTCGAAAGCCGTCCAGGTAGACCTTGTAGACCAACGTCATCGGATTGTTGCCTGGCTCGCCCTTCATCAGTGCGTCAATGATGCCGAACGTGTCAAACAGCGCATAGGTGATGTTGATGATCAGCAGGAAAAACGCGGTTGGGGCCAGCAGCGGGAAGGTGACCTGCCAGAACCGTCCGGTGGCGGATCGGTTGTCGATCATCGCTGCCTCGCGCACGGACCTTGGGATGGATTGCAGGCCGGACAGGAAAAAGATGGAATTGACGGGGACCTGCTTCCACACGGCCACGATAACCATGGCTGTTGCGGTCGCGTTGTAATCCACACCCAGTTTGAAATCCCAGCCGAACACCTGGAAGAACTTGGTCAGCGGTCCGGTGCTTTGGTCAAAGAACAGAATGCCCAGAAACCCGGCCACGGGCGGCGCGATGGCATAGACCCACATCAACAGCGTGCGATAGGTCTTGGCCCCCTTGATCACCTTGTCGGCCTTGACCGCCAGCAGCAGCGCGATAGCCAGCGAGAAAAAAGTCACCAGCACCGAGTAAAGGATCGTGAACCCGGCAACGCGTTTGTACTGATCATTGCCCAGCAGCGACGTATAGTTCTCAGCCATCACGAAGGTCGAACCGAACCCAAACGGGTCTTGCAAAAAGAATGAGGATTGCAGCGCCCAGCCCGCAGGCCAGTAGAAAAAGATGGCGATGATCATCAACTGCGGCAACAGCAGCGCCACAGGAAGCCAGATCGTGTCAAAGCCCGCGCGTTTCATAGAAGGATTCCGTCTTGAACTGGGGATGGCCGCGCCTTGACAGCGCGGCCATCCTTGGGGGTGATCCAGGGCGTTAACCTTGGGTCTTGGCGAAGCGGGCCAGCAGCGCGTTGGCTTCGGCTTCGATAGTCTTGAACGCGGCTTCGACGTCGGTTTCACCGGTCAGGACGCGGCCATATTCGCGGTTCATGATGTCGCGGATCTGGACGTAAAAGCCCATGCGGTAGCCCTTGGTGTTGTCGCCCGCTTTGGCCTGCAACTGGTTCACACCAACTTCGGCAGCCGGAAAACGGTCATAGTGGCCGTCTTTCTTGGCGACGTCATAAGCGGCTTCGGTGATTGGCACATAGCCGGTTTCCTGATGCCAGAAATACTGGGTCTCGGGCGCGGTCAGAAAGCGGAAGAATTCAGCCGTGGCCTTGTTTTCCGCGTCGGATTTACCCGACATGGCGAACAGGGCGGCACCACCGATAAAGGTTTGGGTGGGCTCAGTGGTGACGGCTTCCCAATAGGGCAGCTCGGTTGCGCTGAATTCGAACGGCAGGTCTTTTTGCAGCAGGCCGCCGAACGAGCCGGACGAACCCAGCCACATGGCAACTTTGCCTTCTTCGAACGGTTTGGCATTGTCGCCCCAGCCGGTACCGTACCATTCGAACAGTCCGTCGTCTTTCCATTCGGTCACGGCGGTGAAATGCGCTTTGATCGCGTCGTTGTTCACCAGAATCTGCGTGTCAGTGCCGTCATAGCCGTTGTTGTTGGTGGCAAACGGCAGGTTGTGGCGCGACATGAAGTTTTCGGTGAAGATCCAGGGCAGGTGCGACTGACTGAGCGCGATATAGCCTGCGTCTTTCAGTGCGGGTGCGGTGGTCGACTGGAACTCTTCCCAGGTTTTTGGCGGGGTGACGCCTGCGGCCTCCAACGCGTCCATGTTGTAATACAGGATCGGCGTGGACGAGTTGAAGGGCATCCCGATCATTTTGCCGTCGCTGTCGGCATAGAAGTACCGCACTCCGGCGATGTAATCGTTAATGTCGAATTCAACGCCATTGTCTGCCAGTAGATCCTGAACCGGAATGGTCGCGCCCTTGGCCCCGATCACGGTGGCGGCGCCTGCGTCGAACACCTGCATGACGTTGGGTTGTTCGCCCGCGCGGAAGGCGGCAATACCTGCGGTCAGGGTTTCTTCGTAGCTGCCTTTATAGACCGGAGTGATCTTGTAGCTGTCTTGCGAGGCATTGAAATCTTCGGCGATCTTGTTGACTGTTTCACCAAGCTGACCACCCATGGCGTGCCACCAGGTGATCTCGGTTTCTGCAAAAGCCGCAGTCGCGCTAAAGGCTATGGCAGCGGCGGTTGCGCAGAGCTTCAGATTGGTCATGTATTAACTCCGGTTCAGCAGCGGCCTTTGACAAAAAGGCTCGCCAAATTCAGAGGCATTTGCCCCTTGGGGTAATAGAATAGCAGCGCTATCAGGGAAGGCCCCGAACGCTGTACACGGTATGCGTACTCAGCGTTAGGTACGTGGGTCGTGTGACAGTCAGGTGAATGTTTTTTAAAGCAATTTTGACATATTTCCCCAAAGGGAATGCCGACTTCAAAGTGTCAGTTGCACGCGCATCGCGGCCGAAAACCAACGCTAAGCCGTTGTTTCAACGAAGGTCGGGACGTCGGCGCCAATCAATAAGCGAACGCGACTTGTCTGCATGGCAATCCAGCAGATCGTTGGGAACGCACGGCACTATTTCATTTGCTTGATGCGTCCAGATTGCGAGCGGATTATTGGTTCAATAATCCGCAACCAAAAGGAATTCCTGTGCCGCGTCTTCTTCGATTGTGGCGAAACGCGGAATTGGGTCCTCGAATACGTTGTCGGTACGATCATCGTTTACAGTTGACACTTCACCAATCAGGCAATCGCCCTTTTCGGCCCAGAAAGCGTGCCAGATGCCCGGCATTAAGGTTACGCTTTGACCCGGTCCGAGCCGCAAAAGCTCGCCGGGTTGGATCGACACCGGGCACCCGTCGCTGGGCACTGTCACAGCGTTTTCCCGGTCGATCCCGCCCACGGAATCCGAAGCGTAGATTTCCATCACCAGATCGCCACCACCTCGGTTGATAATGTCTTCGGCCTTTATGATATGACGATGCATTGGCGAAAGCTGTTTGTCCCGCGAGACAAGCAGTTTCTCTGCGTACAGCATGCCGCGCCCTTGGTTCAGATCGGCGACATCGCCATTGCGCAACGTGAACAGGAACAGCCCTAGTTCATCGAACCGTCCCTGTCCGTAGTCGGTGATATCCCACCCCAATCCACGTTCGCGAATAACTGTTGCCTGATCGCTTCTCATCTGATCTGGCGTCCAGTTGGCAAAAGGGGGCAAAACCACTCCGAAAGACCGAATGAAAGCTTCGGCTTCGGTTTTGATTGCGTTGATATCTGATCGTTTCATCGGTGTCCCTTTCGGGGTCAGAGTTCGTTTGCCCAAGGTGGGTTTGCCCCTGCGCGAGAAACCGTCACGGCAGCGACTTGTGCACCCTTGGCAAGAGCATCTTTCAGTTGGTCTGGGTTGAGGGAACGAAGCCCTTGTTTGTTCAGGTGGCCTGCACGTTCCAACTCGGCCAATACGCCAGCGTTGAACGTGTCTCCGGCGCCGACGGTGTCCACAACTACGACCCTTTTGACAGGCACCGAGGTTGACCTGCCATCCGGCAAATATCCGGATGCCCCCTCGCTGCCTTTGGTGACGATGACAATGGCGGGGCCTTCTTTCAGCAACAGCGAAACTTTGTCAGTCAGGCTTTCTGGCCCGGGAATGATCCAATCCAGATCTTCATCGGAAACCTTTACGATATCGGCCTGAGCGATCATAGCGTTGAGCCGGGTGCGATAACGGGTTTGATCATTGATAAAACCGGGACGGATGTTTGGATCCAGCATAACGGCCTTTTCCGAGCCGTGTTGATCCAACAAGGATGCATAGGCGTCGGCACAGGGTTCGCAGGCAAGGCTGATACCGCCGAAATACAAAGCCGATACCGCTGGCAACTGGTTGGGCATGTCCTCGGGCGTCAACATGCGACCTGCTGAGTTTTCGTCCAGAAAACTATAGGTAGCGTGCCCGTCCTTTAGCTGCACAAACGCCAAAGTTGTCGGGCGGTCGGTTTCAATGACATGACTGGTGTCCACATGGCTGGCCTGTAAAGACCTGCCGAGTTGCTGCCCAAACATGTCTGAGGAAAGGCCCGTCAGCATTCCGGATGGAACGCCAAGTCGACCAAGCGCAATCGCCGTGTTGAAAATCGCGCCTCCGGAATGGGGCACAAATCCCTGTTCGCCCGTAACGGTGGGCGAGGCGATCATGTCGATCAGGGCTTCACCGCAGCACAGGATCATGCCGGGTCCTTTCTGTATCATTGGGTCAGGCGGTCAGTTTATCGCGCAAGCGCACTTTTACAGAAGTTGTTAGCGCCAACAATGCCAAATTCGTCCTGTTCTGAAACGTACAGGTTCATTGACCGCCGCAATTCTCTGAAACGCCCACCAGCGTTGAAGGCATCCTTGAAAGCGTCGGCGAAAAGCCAGCGGTTCTTTTCTGCCACCCCGCCGACGAGGAAAACACCGCCCGTAGGCATCATGACCACGGCCAAGTCGCCCATTACGGCACCTAGATGCGAGGTGAACATCTGCGCTGCCCTGACCGCGAGCGGGTCCGAGGCATCGCGGGCGTCATCCAGAATGTCCTTGGCGCTGCGCGTTTCGGCAGTCGCCTTTCCTGTCGCCAATTGAATTGCCTGATACAGGATCGGCAGTCCCGTGCCGCTTAGGAACATTTCGGCTTCAAGCGTCAGGGTGTCGTCAAAAAAACAGTCCGGAGCAACTTGGCGCGCGGCGCGGAAAATTTCGACCTCGTCCTCGTGACGGGGCGACAATCCAACGTGGCCACCTTCACCAGACGCGGTGTGAAACCGACCGTCGGAATAGAGCAGAGAGCCGACGCCCAGCCCGGTTCCCGGTCCGACAACCAACCGTGTTCCCATCGGTGGCGTTTCAGCGCCTTGCAGAACTTCGACGTTATCGCCGGTGATTTCGGCAACCGACCATGCGGCGGCGGTGAAGTCGTTGATGACAAATGTGTGCTGCGCGCCCGTCGCGCGCGCGATGTCAGCCTCGGACAGATCTAGCTGCGCGTTTGTAAGCCGGATCATACCGTTCTGCACTGGTCCCGCACCGGCCGCGACGACGGCGCGCGGATCGGTTCCGATTTCATCCCGCAAACTGTGAAACGCATCGAGCAATTGCGAAAGTGACCCCGTGGGGTATTTGCGCAAGTCGGTGAGTTTGCCGTTTGAGACCACTCCCAATCGCGTGTTGGTGCCGCCGATATCGGCAACCAAGTTCCAATGGTCGCGCATACATCCCGCAGGTTGCGCCAAAGGCAGCGAAACTGTGCTGCCGGACAGTGCAGTTTTCACTGCATTGTAAGACGCTTTGGGCCGACGCTCCATCGTCTCGAAATCGACGTCCACAAGACCAAAGCGTTTTTCATACCCCAAGGCCCATTCGTAATTATCCAGCAAGGACCAGATAAAATACCCTTTGACCGGCACGCCTTGGTCCACCGCGTCATGCACGGCCGCAAGGTGCTGGTTCAAATAGTCGATCCGGTCATCATCCTGCTGTCGTTCCGGGCTGGCCATGCCGTTTTCCGTTACATAGATAGGAAGATCACCGGTATGGTCGCGCATTGTACGGGTCAGGAAACGTGTCAGGGCGCTGGGTTCGATTTCCCAACTCATCTGGGTTTTTGGTAAGGGGCCGGGGACTTCTTTTAGGCTGGGCCAAGCAATATCTGCGGGCGCGATCAGCTTGCGGGTGTAGTAATTTAAGCCACACCAGTCGACCGGGGTGCCAATCGTGCCGAAGTCGTTTTGCCAACCGCTTGGCAGATGAGGTTCCAGTCCGTCCAGAACGACCTGGGGGTATGTTTTGTTGAATACGCCACTCAGGAAGAAGCGGTTGTAGATACCGTCGTAAAGGTCAGCGGCGCGGCGTGCCTCGGGGCTGTCATCCGCAGGTTCTGCCCACTCCAGATTGAACACTGCACCCAAGTTGGACATGCCCAGACCGCGCATCGCCTCGATAGCCCGTCCATGTGCAAGTAGGACGTGATGCATCGCGCGCGCCGTGGCACGGATGTCGCGCAGACCGGGGGCGTGGTGGCCGTCAAAGTGGCTGAGCCAGCTTACGCACCAAGGTTCGTTGATCGGCGCGACACTGAACATGCGGTCACCGATGCGGCCCATGATAATCTCGGTAAAATCGGCAAACCAGTTGGCTATGTCCCGATTGCGCCAGCCACCCAGATCGGCCAACGGCGAGGGAAGCTCCCAGTGATAAAGCGTCGCGCAGGGGCGTATTCCACGCTCCAATAACGCATCGGCAAGGCGGTCGTAGTAGTCCAGCCCTTCCTGGTTAATAGGTCCGCGCCCTTCGGGTAGAACGCGCGCCCAGCTTGTTGAGAACCGATAGCAGTCAAATCCCGCGTCGCGCACAAGCTCAAAGTCTTCGTTAAAGCGGTTCAAATGATCACAGGCGCGGTCACCGTTTTCATTGCGCACCACGTTACCGGGTGTCGCGGCGAACGTGTCCCAATGTGTTTGACCAGCGCCGCCATGTCCGTGACCTTCGATCTGATAGGCAGAGGTTGCAACGCCAAAGAGGAAATCTTTGGGGAAATCAGTGCGGGCATATTTCATGTTCAGAACCTGTCAGGAGCGGGGCCAGTCGAGCCGCCAACTACCAGTTCGGCCTCCAGCAATCTAGTTTGAACCGGGCCCTCAGGCGACTTTATCCGCTCGATCAACATTTCGGCTGCTATTTCGCCAGCTTGCCGGACAGATGAGCGAGTTGCGGTAAAGATCGGCACGTCCTGCCCGTTTTTCAGGTAAGACAGATCGTCGTCATGGGCGATGACGGATACATCGCGTCCCATCTTCAGCCCAGCCTCGTTCAGCGCGCGCCTTACGCCAATCGCCGAAATCATGGATGAGATCAGAATGGCTGTGGGCGGATTATCCATCTGTATCATGGCGCGCGCTTCGTGGTGGCCGTAGACCTCGGTCATCTCGGCGCTGCGCATCAAGGACGGGTCAGGCGTTATCCCAGCCTCATGCAAAGCCTCCAGATATCCGGCGCGGCGACGCTGGGCAAAGTCCATATCTTCCAACCCGTTGATCAGTGCGATGCGCCGGTGCCCTAGGTCGATCAGAAATTTGGTGGCCCTTTGGAATGAACTTTTGTTGTTCACGTCGATCCAATCGTAGGTCCCTTCAACTCCGGTCGCACGACCATGAACGATGAAAGGAACCCCCATGCGGGAAAGTACGCCGATCCGAGGTTCGTTAACCTTCGGACCCTGCAGGACAACTCCATCAACGGCGCCGCGTTGAAACAGGTCGCGATACGCCCGTTCGATCGACGTATCGTCTGCATTCGTGAACATCATGTCATAGCCATGTTCCGCATATTTTCGCGCAGCACCTGCAACGAAGTCGCCGAAAATAGGGTTAACCATTTCATGCTGCGAGGAACTGGGAATCACGTGCCCAATAACCATGGACCGACCTGTGGCCAACCCTTTTGCGCGGCTGTTTGGCCGGTAACCATGTTTCGTGGCGGCGGCCTGCACACGTAGGCGCGTATCCTCGTTCACCTCGGGATAGCCGTTCAGCGCACGGCTGACAGTTGTTTGGGACAAGCCAAGAATTTCTGAGAGCTGCTTTAGGTTCATATTCGATTCAAAGCGCCTTCAAATTGGGACTGCTATCTGTATTGTGGGGAATTAACCTTTGCGTCAATAAGATTCAAACATATGCCTGTAAATATTAATAACTTGGGTAAACGGCAAACCAAACATTGACAGAGCTTGAATGTTAGCGGATAAGGTTCTTCATCCAAAGCGCTTTGGAAATACGATTCCAAGGCGAGAGATGATACGGGAGGAGATTTCATGAAACACTCGCTTTACGCAGGTGCGGCCACGTTCGCCCTGATGTCAGGCGCTGCACAGGCGGACAAGGTTACCGTGTTCGGTCCGTGGTTGGGGCCGGATCAGGAAAATGTCGAAAAGGTTCTGGACGGCTTTGCTGCAGCAACCGGGCATGAATACGCCTATGTCGGGTCAGACAGTTTCGAACAACAAATCCGAATTGATGCCGAGGCGGGTTCAGCACCGAATGTCGCCGTATTCCCGCAGCCGGGCCTGGCGGCAGATATGGCTAAGTCCGGCTTTCTGACGCCGCTTGCCGATGGCACGGGAGATTGGATTCGCGACAACTATGCCGCGGGGCCGTCTTGGGTTGACTTGGGCACATATGGCGGACCGGACGGCGCGGACAATCTTTACGGCTTTTTTTACAAGGTCGATGTAAAGTCCCTGGTTTGGTACGTGCCTGAAAATTTCGAAGATGCGGGTTACGAAGTGCCGACCACGATGGAAGAACTCAAGGCGCTGACGGATCAGATCGTGGCTGATGGTGAAACACCGTGGTGTATCGGTCTGGGTTCTGGTGGAGCAACCGGGTGGCCCGCGACCGACTGGGTCGAGGACATGATGCTGCGCACACAATCGCCGGCTGATTATGACGCCTGGGTCGCCAATGAGATGAAGTTCAATGATCCCAAGGTCATCGCTGCGATCGAGGAGTTCGGCGCGTTTGCCCGCAATGACGACTATGTTGCCGGCGGCTCAGGGGCAGTGGCTACGACGGACTTCCGCGATAGTCCCAAGGGAATGTTCAGCTCACCTCCGCAATGCTACATGCACCGTCAGGCCTCGTTCATTCCAGCGTTTTTTCCGGAAGGAACTGTTGTAGGTGAAGACGCAGATTTCTTCTATTTCCCGGCTTATGAAGGCAAGGACCTCGGCAGCCCGGTTCTGGGCGCGGGTACTCTGTGGGCGATCACCAATGACAGCCCCGGCGCGCATGCGTTGATCGAGTATCTGCAAACCCCCGAGGCTCATGAGACCTGGATGCAACTGACCGGGTTCCTGACACCGCATAAGGGCGTTGATACCTCGCTGTTCTCGGACCCGACGCTGAAGAAGATGAACGACATTCTTCTTGGTGCGACTACCTTCCGGTTTGACGGCTCTGACCTGATGCCGGGCGGTGTTGGCGCAGGGACGTTCTGGACCGGCATGGTCGACTATGCTGGTGGGGCCTCGGCGGAAGAGGTTGCCAACGAAATCCAATCCTCCTGGGACGCGCTGGACTAAGCGTTCCTGATCGGGCAACCCGCCAGTTCGGGTTGCCTGCCACCGTCGCAAGGGAGACGCGGCATGCATCCGGCATTACAGGGCCTGCTGACCATCGCCATCGGCGTGTCAGGGTGTGTGGGCTATTTCTACCTTTCGAACCAGTTTCTGGACAAAGTGCTGTTCCCGGCGCGCGGTCCGAATGCAGGGCGCAATATCAACCGCGCGAACATGATCCGGCCTTGGCTGTTCTTGTTTCCGGCGTTGGCGGCGTTGGGCCTGTATCTGGCCTATCCGGTGGTGGAAACCCTGCGTCTTTCGCTGACCGATCGTGTCCCCGGCGGCGGGTATGAATGGGTTGGGTTGGAAAACTACATCCAGATGGCCAACGAACCCAAATTCTGGGAAGCCATGCGCAACAACATGTTCTGGCTGATCATCGTGCCCGCCATGTCGACCGCGTTTGGACTGCTGGTGGCGCAACTGACGGACCGCATCCGTTGGGGTAACGTCGCCAAATCTCTGATTTTCATGCCGATGGCGATCTCGTTCGTCGGGGCCTCGGTGATCTGGAAATTGGTCTACGACACCCGTCCGGCCGAGCAGGATCAGATCGGGATGCTGAATGCGCTTTACATCTTCTTTGGTGGGACCGAGCCGCAGACCTGGCTGACTATTCCGCTCTGGAACAGTTTCTTTCTGATGGTGGTGCTGATCTGGATTCAGACCGGCTTTGCCATGGTGATCCTGTCCGCTGCCCTTCGAGGCATTCCTGAAGAAACGATCGAGGCCGCCATTCTGGACGGAGCCAACCCGTTCCAGATTTTTTTCAAGATCAAGGTGCCGCAGATCAAAACCACCATTCTGGTGGTCTGGACGACGATCACTATCACGGTGCTAAAGGTCTTTGACATCGTCTTTGCCATGACCAACGGCCAGTGGGAGACACAGGTTCTGGCCAACTACATGTATGACAAACTGTTCCGCGCCAACGACTGGGGCGTAGGGTCAGCCTCGGCGATGGTGATTATGCTGCTGGTAACACCGATCCTGATCTGGAACGTGCGCAACGCGCGCAAAGAGATGGAGTGAGGCGATGAGCGATATTGCAGGAACCAAACCGGCGCTACGCTGGGTCGTGCATGCCTCGGTCCTGTTTCTGGTGGTGCTATGGGTGGTCCCGACACTGGGACTGTTGATTTCATCCTTTCGAACGGCAGACCAGATTGCGACCAGCGGCTGGTGGAAATCCCTTTTCCCGTCCGAACAGAACCTGACTCTGCGGTCCGCCGCGCCGGACACACAGGTTCTGGAAAACGGGATTTACGTGATCGAAGGCAACCTGTTCGACGCGGGGACGTCGGCTACGATCTCTCAATGGGGGGTCAGCTCCCGGGCCGTGGATGCGTTTGTTCCGGGCGATACGGCGGAACTACGTCGGGGCGGTACGATCACTGTGGATGCGCAAGGTAACTACAGGATGGAGAATTCGGAAGAATTCACAGGCAGCCGGGGTGCCCGTGTGTTCGTGACCGCAGAATTACCGCCCGAGTTCACGCTGGCCAATTACCACAAGGTTTTGTTGGCTGAAGATTCCTCTGACAGCATGGGGCGGGCCTTTTTCAACACATTGACTGTGACCATCCCGGCGACGATCATTCCCATTTTGGTGGCGGCCTTTGCGGCCTATGCGCTGGCGTGGATGGACTTCCCGGGCCGCGCCCTGCTGATCGCAGCGGTCGTTGGTTTGTTGGTTGTTCCGCTGCAACTGGCACTGATCCCGCTGCTGAAGTTCCATCTGAATATTGGCATCGGCAAAGGATATCTGGGTGTCTGGATGGCCCATACCGGGTTCGGGATGCCCTTGGCGATTTATCTGCTACGGAACTACATGGCCGGTCTTCCACGTGATCTGATCGAGAACGCGCGGGTCGATGGCGCGACCGAGTTCCAGATCTTCACCAAACTGATCTTGCCGCTCAGTTTCCCGGCGCTGGCCTCTTTCGCGATCTTCCAATTCCTGTGGACATGGAACGATCTTCTGGTCGCCAAGGTCTTTTTGATCGACGCGTCGGGTCAGACCACCGTCATGACCAACCAGATCGTCGAGTTGTTGGGCACGCGGGGTGGCAACTGGGAAATCCTGGCAACAGCGGCCTTCGTGTCGATCGCCGTGCCGCTAATCGTTTTCTTCGCAATGCAAAAATACCTGGTCCGGGGCCTGCTGGCCGGATCCGTCAAATAGAGGCGTCTGATGAACGTGCAGAACACTGTAGATACAACAAAAGCAACCCAAACACCGGCCGATTGGTGGCGCGGCGGCGTGATCTACCAAATCTATCCCCGCAGCTTTCAGGACAGCAATGGCGACGGTATTGGCGACCTCAAGGGGATCACGCAACGGCTGGGGTACATCGCCTCGCTTGGCGTCGACGCAATCTGGATTTCACCGTTCTTCAAATCTCCAATGAAGGACTTCGGGTACGATGTCAGTGATTACCGCGATGTCGATCCAATGTTCGGCACGACGGAGGATTTCAAAGACCTTTTGGATCACGCGCATGGTCAAGGTTTGAAAGTGATGATCGACCTTGTGTTGTCACATACCTCGGATCAGCATCCATGGTTTAGCGAAAGCCGCGCAAGCCGCGAGAACGCTAAGTCCGACTGGTATGTTTGGGCTGACCCGAAGCCGGACGGAACGCCCCCAAATAACTGGCTGTCGATCTTTGGTGGTTCGGCTTGGCAATGGGATTCGCGGCGGTTGCAGTACTACCTGCATAACTTCCTGACCTCACAGCCGGATTTGAACTTCCATTGCCCGGACGTACAGGACGCCTTGCTGGACGTGGCCCGGTTCTGGCTGGATTTGGGGGTCGATGGGTTCCGTCTGGATACGATCAACTTTTACTTCCACGACAAGCAGCTGCGCGACAACCCCGGCCTGCCGATGGATCAGCGAAACGCTTCGATCGCGCCGATGGTTAATCCGTATAACCATCAGGATCACCTTTTCTCCAAGAGCCAGCCCGAGAATATCGCTTTCCTCGAACGGCTGCGCGCGCTGACTGATGAATATGAAGGCCGCGCCTGTCTGGGCGAGGTTGGTGACGCGCAGCGCGGGCTTGAGATCATGGGCGAATACACCACCGGCGATAAGCGGATGCACATGTGCTATGCCTTCGAGTTTCTGGAAAAGCGCGCCCTGACCGCGTCATACGCCAAACAGGTCTTTGACCAGTTACAGGACAAGGCCGGCGATGCATGGCCCTGTTGGGCCTTTTCGAATCACGACGTGCAGCGGCACGCCTCGCGCTGGGGCCTAAGCGACGCGGCCATCCGGCAACACGCGGTTCTCATGATGTGCCTGCGGGGCTCGGCCTGCCTGTATCAGGGTGAGGAACTGGGCCTGCCCGAGGCGGATGTGGCATTTGATGATCTGCAAGATCCCTATGGCATCGAATTCTGGCCCGAATTCAAAGGCCGCGACGGGTGCCGCACGCCGATGGTCTGGGCTGCGCAGGACGAACACTCTGGGTTCAGCAAAGGGCGCCCCTGGCTTCCGGTCAGCTCGTCGCAAGCCGAGCGCGCCGTGGACCGGTTGGAGCAGGACCCCAAGTCCATGTTGCACCACTACCGTATGGCGATTGCGCTGCGCCACGCGCATTCGGCTTTGATGTCGGGGGCGCAAGTTCACATGGTCCAGTCCGGCTCGGTTCTTACTTTCGTGCGTGAAGACCAAGCGGAACAGGTGTTCTGTGCCTTCAATCTGGGCGCAGACTCCGCAGAGGTCGTCACGCCCGAAGGCCAATGGCGCGTTATCGGGGAGGAGTTGGGCGGCGTCGGCGGGTCGGGAAATCTGACTCTCGGCGCTGCTCAATTCTGTCTGATGGCTCGGGAAAAGGGGTAGGTCATGTCAGAACTCAATCTCACGGATGTCGCAAAGACCTATGGCACTGTTGATGTCCTGAAGGATATCAATCTCGACATCGAGCGCGGCGAGTTGATTGTTTTCGTAGGACCGTCTGGATGCGGCAAGTCCACCTTGTTGCGCATGATTGCGGGGCTGGAGAAAATCTCGGGCGGAACGCTCGAGATCGAAGGTCAGGTTATGAACGATGTGCCACCCGCACAACGTGGTATTGCGATGGTGTTCCAAAGCTATGCCCTCTATCCCCATATGACCGTGCGCGAGAATATGGCCTTTGCCCTCAAGATCGCGAAACTGCCAGCCGACGAAGTCAATGCCGCCGTCGAGCGCGCCGCGCGAATTCTTCAGCTTGAACCGTTTTTGGATCGTTTGCCCAAGGCGCTGTCGGGTGGGCAGCGTCAGCGGGTCGCCATCGGCCGGGCCATTGTGCGTGACCCCAAGGTTTATTTGTTTGACGAACCGCTTTCCAACCTTGATGCGGCCTTACGCGTGGCGACGAGGATCGAAATTGCGCGTCTGAAAGAGGCGATGCCCGACAGTACGATGATCTATGTGACGCATGATCAGGTCGAAGCGATGACGCTTGCCAGCCGGATCGTGGTTCTGGCCAACAAGGGTATTGCTCAGGTCGGCACTCCGTTGGAACTGTATGAGACCCCGGACAACGAATTTGTCGCCCAGTTTATTGGTTCGCCCTCGATGAACCTGCTGCCGGGGGTTATTGCACAAACGGGCGAAACAACTGTTGTCGAGTTGGAGGCTGGGGGAACCATCACCAGCAGTATTGCGACCGAAGCCGGGGATCAGGGCAAACATGTGAATGTTGGTATCCGGCCCGAGGATTTTGTTCCAAGCGACACGGATGCCGCCTTTCAGGGGGTGGTGGATTTCACCGAAGCCTTGGGAGAGGTCACTTTGCTGTATTTCGAAAACCGTAAAGGGGCCGAGTCCGTAATTGCAAAATTGCAAGGCATTCAGCGCAACATGCGGGGGCAGATCGTCGCCCTTTCAGCCGACCCTGAAAAGGTGCATCTGTTCCACAATGGTTCAACCATGCGAAAAAAGCCCTGATATCTGTGCCGGTTATAAAATGCACCTGCGATCAGAGCGCAATTCAAACCCGTTCAAGCAGTCACCAGAACAGTCGTCGCCAAAATAAGTGGCAAACACGCGGTGCGCCCATTTTGGGGGCGCATCACGCTATTTTAGTTAATCCGCATCAGCCCCTTTGTTTCATTGCGATACACCGCATGTGAGGGGCACATCGTTTTCAAACTGGACTTATGAAAACTGGGAACTGTCACTTTTGGACTGACAGCCGGATCGCAAAGGTCTAGCCTGTATCCACAAAAACAAAAAAACGGATCTACAACGGGAGATATGACGATGACTAAACACCAAAACCTGTCCCGCCGGACGGTACTGAAAGGTGCGGGCGCGGCGGCGCTGGCGGCACCTCTTTACAGCAAAAGCGCGCTTGCCTCATCGGGTGAGATCAACATTCTGATGTGGTCTGACTACCTGCCGCCCAGTTTCCTGGAAGAGTTTGAAACTCTGACCGGGATCAAGGTGAACTATACCGGTATCGGGTCGAACGAAGAAATCATCAACAAGATGAAGGCGACCAAAGGTCAGGGCTTTGACATTGTCTCGCCCACCAACAACCGGTCCCTGCAGTGGGAGCCACTGGAACTGCTGCAGCCCTTTGACATGAACAAGGTGCCGATTGATCTGGTAAACCCGGCGATGGCTGCGATCGGCACGGATGCCTGGAACTTTGCGGACAGCGGGGTTCATTGGTTGCCGCATATCTGGGGCACCGAAGGGATCGCATATCGCACCGATCTGTGGCTGCCCGAAGGGGACGCGCCGTCTTACGGGGATGTCTGGTCTGAAGAAAACGCCGGCAAGACCATGGGCCGCGCACACTCCATGATGTTGGGTGCGGGTCTGTATATGGAGCGCGCGGGCGAGATGGAGCCGGGCTCTGTCTGGGCGGCCTATGGTGACGAAGACACCATGCGTAAAGTGTGGGGTCAGATCACCGACTGGTGTGTTGAGCGTAAGAACCGGATCAAATTGATCTGGAATGACGCGGATACCCAGAAAAATGGTCTGCTGAACGAAGGCGTTGTGGTTGGTCAAACTTGGGATGGTCCACCGCTGGCGCTGAAATCGGCGGGTGAGCCGGTGCACTATCAGGCTCCGGTCGAAGGTGCGATGGCTTGGGTTGACGGGATGGCAATGCCGACCGGTGCGACCAATATCGAACAGGTTTACGCCTTTATCGACTTTGCGTACCAGGCAAAACCGGCCGGTGTCGCGATTGACAGCCATGGCTATAACTCGCCTGTTCTGGGTGCCGATCAGTATTCCGGCGACACCTACAAGAAGAACTTCGCTGAAGCATATCCGGGCGACTCTTTGGCCAATCTGAACCCATGGCCGGCCGAGGCCCCATGGTACGCGGAAACCCGGACCGAGTTCGTCAACAAGTTCAAAAGCGCCTGATCGCGATGAACCCATACCCTTCGCCACCTGGCGAAGGGTAATCAAACCGCGCACCGTCAAGGTGCAGCGGACGCTAATTGGGTGCGCATAGCAAACGCACCAGACGGAGATACCAAAAATGAGTGCTGGGGTCGGTGTAGATCTTGAGAACCTTTGGATCCGCTTCGGTGACTTCGTCGCCGTTAGGGATGCCAATGTGAATATCAACGGTGGCGATTTCTTTTCGTTCCTCGGGCCGTCTGGTTGTGGCAAAACGACGATTTTGCGCGCCGTGTCGGGCTTTCTGGACCCAAGCGAAGGCAAGGTCCTGATCGGTGGCAACGACATGCAAGGCATCGGGCCGAACAAACGCCCAACCGCACTGATCTTTCAGAACCTTGCGCTGTTTCCCTTGATGAAGGTCTGGGAGAACATAACATTTTCGATGGAGATAAAAGGCGCTAGCGCTGCTCAACGCCGCAAGCGTGCGGACGAGTTGCTAGACATGATTGCTCTGCCCGGTCAGGGCGATAAGCTACCCAGCGAATTGTCAGGTGGACAACGTCAGCGTGTGGCGATTGCGCGCGCGTTGTGCGCCGAACCTGATGTTTTGTTGTTGGACGAACCCCTTTCGGCGCTTGATCTAAAACTGCGTCAACACATGCGGACGGAACTGCGAGAGATTCAGCAACGGGTCGGTATCACGTTTATCTATATTACTCACGATCAGGGCGAAGCTCTGACCATGTCGGACAAAATTGCTGTCATGCGGGCTGGAGTGATTGACCAGATCGCTGACGGTAAGACGATTTACAACGACCCTAACACGGCATTTGCAGCTTCGTTTGTCGGTGAAAACAATGTGTTCCGAGGAAAGATCAAACAGATCATGGGGGCCGAGGCCCTGATCGCCACCAACCGTTCTGGCGATCTGGTGGCGCGGATATCCTCCGCCAATCAAGGCAAGATGAAAGAAGGCGATGAGGCGATGATGTTCATTCGCCCCGAGGCTTTTGCCATTGCGGCCGAAGGTGCATCTGGCAACCATTTCGTGACGGCGCGGGTCAATCACGAAGAGTTCGAGGGCAACGTGTTCAACATCTTCACTGAAGGTGAAGGCGGCAAAGAGATCAAAGTGTCGATCCCGAACCACGGACAGTCCTTCCAAGACCACACCGGACAGAACATCACGCTGGAATACGAGACCCATAACGCGGTTCTGGTCCCGGCGGGTGAACTGGCTGCGGAATAGAGGGTCGGACACATGCCCAAGTTCCTCAAAGAGTTTTTCAATCGCAACGGCACCGGGATGGGGCTGGCGATATTGGGGCTGGTCCTGTTCTGGACCATCGGCCTGATTATCCTGCCTCAATTGTCGATGCTCGACTTTTCGTTCCGCCCGAACCTGCCACCGCCGGAAATTGGCGGACCAAAGGACGTCTACACGCTCGAGAACTACAAATACCTGATTTATGGCCCGGAAGGGGGATCTCAGGACTACAATTCGGTCGACCTCAGGGTGTTCTTCAGAACGCTGCTCGCGGCGGTTTGCGTGACTATATTCAACCTGATTATCTGCTATCCGATCGCCTACTATCTGGGGCAATCCAAAGGCAGCCACATCCGCATTTTCGCGATTTTGCTGATCATCCCTTACTGGATCAACGAAATCCTGCGCGCTTTCGCATTGCGGATCATCTTTGGTGAGACCGGAGTTCTGAACACCTTGTTCATGGGGCTGGGGATCTGGGATACTCCGTTTGATTTTATCCGCAATGACATCGCGCTCTATTCGGGTCTCGGATATGCCTACATCCTGTTGATGATCTTCCCGATCTACAACGTGATCGAAAGCCTTGATCACAACCAGATCGAGGCGGCGCGCGATCTGGGCGCGCCTTGGTGGAGGATTCACTGGCGCGTGGTTATTCCCTACGCCAAGCCGGGTATCAGTTCGGGCTGCACGATGGTCTTCATGCTATCCGCCGGTGCCCTTGCAGCGCCGCAGATTCTGGGCGGCCCGTCCAGCCTGTGGTTCACGCAACTGATCTATCAGCAGTTCAATGACAACAATGACTGGCCGCAAGGTGCCGCCTACGCGATCGTTCTGCTTGTGACCTGTATCTTGTTCGTTCTGGCGGTCATGCGTCTGTTCAAGGTGAACATGGGGGATATCGGGAAATGAACCTCTCTTTCCTTCGTGTAAGCATCTGGGTCTACTTGGCCCTTTTCTTCCTCTACCTGCTTGGTCCGCTTGTGATCATGTCGGTTACGGCGTTCAATTCCTCGGCTTTCCCGCGGATGACGCCGTGGGAGTGTCTGACCTTTCAGTGGTTCGGGGATCTGTTTCAGGACCAGCGTATCCTGAACGGGATCAAGAACTCGCTGATCATCGGTGCAGGAACGGTCGTTCTGTCGGTGGCGATGGGGCTGGCGGGTGCGCTGATGCTGACCCAGATATGGCCCAAGCTGCGCGCGACCTACTACACGATCATCATTGCCCCGATCCTGATACCGGGCGTGGTTCTGGGTATCTCGACGCTTGTATTCTGGGACCGGATCAATCGGATGCTGGGGCTGGGCGCAGATAGCGTTTTGTCAAACGGGGTTTTCCTGACAGTGATCGGTCAGTCCACCTTTATCGCAAGCTACTGCATGCTGGTTCTGGTGGCGCGGTTACAACGCTATGACATGGCGTTAACCGAGGCCGCTCTGGACCTTGGTGCGACCCACGCACAGGCGTTTCGCAAGATCCTGCTTCCGTTCATGCGGCCTGCGATCGCATCGGCGGCTGTGCTGGCATTCCTTGCATCGTTCGAGAACTACAACACAACCACCTTTACCTTTGGCGAATACCCGACACTGACGATCGAACTGGCGCAGAAGGTACGCTATGGCATCACGCCGTCGATCTCGGCCCTGGCCTTCATCATCGTGGCGCTGACCGTGTTCTTTGCCCTGCTGAACGAGGCCAAGCTGAAACGGCAGGAACTGGTTGCAGCCGCGCGCAAGAATGCCACGGTCGAGGAGTTGGCGGGGAAAATCAAACTGCCCAGCTTCTTTGCAGGCAACATGGCCGCCGTGCTTCTGGTCGTGTTCGCCGTCGCCACGATTACCGTGGTCGGTACCGCTACCGCGTACAACCCGGCCCAGTGCATTGCCAATGTCAAAGAGGAAAAACGTCTGGAAGCCGAACAGCGTATCCAAGAGCTGCGCAAGCAGCGCGAGGAACAGCGCAAGAAGCGCGAAGCAGAAGAGGCCGAACAAGGCGATGCAGGGCAATCTGCTCCGAAACCTTCAAACAACAGCGGCTTTGGCAATGTGTTCGCACCGAACACGTTGGGCAGCGGCGAAGAAGAAAGCCAGGATACAGAAACGCCACCGGCAAACAACGGTGGTTTCGGGGGCGTATTCGACCCAAACAGCCTGAAATCTGAATAACTGAAAAGCCTGACAAAGGCCGACTGCGCCCGAAGAGATTACCCCTCTTCGGGCGCGTTTTTTGTCAGTATGGCAACGTCGCACGCGTTGACCTTGATTCCCTTCCATTCCACGGGTGTTGCGTTGTAGTTGATCAGGAATGTATGGCCCTTGGTGTCTCGTCGACGAAGGCTGCCGGGCATTGGGTGCAGCGCCAATCCCACCTGTTGCGAGGCCATTTTGATCACGCGATCCCACAGCGCTTCATCGGGGAAGCCCGCCAGATACCAAAACCCGTTTTCGCCTTTCAGGGCAGAAGTGCCGTCCTCAAAGGTCAGCAGATCGGGCGCTGATCCAGACAAGCGGTCAACCCAGTGCTGGGCGGCACCAACACCCTCGACTTTGCGTGTTACTGATGGGGGCAGGGTCTCAACCAGATCAACCTCACAGGCCAAACCCGACAAGCCAGGGCGCCCCGTACTGGGGATTTGGAAATCCGGCGTGATTGCCCCCGTGCGCGGGCCGAGGACAGCCAGAGCACATCCCTTGCTCAGGCGCATCTCAAGGTCGTTGTCCACACTGGCCAGGCCCGGCGCAAGGATCGCTTTGTAAGTGTTCTCGGGGATGTTGTCCGCGGATAGGAAATCGACGGAAAGACCGGCCCGCCGCAGGGCGCGGTAGGCCGAAAACACCAGGCGGAAGTAATCGAATCCAGCGCCTTGTGGTTGGGTTGCCCACGCCCAGTCAGACGCATAGTCGAAAAGGATAGCAACATCGGCCTTGCTGTGTTGGACGTCGCCTAGTTGGGACAACACACCCCAAGTTTGCCGCGCTTCGGACAAGCCCGGTGCAGGTTTGTTGTTCGACGTCAACAACCCTGCGTGCATCTGTTCTTGGGCAAACGGAGCCTGCCGCCACCGAAAATAACTGACCACTTCGGCGCCATGAGCCACCGCTTCAAGCGACCAAAGCCGCACCATCCCCGGCAGGGGTGCCGGATTGTACGGAGCCCAGTTCACCGGCCCCGGTTGCTGTTCCATAACCCACCAGCGCTCGCGCCCGACCGCGCGATAAAGGTCGTGATGAAACGCCTGCATGTCGGGATCACCCTGCTGCAGAAAGGCGGTTTTGTGCGCCTCATTAGCCTCAAGCCTGTCTGACAGGAACCCGATTGGATAGCTGTCCCATGTGGCGATATCTAGATCTGCCCCGACTTTGAAGTGATCAAACTCCAGCGTGCGCCCCATGTAGTTGTGCAATAGGGGCGCTTTTGTCAGAGGGCGCAGAGCATCGACCTGCGCCTTGTTAAATTCTACCACCTGATCAGAACTGAACCGACGAAAGGCCAGAACATGCGCTGGGTTTGGTTCTGTCACGGTCTGATTTGGCAGGTCGATCTGATCGAACCCATCGTATTCCATCGACCAGAACACATTACCCCAGGCAGAGTTCAACGCATCAATGGTGCCGTATTGGTCCTCAAGCCAGCTTTGAAAGGCGCGCAGGGCAGGGTCGCTGTAACTGAGTGTCGTGTCGTGGCAGCCGTATTCATTGTCGATCTGCCAAGCGGCGACATGGGGATTAGCCCCGTAACGCTCGCCCATGATCTGGGCAATACGTGCGCACTCCGCGACATAGCCTTTGTGACTAAAACAATAATGTCGGCGCGATCCGAATTTTCTCGGCTGCCCTTGCGCGTCAATCGCCAGCATGTTGGGGTGTTTTTCCTGCATCCATCTTGGTGGCGTCGCAGTTGGTGTTCCCATCACGATCTTAAGCCCGGCCGACCCGAGTGTTTCAACAGCCCGGTCCAACCAGTCAAATTGCAGGTCACCTGCGGTCGGTTCCAGTCGGCTCCAGGCAAACTCACCGATCCGAACCCAGCTCAGCCCGGTTTCGATCATCTGTCGGGCGTCGTCTGCCCACATTTCCTCGGGCCAATGCTCGGGATAGTAACAAACGCCAAGTTCTGGCTTCATAGGATGACTCTGTGTTCTGGTTGCCCTTTACCGGCATCAATCGCGGCAAAGGTCATTCCGTTCGAGGGGTGTTGTGAGAGGGTGGTTTGATCCAAACCCTCCCGCGCGGTTGTGCAATAGAGTGTAGTCCGCTCTGCGCCGCCAAATGCCGGGCATGAGATATGCGCAGCAGGAAAGGTCACCGCTTTGAGGAGCTGCCCATCAGCGTCATACGCCGCCACCCGGTGTGCGCCCCATTGCGCGATCCAGATATTCCCTTCCGTATCCACAACTGCGCCATCGGGGTTCAAACCGTCCACCCGCAGATCGAGGAAAACCGTGCTTTTGCCCTCGGGCCATCCGGTTTCGGTGTTTAGTGCCCAACGCATAACTTGTTTGGTCACTGTGTCGGTGTAGTACGCGCAGGACCGGTCCGGTGCGAAACAAATGGCATTCGAGATCGTGATATTGGGAACAAGCTGTCGCAATTCACCTTGCCAATAGCGATAGATCGCGCCTGCACCGTGCTCGGCGCTTTTACCCATCGTGCCAATCCAGAACCCGCCCCAAGGGTCGGCGCGGCCATCGTTTGATCGCGTGACAGGGTTGTCAGCCTCCAACGGCATGACAAGGTCTTTCGTGTTACTTGACAGATCGAAACGCCACAGCCCGGTTTCGGACGCAATCAGTAAGGTGTTCTCATCTACCCATCCCGCGGCCGAAACATGTTCTGGAAATTCCCAGCTAAGTTGTTCGCCGTCTACTTGCGACATCATGCGTTTGTTGATGATGTCGAACCAGAAAAGCTGATGCCTTTCGGGGTGCCATAACGGTCCTTCGCCCAATTCGCAGGGGCGATTGTCAAAGACCGGGCTCATCCGGCGGCCGTGTCATAAGCTGATACGATCCGCTGCGCTCGGTCGGAGACCTCTTGCACCGACAGACCCGGTTTGAACAGCGCAGAGCCTATGCCGAAACCGTCTGCACCGGCCTTGGTCCATTCGGCAAAATTTTCAGGGCCGGCACCGCCCACAGCAAAGATCAACGATCCCGCAGGCAAGACCGGGCGCAATGCCGCCAGGCCAGAGGGCCCCGCCATTACACCGGGAAACAGTTTCAATCCCGTCGCGCCCGCCTTGAGCGCGGTGAAGGCTTCGGTTGGAGTATAAACTCCGGGCCAGCTCTGCATGCCCAGTTCAACCGTGCGATGGATGACTTCGGGGTCGCAGTTTGGCGATACGACAAGCTTTCCGCCAACGCGGGCCACATCGTTTACTTGCTGGGGTGTCAGAACGGTTCCCGCTCCGATCAATGCCTGATCGCCAAACTTCTCAACCAGAATTGACATACTGTCTAACGGGTCGGGTGAATTCAGCGGAACTTCGATCCGGTCAATGCCTGCTTCGATCAGGGCATGTCCGATTTCGGCTGCTTCGGTGGGTTGCAGTCCACGAAGGATGGCAATGATAGGGCGGCTCATACAGTTTGCCTCGTCAGCATGCGGGCTTGAAACAGACCCGCCAATGTGGATTGGGTTGCGTTAACAGTCTCAACAAGAGCGCCTTGTTGCTTGAGGGCGCTTGCATAGACATTTGCGATACCTTCGGCGCCAATGATTGCGATTTGCTGACCCAACCAGTAAGGGCGTGTCGCCGCAAGTTCCGCGCCAATCAGAAACCCGGAAAGATGTGCCCGCGCGACACCAGGATCTTCACCGCGCAATAAATCAGCGGCCCGCAAACCAAACAACCGTGCTGCAAGCTGTTCCGGTTTCGACAAGGTGTCCGCGACCGCTTCGGCAAAGGCGACGTCGTCCCAGCCTTCGCTGACCGAATGTCTTAGAACCGATTGTCCGCGCAAAAGCTCAAACAATTCACCGGTCATGAACGTCCGGAAACTGACGACCTCATCGGCACTGATCTGCACCCACTTGGTATGCGTCCCTGGCAGGCATAGGACGCCGTCCCAGTTTTGGCGGCCAGCTAAAAATCCGGCGATCTGGGTTTCTTCGCCGCGCATGACATCTGGCGGAGCGTTTTGTTTCAACCCTGGCACAACAAACGTCCGAATGCGTGGATCCGTGTTGGGCACGCGGATTGGGGCCGACGGAAGAGGGGCAACAGGAACAGTGGAATAGGGGGCCTCGACCCAGCCTTGCCTTGCCCCGACCATACCGCACGCGACAACGTCGGTTGTCGTGCCGCCCAGCCAGTCTTCGATCAGGTCCAACAGTGCCGACTGAAATTCGGTTTTACTCAGACGACCCATGCCTTTGTCGGATTCGGCTTGATCCAGAATCTTTTCACCCTGCATTGCCCAAACTCGTAGATGAGAGGTTCCCCAGTCTGCCGCGATCCATTCAACGCTCATTGCATTACCCCGTCACCACCACGCCACCGTCGACAACCATGCATTGTCCCGTCATCGCCCGGCTGGCCCGCGAGGCCAGAAACAAGGTTGGTTCGATCATGTCTTCTGGCGTCAGGTGCTCCTTGAGGCATTGCCGGTCCAAATGCGCGGCCAGATCCTCGGGCGTTGCCCACATATCCAACTGCTTTTGCGTCAGCACCCAGCCGGGCGCCAGGGCGTTTACCCGGATATTCTGCGGCCCAAGCTCACGCGCCAGCGACCGGGTCATCCCGGTAATCCCGGCGTTTGAGGTTGTGTAAATTGGATAACCGGCGTTGCCCATCATGTAGCTGATCGAACTGAAATTGATGATCGACCCGCCGGTGCCCTGCATCTGCCGAGCGGCTTCCTGACAGGCAAAGTAATATGCTTTCAGGTTCACCTCGATCATCCAGTCCCAGAATTCGGGTGTGGTTTCTTCAAGAGAGTGGCGCTTGTCGTTCGCGGCGTTGTTCACCAACACGTTGATTGGGCCGTATTCCTCGGCCGCCTTGTTCATCGTCGCGTGCAGCAACTCGGTATCCGTCATGTCGCCCTGCATGAACAAGGGGGCACGACCATGTTTTTCGCGCATCTGTTCGACAAATTCGCTGGCGTCAGACCGGCCGATAAAGGCAACGTTTGCGCCCTGCGCCATAAACCCGTCGGTCAGCGACGCGCCAACACCCGATCCGCCGCCGGTGATGTAGACTGTGGCCCCGTTCAGGTCGTGAAATGTGGCTGGTTGATCCATCAATGGCTCTCTCTGGTAACTAGGCGGGTGTCTTTGCCGACTAGGAAATCAAGGTCCGCGCCCTGATCGGCCTGCAAGACGTGGTCAATGTAAAGTTTCGCGTAACCACGGGTGTAATGCGGGTCGTCCGGTTGCCATGCTGCGCGGCGTGCGTCTAGCTCGGTTTGGTCAACCAAAAGTTCCAACTCGCCCTTGCTGGCGGATACACGGATGCGGTCGCCAGTTTTGACCAGCGCCAGCGTGCCACCCGCCTGTGCTTCGGGGCTTACATGCAGAATGACGGTGCCGAAAGCCGTTCCGGACATGCGCGCGTCCGAGATACGGATCATGTCGCGCACGCCGTCTTTCACCAGTTTGGCCGGGATCGGCATGTTGCCCACCTCGGGCATCCCCGGATACCCCTTGGGCCCGCACCCCTTAAGGACCAGAATTGTGTCGGGTGTGACCGGCAAGTCTTCGCGGTCAATATTGGCCTTCAGGTCTTCGATGCTTTCGAAAACATAGGCTTCAGCCTCGGTCTCAAGCAATTCATCTGTTGCGGCCGAGGGTTTCACGATCGCCCCGTTGGGCGCCAGATTGCCACGCAGTACGCGCAGACCAGCCGCGGGTTTCACGGGATCATCAAAGCCGCGGATCACATCGCGGTTAAAACACTCAGCCCCTTCGTAATGGGCCGAGATATCCTTGTTCAGCACTGTTTTCGCGGGTCGTAGGAAGGGTTTCAATTCGTTCAAAACCACCGGAACACCGCCTGCGTAGCAGAAGTCTTCCATCAAGTATTGGCCCGAGGGCATGCAGTTCACCAACAGGGGAATGTCTGACCCGATCTCAAAATCCTTCAGCGTCAGGTCCACTCCGACCCGACCGGCCAGGGCCAGAAGGTGCACGACCGCATTGGTCGATCCGCCAACCGCCGCGTTGGTCAGGATGGCATTTTCAAATGCTTCCTTTGTCAGGATGTCAGATGGTTTCAGGTCTTCGTCCACCATCTCGACAATCCGTTTGCCGGTCAGATGCGCCAGCGCCATGCGCCGAGCGTCAACTGCGGGCAGGGCGGCGTTGGTAGGCAGGCTCATACCCATCGCCTCGACCAATGAAGCCATGGTTGACGCCGTGCCCATCGTCATGCAGACACCCGCGCTGCGCGACATGCCGGATTCAGCGTTCATGAAATCCTGCAGGGTCATCTCTCCGGCGCGCACGGCTTCTGAGAATTTCCAGACATCCGTGCCCGAACCGATATCCTGCCCCCGATACTTGCCGTTCAGCATCGGGCCAGAGCTGACCACGATGGACGGCAGATCGACCGAGGCCGCACCCATCAACTGCCCCGGCGTTGTCTTGTCGCAGCCGCCCAGCAGGACGACACCGTCGATACCATAGGCCCGAATGGATTCCTCGACATCCATGGCTAGAAGGTTGCGAAACAGCATCGCGGTCGGCTTCATCTGTGTCTCGCCCAGCGACATGACCGGGAATTCGACGGGAAAGCCTCCGGCCTCCCACACGCCACGTTTGACGCCCTCGGCCAGATCACGCAGGCCCGAGTTGCATGGGGTCAATTCGGACCATGTGTTACAAATGCCAATGACCGGGCGGCCATCAAATGCGTGATCAGGGAAACCTTGGTTCTTCATCCACGAGCGGTGAATGAAGCCGTCCTTGTCCAGCTTTCCGTACCAATGTTCCGAGCGGCGTTTCTTGGTCATGAACTTTGCCCTTTCAAGCGGCTTTGGCGGGTTGGCACCAATCGGGCAGCCAATCGGTATGTGCTGTCAGAAGATCGCTGACCAGATTGCGGATCTGGCGCAAATCCAATTCGGCGGCTGTATGCGGGTCCATCATTGCAGCGTGGTAAATGAACTCTGGATTTTGTTCGACCAAAGCCCGTACGGTCAGTTCCTGCACGTTTATCTGAGTGCGCATCAGGGCAATCAGTTGCGGCGGTATATCCGTCACAACGGAAGGCTGAACACCATTGCTGTCTACAAGACAGGGTGTTTCAACGGCCGCGCCAAACGGCAATTGCGGAATCTGTCCAGTGTTGGGCAGGTTGCCATAAGCCACATAGGGTGTGTCCGTGACAATCGCGTTCATCAGATCGGCGGCAAACTCATGGCTACGCTTTGCTTCGATGTTGCGGCCATCGGTAAGCGTTTTGGCCTGTTCCTTCCAATTGGCGACTTGTTCCTCGCAACGTGTCGGATACTCGTCCAATGGAATCCCGAACTGGTCAATCAGGTCATGCCGCCCCTCTTTAATGAACCAAGGGACATACTCAGCCAGATGCTCCGAGCTTTCGGTGCAGAAATAGCCCAAGTGATCCATCACTTCGTATCGCACCTTGTTCGGACACCGAGGCATCAACAACGGAGCTTTGGGAATCTGCCCGCCGGCATAGCCCTGACGAAGCGCCGGGTAGAGGTCGCGCCCTTCGTGTTCAAGCCGCAGGAAGAACGCGACGTGATTTACACCCGCGACCTTGTACCGGATTTCCTGTTTGGGCAGGTCCAGATCATGCGCCAGTTCCTCGATTGTGTTCTGGACCGAATGGCACAGACCCACGTGCTTTAATGCTGGGAATTGCTCGGCCAGCGCCCAGGTGTTGATGGCCATGGGGTTGACGTATTGCAGCAACGTTGCGTTGGGGCAAAGCTGCATCATGTCTTGCGCGACGCCCCAGAGAACAGGAACGGTCCGCAGACCACGCATTATGCCGCCAACGCCCAGTGTGTCGGCGATGGTTTGGCGCAGGCCGTATTGTTTTGGGATTTCGAAATCAGTAACCGTACAGGGGTTGTAACCGCCCACCTGAAACGCGGTGATCACAAAATCTGCGCCGTCAAGCGCCGCCCGTCGGTCTGTGTGCGTGGTGACCGTTGCGCCTGTCCCGACCGACCGGATCATGGCTTTGGCTACGGCTTCGCTTTCAGCTAACCTTTCTGGGTCGATGTCCATCAGCGCAAAGTGGCTGCCCGACAGGGACGGGGTAAGCAGCGCATCACCCACGATGTTCTGCATGAAAATCGTGGAGCCTGCTCCAACGAAAGCAATCTTGGTCATTTTGCAAACCTTTGGTTTGGCGTTATTTTACGGCACCGAGGGTTAGCCCCGCGATGAAATGCTTCTGCATGAGAAAGAACATGGCGACCGGCGGAAGCGCTGCCACGATCGAGCCCGCACTCATGAGCTGATAGGCGGCCCGGAATTGTGCGTTGAAACTGGTGATACCTGCAGTGACCGGCTGGCTTTCAGCGCCTTGGGTCAGGACGACGGCCCAGAAGTAATCGTTCCAGATGAAGGTAAAGATCAGCACGCTGAGTGCGGCAATCGCCGGTTTCATCAGCGGCAGGACGACGTACCAGAAGATGCGCCATTCGCTGATACCCTCGACCCGGGCCGCTTCGATCAACTCGAACGGAAGAGCGCGGATAAAGTTACGCATGAACAGTGTGCAAAAGCCTGTTTGGAACGCGATGTGAAACAGGACGAGCCCGGTTTTGGTGTTGTACAGACCCAGTTGCAGTGTCAGGTCGCGCACCGGAACCATCAGAATTTGGAACGGAACGAAATTACCCGCCACGAACATGAAGAAAATCCATAGGTTCGATCTGAACTTGTAGATCCCCAGCGCAAACCCGGTCATGCAACTAAGAGCGACAGCCCCGATCACCGTTGGGATTGTGATCAGGAACGAGTTCAGCAGATACCGCGGCATGTCCGAGTTGAAGAAGACTTGCCCATAGTTGAAGGCGCCCTCGAAGCTGGACGGCAGGCCCCAGTAGTTCGCATTGGTAAAGTCCGCAGCCGGTTTGACCGAGAACAAAGCAACAGCGAGCAACGGCCCCAGCCACAACAGAAGGGCAAGCGGCAACATGGCCTGATACGAAATCTGTGCCGCGCGAGATTGCTTTTCGATAGGTTTGGGAAACATCTCAGTGCCCTCTCTCTTCGCGGTACATCGACCATAGGAAATAGGCGATGAAGCAGAGCATGATCAGGAACAGGATCACCGCGATGGCCGCGCCGTATCCCATGCGGAAACCATATTCGGACAACGCAACCTCGAACATGTAATAGGCCAACACGCGGGATGATCCGAACGGCCCCCCTTGGGTCATGATCGAGATCAGGTCGAAGGACCGCAGCGCGCCGATGATTGTCACGACAAAGGCAATGAATGTGGCAGGGCGCAGTTGCGGCAGGATGATGTGCCATAACATGCGCACACCTTTGGCGCCGTCCAGACGTCCGGCCTCGATCTGTTCGGGGTCCACTGCGTTCAGGCCCGTCAGATAAAGGATCATGCAATACGCCGTCTGCGGCCAGAGGCCGGCGAAGATGATACCGTAAGTGACGAAGCGCTCATCGCCCAGAACATTCAGGGGTTCGATGCCGAAGACGCCTAGAAATTCATTCAGCAGACCGAATGTCGGGTCATAGAACCATGTGAAAACCAGCCCGACAACGACCTGAGAAATCACGAAGGGAAAGAAAAACAGAGACTTGTACAGTCGGATGCCCCAAACCGTCTGGTTCAGGAAAAGAGCGATGAACAAACCCGCCGGGATAGCTGCCAGATAAAGGATCAGCCAGATAAGGTTGTTCTTTAGTGATACAAAGAAGGCATCCCGGTCGACCCATTCCCAATACAAGTCTTCGTAGTTGCGAAACCCGACATATTCGGCCGAGCCAAGCCCGTCCCATTCGTAAAGTGACAAATTAAAGGACTGAAAGACCGGAATGATCACGTAGACCATGAAAAACAACAGGCCGGGGGCCAGAAACAGCCAGGGCGCAATGCGTTGTTGATTTCGGTGGAACCAGCTTTCTTGTTCCGGGGAGTCGACAGCGGACATGAGGTATCTCGGGTCTGGTGGGGTGAAGGCGGGCTGAAGCCCGCCCTACAATTGAGGGTGACGCAGGCCGGGCTTTCGCCCGGCCTATGCCGGATCAGTTGTCGTAGATACGCTCACGTGCGCGCTCGAGCTTGGCGAGTATCTTGTCCGCGTTGTCAGGTTTGACCATAAATTCCTGGAAACCTTCCATCGACACCTTGGCCATTTCCGCCGGAGCGTCGCGGTCCCAGAACTGGGCGACACCGCCGGGGCTGTTCGACGAAAGCATCTCGAAGCCTTGGTTCAGGAATTTGTCGTTATCGACCGAAGACTTGGCATTGACCGGAAGTTGACCAAGGTTCGAGCCGTTGTTGATTTCCGTCTGCTCATCAGCCGAAACAACGAACCGCAGGAACTCGCGCGCGGCTTCTTTGTTCGATGCGTTCGACGGGATGTGGAACGTATCGGTTGGTGCGTCTTCTGCCAGTTCAACATCGGGGTTGATGGCAACGAACTGGTAGAAGTCGAGTTGATCGTCGCTGAGGCCCGCCTCGCGCAGCGGCGCGACGGCAAAGTTACCCATCAAGTAGGCGGCCGCTTCACCATTGACCATGAAAGGCAGTGCTTCCTGCCAGCTATAGGTCTGGTGGTTGTCGATGAAGGCGCCCATATCAATCAGTTGCTTCCAGTTCGCGAAGGTCTGTTTGACGCGGTCGTCTTCCCAGCTCACCTCGCCATTGGCCAGTTGCTGGTGGAAGTCGAAGCCGTTGGTGCGCATGTTCAGATAGTCAAACCAGCCACCCGCGGTCCAAAGGAACTTGGTGCCGATCGTATAGCAGGCCCGGCCCGAATCGACGATTTTCTGGCAGTTTGCCAGTTCTTCTTCCCAAGTGGTCGGTTCGGACAGGCCCAGCTCATCAAAGATGTCTTTGCGGTAGTAAACACCCCACTGATAGTAGGTATAGGGCACGCCCCACTGCTTGCCGTCGATGGTCATTGCACCCTTGGTCGATGCGAGGTTTTCAGCGATCTCAGGCTCGGCCCACAGGTCGGACACATCTTCGAACAGGCCGGCTTCGACATAGGGTTTCATACGGTTGGCAGCGTACCACGTCGCGACATCTGGCGTGTCGGCGGTCAGAAAGTTCCGAATTTGGGTCTTGTATGCCTCGCGGTCGATAACCGTGGTCTCGATTTCCAGACCGGGATGTTGTTCCGCGAAACGGTCGATCATCGCTTCCATCGTCGCGCGCGGCGCAGGGTTGGACGTATCAAGAAAGATTCGCAGCTCACCAGTCAGTTCGGCATAGGCTGGAATAGCGAGTGCAACGCTCATGGCCAGCGCAGCCGTCGTGCGCTTGTAAATGGAATGCATAGTTTCCTCCCTTAGCTTCCATTTGGTTCCATATATTGAAACCGAGTTTTATATATTGAAAACTACACATCGAATCGGTTAGCCTTGTCAAGGCCCTCGTGCGGATGCCGATGGATCAATGGGAGGAGAAAGAACGCTCGTGGCAGGTGACGGAACAATAGGCAAAGCATGTGACGTGCTGGATCAGGTCGCTGCGTTTCAGCGCCCTGTTAGATTTGCAGAGCTGCTGGATAGAAGTGAATTTCCCAAGGCAACCTTATATCGGTTCCTGCAATCCCTGACCAATCAGGGTATGTTGTCATACGACCCGGACCGGCAAACCTATATGCCGGGATTGCGTCTGGTCCGGTTGGCCCATTCGGCATGGACACAAAGCTCGCTTGCGCCAATCGCGCGACCCTTTTTGGATGCTCTAAGCCGCGAGACGGGTGAAACTGTGCATCTGGCCCAGATGGATGCCGGTCAGGTGCTGTATGTTGATAAACGAAATGCAACGCAGCCGATCGAGATGTATTCACAAGCTGGAAAGGTCGGCCCCGCTTATTGCACAGGTGTCGGCAAGGCGATGATGGCGTATCTTGCAAGCGATGCATTGGATGATGCGGTCTCACAGCAGAGCTATCATAGGTTCACGGAAAAAACCTTGGCATCCGAAGATGCATTGCGGGCCGACCTCGATCTAATACGCGAGCGCGGGTATGCGATTGACGACGAAGAACACGAGCCCGGAATCATTTGCGTCGCTTGCCCAATTCTGACGGCAAGCGGACGGATGTTGGGGGCAATCTCGGTGACGGGAAGCACCGAGCGCATGAATTTCAACCAACTGGAAACATGGGTACCCCGAGTTCGCCGCGTGGCCGAACAAATAGGTGCCGAAGTACAAGCGTGGCGGTTCCCAGAAGCCGGCCCAAACACCGATAGCGACAGGAAGCAAGCGACATGACGGGTGTAACTCTGAACCAGGCGATTAAACGCTACGGCGAAACGCAGGTTATTCACGGTATTGATCTGCAAATCGAAGATGGTGAGTTTTGTGTATTTGTCGGGCCTTCGGGATGCGGCAAGTCCACGCTGCTTCGGATGATTGCGGGGCTTGAGGAAACGTCCGAAGGGCAAATTCACATTGGTTCGCGGGACGTGACGCATATGGACCCGGCCAAGCGGGGCGTTGCAATGGTCTTTCAGACCTATGCCTTGTACCCCCACATGACAGTTGCCGAGAATATGGGGTTCGGGCTGCGCATGAATGGTGTGGCAAAATCCGAAATCGACCAAAAAGTGCAAGAGGCCTCGGGCATCCTGAAACTGGATCAGTATCTCAAGCGTAAGCCCAAGGCCCTTTCGGGCGGTCAGCGTCAGCGGGTCGCCATTGGCCGAGCGATTGTCCGTGGGCCCGAGGTCTTTTTGTTTGATGAACCTTTGTCCAATCTGGACGCAGAACTGCGCGTTGAGATGCGTGTTGAAATTGCGCGCCTTCACAACGAGATTGGCGCGACGATGATCTACGTGACCCATGACCAGGTCGAGGCCATGACCATGGCTGACAAGATTGTGGTCCTGCGCGACGGACGGATCGAGCAGGTCGGCGCGCCAATGGACTTGTACCGCGATCCGGATAACCGCTTTGTCGCCGGATTCATCGGCTCTCCGGCCATGAACTTTCTGGAATGTGATTTCAAGGACGGCAAGATTCTGCATCCCGCGTTGGCTGAGCCACTAGAGATGAGTGTGGCCGTGCCTCAAGGTATGACCAAGGTCACTTTGGGCATTCGGCCCGAGCATATCGAAGTTGATCGGTCGGGTGATACCTGCACGGTCGACCTGACAGAAGCATTGGGCGGTGTGAGCTATTCGTATCTGTTGACCCCGAATGGCGACAAACTGATCGTCGAAGAACGCGAAGATCAGCGCAGCAAACAGGGCGAACGGATCGGCATAAAAGTTCGCCCGGAACGTGCCATGTTGTTTGAACCCGAAGCGGGGGGAAGACTCCGGTAATATACATATTGTCGGGTCCAACGAAGAAACGCGCCGGGGCACCAGAATGGCGCGTTTTTTCATATGTAATAGAGCTGGATTTTGTATCCAATATCCGATAGAGCGAGTTGAATGGGCCTGAAATCAGCGCCCGAATACCGTTTGATTGGAAGGATGACACGGATGTCGACCAATGTGTTCACGGGAACAATGCCTGCACTGATGACCCCCTGTAACGCTGACCGCACACCTGATTTCGACGCGTTGGTTCGCAAAGGGCAGCAGATGATCAGCGCTGGTATGTCGGCAGTCGTCTATTGTGGGTCGATGGGTGATTGGCCCTTGTTGACGGACGAACAGCGGATGGAAGGTGTTGAGCGCCTCATCGCGGCAGGCTTGCCAGTTGTCGTCGGCACGGGGGCCATAAACACGAAGTCAGCCGTTGCGCACGCGGCCCATGCGCAAAAAGTTGGGGCCGTGGGCCTTATGGTCATACCGCGCGTTCTATCGCGCGGCAGCTCTCCAACTGCGCAGAAGAACCACTTCAAGGCGATCCTGAACGCAGCGCCGGACGTCCCGGCGATAATTTACAACAGCCCATATTATGGGTTCGCGACCCGGGCCGACCTGTTTTTTGCCCTGCGCGCAGAGCATCCAAACTTGATCGGCTTCAAGGAATTCGGGGGTAAGGACGACCTGCGCTATGCCGCTGAAAACATCACCAGCCAGGATGATCAGGTGACGTTAATGGTCGGAGTCGACACCGAAGTGTACCACGGATTTGTAAATTGTGGTGCTATTGGGTCGATCACCGGCATCGGAACGGCCCTGCCACGCGAAGCCTTGCTTTTGGCGGCGCTGTCCAAGAAAGCGGCGCAAGGGGATGCCGAGGCGCGGGTGCGCGCGCAGGAATTGACCGAGGCGATTCACGTCCTGTCCAGCTTTGACGAAGGGCCTGATCTGGTGCTTTATTACAAGCACTTACTGGTGCTGAACGGCGAACAGGAGTACCGTTTGCATTTTAACGAAACGGATGAGTTGACGGATGCGCAGCGTAATTACTGCGAGCAGCAATATGCTCTTTTTCAGGCGTGGTTTGCCAACTGGTCAAAGCAGGGCGGAGTGATCGCTGAATGCACGTGATCGACAGCCACACCGGAGGAGAGCCAACACGGGTTATCCTAGAAGGTGCGCCTGATCTGGGCACGGGCGCCTTGTCAGAGCGCGCCCGAAGGTTGGCAGAAGATCACGAGGGGTTTTATCGGTCGGTTATGCTTGAACCACGCGGCCAACCGGCCATGGTCGGGGCGCTATTGGTCGAGCCAGTGGATCAGACCTGTGTTGCCGGTGTGATTTTCTTTGATGTCGATGCTGTTCTTGGCATGTGCGGACATGGAACAATTGGCCTTACCGTGACCCTTGGGCATCTGGGGCGCATAGGTATTGGATCTCATCGGATCGAAACGCCTGCCGGTATCGTCACGGTCGAACTGCACGATGCGCATACGGTCACCGTTACGAATATCGAAAGTCGGCGGGTCCACGGCGATATCTCCATCGAAGTGCCCGAATATGGAACCGTAACCGGCGATGTCGCCTATGGCGGCAATTGGTTTTTCATTGTTGACCCAAGCCCGATTCCGGTCGAGCCCGGCAACATCCGCAGGCTGACAGATCTTACGATCGCGATCCGTGACGCCTCAGTTTCACAAAGTATCGGAGGGGAGCAGGGCGAGCCCATAGATCACGTGATCTTTCAAGACGCCTCACCCGATAAAAGAGTTCACAGTCGCAATTTTGTTCTTTGCCCTGACAATAATTATGATCGTTCGCCCTGCGGAACTGGCAGCTCAGCGCGGCTGGCGTGTCTTGCCGCAGATGGCGTTCTGGCTCCGGGAGAGGAAATCGTTCAGCAGAGTGTGATTGGAAGTAAGTATCGGCTGTCTTACCAACCCGGCCTGAATGGTGGTGTGATCCCTTCGATTACTGGGCAGGCTTTCATCATGGCCGAAGCGACGTTGATCTTTGACAAGGCTGATCCATTCAAGACTGGGATCGCGTTGTGACCGAACAGGTCGTTGTCATCGGGGCTGGTGTCATCGGTATCACAACCGCGCTGGAATTGCAGCGCTGTGGGCATTCGGTGCTGGTGTTGGACAAGGGTGGTGTTGCGGCTGAAACCTCGGCCGGAAATGCTGGTGCTTTTGCGTTCCCCGAGGTCGAGCCGTTGGCGACACCCGGCATCATGCTAAAAGCTCCGAAATGGTTACTGGACCCTCTTGGTCCGTTGTCCATTCCCCCGGCCTATGCGCTCAAAATCGCACCTTGGATGTACCGGTTCTGGCGCGCGAGCCAACCGGGACAATACGCCAGATTGTTAGAGGCGCAGGCCAACCTGATGCGATTGTCGGCGGCGGCGTTGGAGCGGCTGCTCCCTTCCGTCAATGGCGAACCGTTGATGCAGCGCGACGGGCAGATGCAGCTTTATGAATCCGAAGCCGAATTCCGCGCCAGCCTGCAAGCATGGGAAGTTCGCTGCGCCCATGGCATCAAGTTCGAGCTTTTGGAAAGTCCGGCAGCGATCGCGGAAAAGCAGCCCGGTCTCAGTTCACGTTTCACGCATGCCGGGTTTACGCCGGATTGGTTGAACACAATTGACCCAAAGAAGTGGGTCGAGCATCTGGCGCAAGCCTTTCGTGGCCGACAAGGCAGGATCGAACAGCAGGACATTCGGGCGCTGACACCGTTGGAAAACGGTGTGCGTATCACTACGCAAGGGGGTACGATTGACACCGCAAAACTCGTGCTGGCAGCAGGTGCATGGTCGCATCACCTTGCACGGACGCTTGGGGATCACATACCGCTTGAGACCGAGCGGGGTTACAACACCACCTTGCCAGAAGGGGCCTTTGATCTTCGGATGCACTTGACCTTTTCTCGTCACGGTTTTGTGGCCAGCCGGATCAACGGCGGCGTCCGCGTGGGCGGGGCGGTCGAGTTGGCGGGACTGAGCTTGCCACCAAATTTCAAACGGGCGGACACATTGCTGAAGAAGGCGACGCAGTTTCTTCCCGGTTTGAACACCGAGGGTGGCACTCAGTGGATGGGGTTTCGTCCGTCTTTGCCCGACAGCATGCCCGTGATTGGGCGGTCTCCAAACGCGGCTGACGTTATTTATGCCTTTGGCCACGGGCATCTAGGACTGACGCAATCGGCGGGCACCGCTGAACTTGTCGCGGCACTCATTGATGACCGGGACGTGCCGATTTCGTTGGCTCCGTACTCTCCGGCACGGTTCTGAGGAAGAGACATGCGAAGTGTAAAAACGATCCACGTCATATCCGCCCATGCAGAAGGTGAGGTCGGCGACGTTATCGTCGGTGGGGTTCAGCCGCCTCCTGGCGATACGCTGTGGGATCAGCGGTCGTTTATTGCGCAAGACCAGACATTGCGGAACTTTGTTCTCAACGAACCGCGCGGCGGTGTCTTTCGCCATGTGAACCTGCTTGTTCCGCCGAAACACCCGAACGCAGACGCCGCCTTTATCATTATGGAGCCCGAAGACACGCCGCCGATGTCAGGGTCGAACTCAATCTGTGTGGCCACGGTGCTGCTGGGTAGCGGGATTATTCCGATGCAGGAACCCGTCACTCATCTGGTTCTCGAAGCCCCCGGAGGATTGGTGCAGGTTCGCGCCGATTGCAGGAACGGCAAAGCCGAGCGGATTTTCGTGCGCAACCTTCCCAGCTATGCCGACAAGATTGCAGCGCCTCTTGAGGTGGCAGGAGTCGGTACTTTGACGGTGGATACCGCATTTGGGGGGGACAGTTTCGTTGTGGTTGATGCGGCTGCGCTTGGGATAGATATCCAGGAAGATGCAGCCCGCGACATTGCGCGTTTGGGTGTGGCAATAACGAATGCGGCGAACGATCAGATTGGTTTCAGCCATCCCACGAACAAAGACTGGAACCACATCTCATTTTGCGCATTCTGCGGCCCGCTTGAAACCACCGAAACCGGATTGCGCAGTAAATCTGCTGTGGCCATTCAACCGGGAAAGTTGGACCGCTCTCCGACCGGAACCGCGGTGTCGGCGCGGATGGCTTTGATGGCGGCCAAAGGGGAATTGGTCGTAGGACAGACATTCGAGGCGATCTCAATCATCGGGTCACGGTTTTCGGGCAAGATTGTCGATGAAACACTGGTTGGCGACCGCGCCGCCATCATTCCTGAAATTGGCGGTCGTGGTTGGATTACCGGGGTTCATCAACACATGCTGGACCCTGACGATCCATGGCCCGGCGGGTACAGGCTTAGCGATACCTGGGGTGTATGACATACGTCTGCTGCACGATTTTCGGCGAAACGTGTCAAAATGCGCAGCTTGTTGCGATTGATCCCAAGCCATTCGTGATTTAAGGGAGGCCCTGTCAAATCAGAGTCACCGTTGGGGCGGTAGGATAAACGCGCCCCACCCACGCCACGCGAACGTGGCAAACTCTTGGATCGCACGCCCCGAAAGGCTTAAAAAAGGTAAAAGAATATGGCAGATAAATCGAACTTCGACATATTGTATACCATTGTAGACGAAGCGCCCGAGCTGGCCAGCGCCTCGTTCCTGCCCATCATTCGCAAGTTCGCCTCGGCCGCGGGCGTCAGCGTTGGCACCAAGGATATTTCATTGGCTGGCCGCATCCTTGCGACCTTCCCGGAAAACCTGACCGACGAACAGCGTATTACCGATGATCTGGCCGCTCTGGGTGAATTGGTGAAGACGCCGGAAGCCAACGTGATCAAGCTGCCGAATATCTCAGCCTCGGTCCCGCAGTTGGTTGCGGCCGTCGAAGAACTGCAGGCGCAGGGTTATGATATTCCGAACTACCCCGAGGAACCCTCGACCGACGAAGAAAAAGCGATCCGCGCCCGTTATGATGCGATCAAAGGCTCGGCCGTGAACCCGGTTCTGCGCGAAGGCAACAGCGACCGCCGCGCCGCACGTGCTGTGAAGAACTATGCTCAGAAGAACCCGCATTCGATGGGTGAGTGGGCCTCGGACAGCAAAACAAAAGTCTCGTCCATGTCGGGCAATGACTTCTATGCCAACGAGAAGTCGGCCACCATCACCGCGGCTCAGGCCGGGGATGCCAAGATCGAATTCGTCGGCAAAGACGGCAGCGTTACCGTTCTCAAAGACGGATGGCCGCTGGCTGAGGGAACCGTGGCCGATGCGACGTTCATGTCGGTCAAGGCACTGTCTTCCTTCCTGGCGGATGCCATTGAAGACACCAAGAACGACGGCACCATGTTCTCTCTGCACATGAAAGCCACGATGATGAAGGTCAGCGACCCGATCATCTTTGGCTATGCCGTCAAGGCGTGGCTGGCCCCCGTGTTCGAGAAATTCGGCGCTGAACTGGACGCGCTGGGTGTGAACCCGAACTCTGGTCTGGGCGACCTGCTGGACCGCGTGAAGGGCAACGCCGAAATCATGGCTGCAATCGACGCCATCAAGGCGGACCGTCCGTCCATGTACATGGTCGACAGCGACAAGGGCATCACCAACCTGCACGTTCCGTCGGACGTGATCATCGACGCCTCGATGCCCGCCGTGATCCGCGCAGGCGGCAAGGGCTGGGATGAAGCCGGGGCCAAGGGCGACACAAACTGCGTGATCCCCGATCGCTGCTATGCGCCGGTCTATGACGAGACGATCAACTTCTTCAAAGCCAACGGTGCATTGAACCCAGCGACTGCCGGTGCGGTCGCAAACGTCGGTCTGATGGCGCAGAAGGCAGAAGAATATGGTTCGCACCCGACGACGTTCCAGGCACCTGCTGATGGCACCATTCGCATCGTGCTGGCCAATGGTGACGTGCTGCATTCGCACGATGTCGAAAAGGGTGACATCTGGCGCTCGTGCACCGTCAAGAAAGCGCCGATCGAGAACTGGATTCAACTGGCCATGGACCGTCAGCGCCTGACCGGGTCCGAGGCGATCTTCTGGCTGGACGAAAACCGCGCCCATGACGCCGAACTGATCAAATACGTCAAACCGGCGCTTGAAGCCGCAGGTGTAGCCGACAAGTTCCTGATCATGGCACCGCGCGAAGCCACCCGCCAGTCGCTAGAAACGATCACGGCGGGCAATGACTCGATTGCGATCACCGGCAACGTGCTGCGGGACTATCTGACTGACCTGTTCCCTATCCTTGAGCTGGGCACCTCGGCCAAGATGCTGTCCATCGTCAAGCTCATGAATGGTGGCGGTCTGTTTGAAACAGGTGCGGGCGGCTCGGCCCCGAAGCATGTGCAGCAACTGGTCGAGGAAAGCCACCTGCGCTGGGACTCGATGGGTGAATTCTGCGCATTGGGTGAATCGCTGAACTTCCTGGCCGACAGCAAAGGTAACGCCAAAGCAGGCGTTCTGGGCGCCGCAGCCGAAGCCGCAACGCAGGGTATTCTGGACAACAACCGTTCACCTAGCCGCAAGGTTGGTCAGCCGGACAACCGCGACAGCCACTATTGGTTTGCCCGCTATTGGGCCGAAGCCTTGGCGGCGCAATCTGATGATGCAGAGCTCGCGGCCGAGTTCGCGCCTTTGGCCAAAGCTCTGGCGGATGGAGAAGAGAAGATCCTGTCCGAACTGGCGTCTGCTCAGGGCAGGGCCGCGGATCTGGGCGGTTACTATCACACCGATCCCGCCAAAGCAGCCAAGGTCATGCGCCCAAGCGCGACACTGAACGCTTTGATCGACTGATATCTGAAATCCCTCATTCAAGTGCGTGAGGGGAAAACAACAAAAAAGGGACCGGCCTTGAAAGTCGGTCCCTTTTTTTGTGGCCGGGGCGGGCATAGCCTCTCCGGCAAGCGAATGGGTTTGTGAAACGGGGCTGACGACAAGCCAGCCCCGTTACAGTTTCTTAATTCGATGCTGCGTTCAGCTTTTCATTCTGTTCGCGCAGAGTATCCGAGATGATAGCATACCACTCGCCGCTTTCACGCATTTCGTTCAAGCCCTTGTTCATCATAGCGATGTATTCACGAGCAAAGGGATTGGTGCGATGCGCAAGGAAGCTCATCGACGACAGCGTGGACACGTAAGGGTTCTCGACAATATCTGCCGACGTCAGGCCCATGTCCTTCATGGTTGCTGCGAACAATTCAACTTCGAACGCGGCAACATCGGCAGTCCCGGTCAGGACCGCATCCAGACATTCACGTGCAGTGTTAGGCTGAACGACAGTGGTATTGGTCCGGTTCAGGCCGATTTCTTCAAGTACGACCATGCTCCATCCGGCCATACGGCAAACTGTGGCACCTTTCAGATCGCTGAAGGTCGTTGCGTTTGTGTATTCGTTTTCCGGCAGAGTGTAGAAACCGCCAACAACATCATACACCGGAACCGAGGCGACAAACTGTGTGCATCGCGCCTCAGTTTCAGCGGACCACTCATACGTGCGGTTGGTGCAGTCAGGGATGGTCCAGGCGATTGAAATGTCAAAAGCACCAAGCGGCAGGAGGGTGTCCAGATGCGAACCCCAGTCGTCGACAAAGCTCACCGAATAGTCTCGGCTGTTGCCAGCGCGTTGCAGGCTGGTTGTCGCCAGGCGTGTCATAATTCCACCCCCGCTCAGGCCTTCGCTGGTGAAGGGTTCCCAGCCATTGCCCGCGACCAGTTTGATCGGCGGTGCGTAAACATTCGAACGCTTGATGCTTGCCGCACGTTGTTCTTCGGCTGCGATAATTTCCTGCGCACTCTGACCGTTGGGCAGGCTGCCGTCTTCACAAGGCAGCGCCAGAACCAAACCCGGCTCAAGCGCGTTCGGATTCGTGATCGCGTTACGGTTCGCGTTAAAGATCGGCTGATAGTTCGACGTGCCGTAGGCGGCGATGGCGATTGTTGCCATCGTGTCGCCATCCTCGACGGTGTAATTTGTACAGGCTTCCTGCGCGGCGGCGGCCCCGGCGCTCAGGGCGGTGACGGCCGTTGCCGACAGCGCGACTTTCTTCAGGTTGAAACTAAACATGTCCACTTCCTCCAGACTAATGTGTTGTCAGGCCGATTGGGGCCTTAGCCATTTTCCATTTGATGACGCAGAGCGGTTGAGACGATGTCACGCCACTCTCCTGATTGCTGCATGATCGCCAGACCCTGGTTGAGCGTCTCAAGGATCGCTTCCCCATCCGGATTATCTTTGTGGGTCATAACGTTAAGCGACTTGATCGCCGCCAGGTTGGGGTTTTCGATAATGCGGTGTTCGTACCCCAGACGGCCAATCGCTTCGACGGCCAGATGAGCTTCGATCGCCACGATGTCGGTGGTGCCGTCCATCAAGGCGTGAAAGCAGTCGTCCGGGGATACCGGGCGCATCAGGGAAATCGCTGGCTCATAAAGACCGACTGAGTCCATGTGCGACAGTGACCAGCCTTCAGGGCGGCAAATCGTGGTTCCAGCGAAGTCGGCATAAGTCAGAGTTTGCTCATAACCCGACCCCTCACGTGCGAAGAATGTATCGACGACCTCGTAGAAAGGGTTCGAGAAATTGTAGGTTTCGCAGCGGTTGCGGTCTTTTTCCGACAAGGCAGCGGGTTCTTCGCAAACGGGGCGCGACCAAGGGAAGGTTGCGTCAAAGGCCAGTGTCGGCATCAGCAGGTCCAGATGCGAAGACCAGTCATTCACGAACTGAATTTTATAGGCCTGCTCGGGCGCTGCGCGCAGCATCGCCGTTTCGACCAGGTTTGTATAAAGGCCGCGATGAGGCAGGGCCTCGTCCGTGAAAGGGGCATAGTTGCCACCGGTGATCAGCAACAATTGACGGTCACGAATTTCCGGCTGCTCGGCAGCATCCGCGTTACGGATCAAAGCAGCTGCTTCGCTGCGCGCGGCTTCGATTTCCTTTTTCGCTTCGGCGCGGGCTGCAATGACGGCGTCATCGCTGGCCTTTTTCGCTTCGGCGATGGCTTTGGCTGCACGGTCTTCGGCGGCCTTGACCAATTCAGATGCCATTTCCGCAGCCATCGCCTCGGCCTCAGTCTGAGGTTTGGTTGGCGCACGGCCAATGTCTTCGAGACAAGGCAGGGTCAGGACATCGCCCACACGAATGATGTTCGGATTGTTTCCGATCACATCGCGGTTGGCGTCAAAAATTATGCGAAAGTCCTCGGTGGAATAGACCTCGATGGTCAGCTCGCGAAGACTGTCGCCGCGTTGAATTTCATAGGTGGAGCACGCCTCTTGCGCCGAGGCAGCACCAGCGGCGGCAGCAAGTGCCAGGCTGGATATGATAAGATTAGGTCTCATTTTTCCTGTCGCTTTGCCTTCATTCGTTTTTTGTGAGTTTCACGACGCCGATCGATACATTGTCCTGATCAGGGTCGTTCTTGGCCTTAACCGCCTGTAACAAGGCGTCGGCAATGTCCTGCGCCAGCGCATTAGAGTTGGCCTGAAGAACTGCCAGAATTTCCGCATCTGTGATGTATTGAAGACCGTCGCTGCCTGCGATCAGAACGTCAGTGCCTTCAAGGGCCACGGGGTCTTCAGGGCAGTCTACCTTTGGGATGGCCCGGCCCATGATCACCGATGTCAGTTGATTGCGGTCAGGATGGGTTCGGGCCTCATCCTCGGTCAGCGTGCCATCCGCGACCTGAGCATCAAGGAGTGGCGCCATGGAATGATCTTCGTTGATCTGGCTCAGGGTTCCATCCCGGTACAGGTAAAGAGGGCTGTCACCGATTGAGATCCAGAATACCCGCCGACCCAGGATCAAAATGCCCAGAAGTGTCGAACCCATCTGGAGACCCTGGCCTTGTTCCTCGCAGTGATTGGAGACCGCGGCGTTGGCGAGCATTGCCGCAAGCGGCAAAGCGTCTATCAGATTGGATTCTGACGGGGATTTTGTTTCAAGTTCGGGGTCCAGTGCTTCGCGCCAGGCATTGATTACGAACTCTGCCGCTACTTCCCCGGCGTCGTGCCCGCCCATACCGTCTGCAACGACAACATAGGCAGCATCCGACGCGTCGAACATACGCGATGCGACAGCGTCTTCCTGATTCTCGCGCTGACCCTGATCCAGGATCAGCGCAACGTCATGTGCCGGGTTCGCCAGCATAAATCAGGCATCCCGCCAATCAAAGCCGTCGTCGCAGAAGGCGGTAAAACGGACCGTGGTTTCGCTGATGCGAATAAGATCTCCGCTGTTCAGGGCGACGGTGCTGAGAACCGGTTTACCGTTCAGGCGGACAAGGTTGGCCTTGCCGCCATGTCCCAGATAGCATTTGCGATCTTCCGGGTCGTAGGCGATCACAGCGTGATTGCTGCGAGAGATGCCGGTGTCACCAAAATCAAGCTGGATGGCCTGATCATCGTTTCGACCGATCTGCATCAGACCTTCGGACAACGTGACGCTTGTTCCGCGGCCCGGACCGCTTGTCACCACAAGCCATCCAACGGGAAATGTCTGCTCAGCAGCTTCGGTTTTGGCAACCGGTTCTGCGGTTTCAATCAGGTCCTGAACATGCGTATCGGCACGTTCGAACCCAAGGAAAGTTGTCTTGACGCGGCCGCGACGATCCGAGGCAGGCTCGGGCGCAGGCGTTGGAGCGACGGTTTTGATTTCGTCCACCTTAGGTTCTTCAATTGCTGCCTCGGGCTCTTCCACAACGACTTCGACAACCGTGTCTTCCGGAGTTGCATCGACGACGACGATTTCTTCCGCGACCACGGTTTCCTCGGTCGCGACATGAAGTGTCACAACCTGCTCTGGTTCGGGTTCTTCCGATACCATCTCGTTTTCAGGCGTTTCCTGAATCTCGGCGATGACCTCGGTCATCACGATTTCATCCATGTCCTCGGCCGTATCGTCGGCGGCGTCGGCGTCTGCCTCTTCCGTAAACTCTGGCATCTCGTCTTCGGGCAGCAACTCGTCACTGTCTTCGTAGGTTTCAGACGACGACATGTTGCCCCCGGCCAGCGCCTCGCGCAGAGCGTTGAAATCTGCAATCGGCTCGGGCTTTTCCGCCTCGGGGGCGGTGGCTTCCTCGGTTTCTGCTTCTTTAGGTTTGCCGGCACCTTCGAGAAGCCGGCTGAGAGGGCTTTTGTATTTGAACATGGTGACGACACCTTTTGTTACTGGGCACAGGCTTTCTGACCTGTGGGGCTGCTACTCACCTCTGCGCAGGATCGCGCAGCGGTACTGATGATTGAAAACTCTTGTCACTCATACTTTCCGCGGCGGGCCGGTCCCCGTCGGGGTAGCGCTGACTTTTGCGCGACCCTCAGCAAACACACACTGGCGGACTACAATTGAACCGGTCTGATCACTCCTGCACCAATTGCATGACAACTTCTGCCTCGGCGCCGTTTCTTAACACCGTCAAACGGGCCTGAGATTTGTCTTCAGAAACAAGGCTGCTCAGGATGGTATCCAAGCTTTCCGGTCCATCGATTGCAGTTCCGGTTTGCGCCTCAGAGACCAAAACGTCGCCTTCCCGCAAACCGCCTGCCGCATCGGCCGGAACGGTTTCGGTGACTGTCGTCCACGAAGCGCCGTCCGAATTGCGGATTTCGAACCCGTATCCGTTTTCAAGGCCAACCATGCGAATTGCAGGCAAAGCCAGTAGTCCGTTCTGGGCGCGTGTCTTCCCTAGCGCCCGATAACGTGCGGTGATACGGATAAAACCGTCAGGATCGACGTTCAGGTCGTTCAGAACTTGCGCAGCAAAGGTGGCGTCAGCCTGAACAGGTTTGCCGTTCAAAGTGTAAATGGCCGCGCCACGCCGAACCCATTCACCGATTATCGACATGTCGCGGGTTGCATCTACGCCCGTGACTGCGATCACGTTGCCCGTTGAAGCCCGGCGCTTGGAGGTCTGAAACGGAATTTCAACGTCCCAGTGGGAAAACGCAACCTGAGTTTCCGCAGGTGTGCCGGTTTCCACCGGGGCGGGGGCTTCTTCGGTTGGGGTTCCGGCTGCCGGGGCGTCTGCCTCTTGTGTGGCAGCCGGTTGAACCAGGGTCTGCTCAATAGGTTCTGGCTCGGGTTCTACCTGCTTGGGTGCCTGTTCTGTCGCGACCTCAGGTGCGGCCTGAGTGTCTTCTGACAACACTTCAACTATGGGCTCGGGATTTTCTATGCTGGGGGCCAGCGATACTTCTGCGTCTTGGGTTGCGTCTTGTGCGGGTGCATTGTCCGTGCCGGACATCAGGAAAAACCCACCGGCTGCCAACGCTGCCGCGACGACCGCGACGCCAGCAATCAGTTTGCCGCTGCCGCCCGATCCGCTTTTGACGACAGTGTCCACTGCCACCGGCGGTTCTTCTTTTGGCGTGAACTGGGCTAGTTCATCTTCTTTCTTGTCTTCATTGCCCAGAACAATGTCCGAGTTTCCGGCCAACAATGCCGTTACAACGGCCTCAGCATTTTCGCTTTCGGCCTTGATGCGGGCTTTCTCGGCGGCTTCATCCTTTCGGTCCATTGCGACGATCACCGAAACGGGCCGGTAATCGAACGAGTCAAACATCACGCCCGGACCACGGAACATACGCAGCCAATCCAGCGCGCTTTGCATACGATCCGTTGCGTGGACTTCCATCGCCTTGTCGATCGCTTCCAGGAACCCTTCCGGATACCCATTAAATCGACCGCTCAAAGGCTCGTACGGGTCTTCCTGGCTGTTGTTGAAGGCGTTCAGACGCGTTTGGCCGTCAATCGGGCGTTCACCGCTGATTGCGTGATACAGCGTCGCTGCCAGAACATACAGATCACTGCTGGGCCCTTGCTCGGCCCCGCGGACGTAGAATTCGTGTGGCGAATAGCCATCCTTGATCACACGCAGCGTCAGAAGGGCGGCGGATTGGTTGGCGGCCTGTTCCCGTGCCGCGCCAAAGTCGATCAACTCGGGCTCACCATTCTCGTCGATCAGAATGTTGTCGGGTGAGATATCCCGGTGCAACATGCCGCTTTGGTGAATGAAGGACACCGCAGAAAGCATTTTCTCGGTCACCTGAACGATAAAATCAGGGCCTGCGTCGTTGTCTGGGTTTTCGACATAATCCAGAAGATCGGATCCCTGGATGAAATCCATGGCGATGTAGGCGGTATTGTTGTCCTCGAACACCTGATGAACGTCGACGATGTTGGGGTGGACAAGGCGCGCGTGATTTCGGGCTTCCTGAATGAACAGATCAATGATCGAGCGTAGATCGCTTTCAAATCCAGGTTCGACAGGCTCTACAAGATCGCCGTTTCGGCGGCACAACGCCCCCGGATAGCATTCCTTGATGACGACTTCCCGCTCAAGGCTGTTGCGTGCCAGATAGGTGATACCGAAGCCGCCATTGCTGAGAAAGCGCAGGATCTCATACTGCCCACGCAAAAGCTTGGCGCCCGGTTGAAGTCCCTCAATTTTCGGTTCGTCGTGCGTCGCATCGACAGCCTGGTTGTGGCTCATTTCTTCCCGCCCGTTCTAATCATTTTGCGGTTCATTTAACGGGGCAAACAGCCCAACAACTCACAACCAAACACAACCGCAGGACACTTGAGACTGTTAGACGTTTCAAATTTGACTTTATTGGGGCCGCCTCATGGCTTCACTGAGAACGGGAATCGCGGAAAAGCTAAATATAGTAGGATACTTTTGCAAAAAACCTAAATATTGATATCTGGTGCGCAATAAATGCGGACTGAATCGCGAATTTGCAATGATTGGTGGCTGATTCCGAAACAATAGCGCCCCGATTCTGTGGTCTTCGAATCGCTGCCTTACTGCTCAATTATAGCGCGAAACAGTCAGGTGCCGGTCTTGGACTGTACTGAGTCTGCGCGGCTACCGGCCCACGCAAGGTTGTCGCTGAGCTGAGCCAGAATGCTGATCGCATCCCTGAGCGGGGCGTCACCGGACTCAAACTGGAGCAACAGCAACAGGTCAGTGGCCTTTTCAAACTCACCCGGAATCCAATCGGCCTCAGAGTTGATTTCCCCACCTTGCTCAAGACGCTCGGCAAAGTCTTCGACAATTTCCTGACAACTATGCAGGAAGGCAGATGGTTCGATGTCCGAGCTTTCCCTCAGATCTTCGTAGATGCTTGCAATCGCGGCTAGCCAGTCCTCGAGGATCGGGTTTTCCAACGCCGGCATTGCGGCTTCCAGCGTCATTTGAATTGGCGAAATTTCGGGTAGGCTCGGTTCTGCCTCGGGCGGTTCAAACGAGTCTAGATAGGGCATCAGATCCTGCTCAAGATCACTGCGCGCGGCTTCGATGTCCGACAGGCGCCGGTTCGAGGCAATTTCCAGTATATGCTCCGCCAGGTTTTGGCCCCCGCAGGTCTCCCACAGGGCAAAATCAGGTTCAGGTTCCTGCGACATGGCACGAACAGCAACAGGAGTTCCAATCGGAACCACAGACCGGAACATGTCGCCCTTTTCCTTGTTCAGGCGCGCCAGTATCCGATCCATTGAGTCTTTGACGGGTGGAAGATCGGCATGAGTAACTGCCAAGAGGCTATTGGCCCGTAGTTCCTGCGGGACCTGTGACCAAAGATGACGCTCGGTTTCCCGCCACGCGCTGGTGCCGTTGGTGCACCAGATTGCACAGTCGACGAATTTCAACAGATCAAGCGTTGGTTTGTAGGACTCGTCCAATGCGCCTGCGCCGGGAAGGTCAAACAGAGAAATCTCTTGCAGGGCGGGGGTGTTCAAGCCGACGGAAATAAAATCAGGATTGTCTGCCGCTGCCTTTTCCAACGCGATGCCCGAGTAAACTTTGGGCTCTTTGCCCCACCACCCGACGGTAGTTTCTGGTGCCTCGGCATAGGCCACGATCACCAGCGGCAGTTTCAGATGCTGCGGCCCGGTCGGCAAAATATCCGCCCCGGCCAGCATATTGGCCAGGCTGGACTTACCAGCCCCGAATTCGCCCGCAAAACCGATATTCACCGCGTTTGAAAGCCGCTCGGCGTGGGCCAGCGCCCGTTCGCGCAGGTCGTTCAGCACCGGGTCCAGCGGCAGTTTTTCAGTGACGGTCAGAAAGTGCTCGAGTTTGCGCACTTCCTGCTCGGTTCGGGGAAATTCGATCATTCCGCAGCCTCGGGTAGTATCTTGTTAGAGGAGTCGGGGCCAAAGACGGCTTCCAGTTCATCCGCAACACGCTGGGCGCTGTCAAACGCGTGCTGAGCCTCGGTTCTGGCGTTCGTCTCACCAGTACCAGAGCGGTGTTCAAGGTGACCCGCCAACAACGCCAGATAGTGATCCAGCACGGTATTCAGCCGTTCCATCAGGTCTGCGCGCGCGGTGTCCACCAGATCGTCGCCAATCATCTCGAATTCCTGAACGATCATCTGTTCAGCCCGCGAAACGACACTTTTTCTGGAAATCAGACGCGATAACCAAGTGACGCGTAATTCCACCGTGATGCCCCGTGTTAGGGCCGTGGTGTCCGGACGGAACCACCTGACCGCGCTGGTATTCATTCGATTGTCCGTCGTGTCCTGCCAGCCAGGAAGCGAGCGCAGGGCCGCATTGCTTTGCATGTCGACAGCGTACAATTCGCTAAGCATTCTTTGCCGCACAACCTGAGTTGCCCCTTGCACCAGTTCGCGCATGCGATCGCGCAGCGGTCCAAAGTTTAGTTCCGTTTCACCGCCCTTGGCCAGCAACGGAGACGCCCCACCGGGCCCTCTGACAACGCCCGAGACAGCCTCGGCCACCGTGTCGTCCATGACGCCACGCAGATTTGCCAGCACTTCGTCCATATCATTGACGATTCCAGCGGTCTTATTGCTGACCAATTCCCGAAGGTTTGCCAAAGTCTTATCGTTTTCAGACCCTGTGTTCGGGCTGTCTGCGGTTTCATCGTCAATGGCACGCAGATGTGCCTTGGACCGCTCAACTTCACCTTGGGCAAAGCTGTTGAGGTGCTGCCATGCCATGCGAAGATGTTCGTTCCGGGGCCCGTCATTCAGGGCACTGGTCACATGCCGACGCAAGTCAGGAAGGCCAGAAGCAATCATCGCCGCAAAGCGCAGCACGCCCTCGCGACTGATTGGACCGGGGCCTTGTTTGATCTCTTCCACACCGTCCAGATATTGTTTCATCTGTTCGGGATGGGCCCGCAACCAGGCTAGGACATCGTCGTGGTTAATACCGGTTTCATCGCCGGTCAGTGCATAGTGCGCCCATTGCGCGCTGCCCATCAGAACATCAATGTCAGAGTTGCCCAGTGCTTTGTCCAACCCGTCCATCACATCGGAACGTACTTTGGTGGCGTCATCTGCGCCCCCACCAAGTTCATCGACGCGGTTGATGAAGACAACAATCTGACCCAATTCAAGCGCCTGCATCAGGCGGAACAGTTTCAGGTCTGCTCGTGACAGTGCCTGATGCGCTGACAGAACCACAACAAAGAAATCGGATTCCCTAAGATACTGACGCGAAATTTCTTCGCGGATCAGAAGGGGATCGTTAACGCCCGGCGTGTCCGTGACCGTCACCGGAAACGGGAAATGACCGATGTCGAAAAACACCTCGGCCTTGCGCGTGATGTCACTGTACAGCCCACGATCCGAACCGGGATCATACACGCCATCCTCGGACGGATCATCGCCCGCGCAGACATAACGCGCCAAGTCTTCGGATGTGAGTTTTTCCAGATCGTGATGCTGGCCCAGCAGATGTTTGTAGCTTTCACCCAAGCGCAGCTTGGCGCGGGTTTTCATCGCGTCGACCTGCTCTTCGATCATCTCGCGCTTATAGCTGTCCTCATCATCGGGGAACATGTTGCGCAGCTCTTCGCCTTCCGCGATAAGGGCCTGCCACTGGCGATTGTCAAAGAAATGGAATTCTGCTCCGTCGGTTCGCCCGGACGGGTGACCGAAATGCATGTCGGTGATTACAGTCGTCCACGGGTTTACGTCCGAGGGCAAATACCCGGCCTGCGCGGTAAATCCATTGATCAGCCGGGATTTACCCGCCTTGATTTGCCCGACAAACGCGATAGACGGCTTCAGGTTCGAAAGATCGCTGACGATCCGCGAGATGAACTGCTGGGTCTCTTCATTGCTGACCTCGTTCATCTCTTCGGCGATGCGTATCAACTCACGTCGTTGAATTTCACTCATAACACTTACCCTGGCTAATCCTAATCAAGGATTGAATTCGTTGAAAATTTGAATGTTAGGGGCCGGTTCAAGCGTCGGCCTCGGTGAGAGTTTTCCAAAGACTGACAACTGCGCCCAATTTTCGCGCCTCGTGCACGGCTGCCGAGATCTGGCTGCCATCATGCAGGACCGCCAGTGCGGTTCCCTTCCCGCCCGAGGGTCTCAGGACGATCAGTTGGGGAAGTTCCAGTTCCGCCGACGTATCCTTGTCCCAACCGGCTAGATCAGCAGCGAATTGTTTAAGCAGGTCACTGTCGGCATACATGGGCTGTTCGGGGGTACAGGTTCCGTCCGCTTGTATGGCTTCACCATCAGACTTGTTTATCTGAACACGTCCCTGCGCGAAACGCTCGGTACCGGCATAGAATTGGCTGGCCAACCCGTCCGAGGTGTCGGTTAAATCGTCTTCTTCATGATCCGGCACGATCGAGACGACGGGCTCCGCAGGAAGCTCGATCGAATGGCATGCGTCCGAGATTTCGCGGAAGGTGATCCCGACATCATCAGCCTCCAGCGCGATATCGGGTTGCAGAGAGATCAGCACCATTGGCCCCGGTGCGGCGGCGATATCGGATACAAGTTGGGCAAGCTTTTCCGCAAGATTTTCGCGTGCTTCCGTTTCAAAGTCAGGAACAAGGCCCGAACGCACACGAAACACGTCCGTGACCCGAGAGCTGTTGACTTCGATAGCAAGGCAATCGCCATTTGCGGCGGTGAATTCCAAGCGGCGGGGCAGAACCGTGCCACGAATTGTGCGCAGGACCTGCTCACGACGGGCGGTCGCAGTCTCTGCCGTAAGCGTTACGGCAGGATTCAGGCGCGCGACCGAAGTGCGTCCAATATCTGCGAGCAGATCGAGTATCGCTGTATCCATAGTATCGAGACCTCTTTATCCGCGCTTAAACTGCAGCCGCAACCGGCCCAAGGCTGAGATGCGATTTGGTCAGCGCCAACCCAACATTGGCGCTGTTGCGGCAGGTGTAACAGACCACGTGGTCCGGGTAGGCTTGGGTCCGCAGGAAGATATTCAGACGATCTTTTGAAAACACGGCGATCTCGCCAAATCCCGACTGCCCGGCTTCCTCGGTTCCGTTTGCGCGCAACAGCTCTTCAAAGCCGCGCACACCGCGGCCCTGAAACAGGTTGGCCACCGCTATGGCCAAGCTGTCCAGCGCGGTTGCGTCTTCTGGGCTGGCGAAACTTGTTCCCAGCAACATCCCGGTCTCCATATCGACATACCCGGCTGCAATACAGTCGGGTATGGTATGAATTGCGGTATTTAAAGCTGCTTCGATAGACATCTTGTGCCCTGTTTTTCTGCCCTATTTTTTCTACAACACATGCCACTCTGCACCGTTATTGTCATTTGGCTTCGGGATGGAGGACACCGAATCTTTGGACTTGCGGGCGTTGTGTTCTGCCGCAATCTGGTCGAACTCCTGCAGGAAGGACCGGAACATTGATTTCAGGCCTTCCGCATCGTCTGGCAGGTCTTCATCTTCCGTAACCTCGCGCCACATGGCAGCAGCACTTAGGGGTGATCCCGCCGGGACACTTAGTAGATCTTCCAGCCTTTCGTTCTGAGCGGGTGCATCAGTTGCACTACCACTGGTCAGCGGAACAACCTGCATGTCTATCAAGCCGTTGCTTTCAGGCTCTGGCTCGAATTCATCTTCCCCGTCGGTCGTCTGCTCTGCCATGAGGGCTGTAATGGACGACACCGAGGCATCTGTACTCAGTTCGCCGCTTGCGTCCTCAGTGTCTTCCGCCTGCTCGGGGGTATCCGCCAATCTGTCTTCCAGAGACACCATGAACCCGTCGGGTTCAATCGCACTTTCTTCCGGTTGATCCATTTCAGGCTCTGAAGTCAGCTCAAGGCTGTCCTCTTCGAAAGACTCGGAAGGGATTTCAGACAGGTTCAGATTCTGGCTTGGCGTTTCCTTGAAAAAGGCGCGCAAGTCATCCTCTTGCTCTTGCGTTTCAGCGATGGGGGCCACCTCGGACGAGGTTACCATTTCAGCCCGCAGGCGATCCGCTTCATCCGAGTTAATTCTGGACGCTCGGGCGGTCTCTTCTGTTCTGGTTTCTACACGGGCCGGGCGCACAGGGAAGTTGGTGACGACTTCGTTGTCAGCTTCGCTGTCGGCGATAACCGGATCGACCAGTTTCAACGGCCTTGATTGTTCGGCATTTTCTGCTGCCTTTCTTGGCCGCAGCGGTTGCACAGGCTCCGCGATCGCGAGGCTGCTGTCGACCTGGTAACGCGCCAGCAATTCGGCGCGGTTGTCCATGATCTGTTCGGTGATCTCCAGGAAGCTGTCGACCATTTTCCCGCCGCCGCTGCGCGCCCAAAGATCGGCGTCACCGCTTTTGTCGCGTGCGGTAATGGCGTCGCGTGCTGAAAACAGGATTGAGCGGTTGAACAGGTGACCTGCTTCACGATTGACCCGACGCAGAACTTTCTGGCGGTCCTTCGAAGCCAGCACATCGGCCCGCGTTACCAATAGCAACGAGTTGTTTTGCAGCCGCTCGGGCAGGGAAACCCAAGTCGCACGTTCGGTTTCGCGCCAGGCTTGCGTCGCATGGGTGCACCAAAGAACCCCATTTGCTTGCCCGACGGCGCGGCGCCAGACGTCGTCCGAAATCTTCGGGTCGGAAATTCCGGGCGTGTCGATCAGGTCAACAGCTTCCAGAATATCGGATTCAAGGAAAATACGGATGAACTGGACGTCGTTGACGCCAACCGTTTCCAACTGATCCAGTCCGATAGCCTGACGGGTGCCGTCATGACGTTGCACATAGGCCGACTGCTTACCCCAGCTAAACCAAACCGGGGGCAACTGCGTCGCCGTCACCTGCGTCGGCAAAGCGTGCGAGCGCAGCAGAAAGTTCATCAAGGTCGATTTACCGGCGCTGAACTCTCCCATAAGCGCAAAAATGGGTTTGCGCCGTGACCAGTGCTCGATACGATTCCAGGCCTTGGTAGAAACGAAGCGGGTTTGTGAATCTTTTGCCATGGTGATACTCATGCTGCCTCGTTGCTTAGATCTTTGAGAATGTCGCCCAGAATGTCGTCGCGGGATTTTTGCGGCACCATTCCAGCCATCATCGCTGCGTTCCGGTTGGGGTCATTCTCGGCGGCTGCCGAAATGCTCAGCAATGTCTCTTTTTGCTCGCGCATAAAGTCAGACAGGCTGGCACGGACGTTTTCCAAAACCGCTGCAATCTGGTTTTCTTCGATATCCTTGGTTATCGAGTTCGCTTCGGATGCAATCAGACGGGTGTAATCTGCGGCATATGCCTCGAACCCTTTTCGGCGTTGCCACCACCGTCGCCACCATGTGCTTTGAAGGTCCAGAGCAATGGTGCGCCCGATACCCAATGGCGGTGGCACCCGGGGCACGATCGGGGCTTCGATCGTGAATTCGCCCAAATGGTTGCCCAACAACTTTTGATACAGCGCCTCAATGTCTGAAGCCGCTGATGCATACAGCGCCCCGGCGTCCTTGCGCATGGAGCGCGCAAAGCTGAAATACGCCGCTTTTTGCAGGGTTCTCAAACCAGCAGGATCGTATTGCCACGTCCCTTCCTCACCGTTTTGTTCAAGATGTGCAATCAGCGAGTCCGTCGCGCGTTTGACAAAATTTGTCTCGGCAGATTTCAGCCTTTCCAAAACCTTATCGCGCAGGGACGAGGTCAGATCAGCCGCTTTCTTTTCGTATTGTTCAGTGACCTTTTCGATGGCCTCTTCGGTCGAAACGCCATCCAGATCGCGGACAACGCCTTCGCCGCCTGACAGTGTTTTGGCAACCGCAGTTGCGCGGATCTGGCTTGCGATATTGCGTGCCTTGTGGCGCACCCGTTCCAGCAGCCGGTGCCCCGCGCCTTCGGCTATGCGTTCATTCATGGCCAGCAACAGATCCGGCAACCCGGACAGCGCCCAAATCTTGTCCAAAGACGGGGCCTGATCCCCAAACCCGGCCGCCAGATAGAAGGTGTTCAACGCCTGACGGGAATCTTCGTTCAAAATGTCAGGATTGCCCGTAAGCGCGGCTTCGGCCCAAAGCGCGCTGCCGAACACGACGCTAGTGTTTGCGTCGATATTGTTTTGTTTCAACGTGTCCTGGATCCGGTCGCGAATTTCAGGTACCTGATTAACCGGATCGGCCAGTTCGTCGATCCGGTTTACGAACAGAATGATCTGACGGTTCTCGAACTGCGCAATGATCCGCATCAGCGCCATGTCCATGGTCGTCAGGGCCTGACTTGCGGCCAAAACAACGACGCACACCTCGGATCCGCGCAGGCTGCGCAGGGTTATCTGCTCGCGCACCATGAAGGTATCGTTGACACCCGGCGTGTCGCAGAGTTTCAGAGATATCGGGTATTGCGGGATATCCATGTACAGTTCCGCAGATTTTGTAACATCTGCAAACCGCCCTGTTTTGGGGTTGATGTCAGGATCATCCTGATCGCCCAGGCACACGTAACGCTGGATCAGTTCTTCGTCGAAATAGTCATACTGATGGCTCTGGCCAAGGATCAGGTCGAAGTGTTTGCCAAGGCGTTCTTCGGACTTCTCCTTCATCTCTCCGATTTGGCGGCGAATGTCGTCCATTTCGTCGTCTGCGCCGGCCCGGTTGGCCAATTCGCCAAGACGCCCGCCGCCCACCATCAGGTTATCCCATTCTTCCTGCTCAAAGAATGTGAACTTAGATTTGGTGTCGCCTTCGGTACGTGTGTTGATGTTCAGCGTCGTGACAACCGACGTCCATGGGTTCACGTCAGACGGCAAAAGGGCAGGGCGCCCGGCCAGAATGTTTACGATCGAGGACTTGCCGGCCTTGACTTGCCCAACCAGTGTCACGCTGGCGGTGAAGCTTTCCATACGAGTCTTGAGCGTGGCAAGACGGGCGGATGAGCGCGCGTCCGCCACCTCTGTCAGTTGGTCGATCTGCGTGGTCAGGGCTGCCATCGCCGATGTCATGGGCGTTAGCGCCTCGTTTCCGACGGACAGAAGATGGTCATTGCGCGCCATGATTAGCCTCCGGTTCCTGTTGCCGCCATGTGATGCTGCACCTGATCGGTTTGGGTGCTGGTCAGCAGATCAATGCGGGCAATCAAATTCAGTGCGTTGCCCAAAATTGCGGCCTCGGCGCTGGGGGAAATCTTGTCGAAAGCGGTCTCATCGGCCAGAACTTCGATTGAGCTGAACTGCTCGCTGTTCTCCAGACAAGCTACGCTGCGTCCGGTCGGAAACCCGGCGGATTTGGTTTCAGGCAGCGGCATACGCGAGTTAGCGAGCAAATAGTGGCCACCCGAATGCGTGCGGAGCGCGACACCAAAACCCGTGTCGGGGTGGTCGCGGCTCAGGGTCTTGAGTTCACCGAGAAAGCTCTCGCGTGCAAGACCAACAGCGTCTTGCTCGGCAGCAGCGGAAGTCATCATATTGGTCACGGTTAAGCCCTTGTTTTTGAGTTGAGCAGATAGAACTCGTACAGCGCCCGAAGGCAAAAAGACTCAGTAAGTCCACATGCACATCAATGACCCCCAAGGCGGAATTTGTTTGACGCGAATAAGATTTTTTGGCGTTTGAATTGTGGCGCAATTGTGATGCGGTGGCTGTGCCGCGCTTTCACTTAGAAAGGCATTACATGATTTCACGCTGGTTTTATTGACTGCTTTCGCACCTAAAGACGGCTCTTGGTACATCAATTTGTGCAAAGCCAAGAACGGGTGCCGCCAGGTCACAAAGAATATTGAGAACGGGTGCACTTTCCCCCTCGCACTTGGTTTCAAGCTTTGCTATTGACCCGGTCATCGTGCGGGTGTGGCGAAATTGGTAGACGCACCAGATTTAGGTTCTGGCGCCGCAAGGCGTGGGGGTTCAAGTCCCTCCACCCGCACCATTTTTTCAAACACAAATATCGGAGTTCTAATGCGGCGCTTTTCGCCTGTCAGCTTCGATGGATTTCTTCACAATATCTACTGAAAAATAGGGCTGTAGAGAGTGCTCGAAAGACACGCTAACGACCGAATGCCAGTCAGTTAGTCTCTTTTTGGGACTTCCTCTTTGAGATCGACTTTCTCTAAATTAGTGAGGAAGTACCAAACAAAAAAAGAGGACATCGAGTTGGTTAAAGTCGCTAAAATTTCAATCATTGCATTGATGGCTGCACTTCCTGGCATGAGTTTCGCACAAGAGGTTACAGGTGTCGCGACCTTGGGATACGGCACTGGAGACATTTCTGACGGAGGCGGAGACTTTGGAAGTTTCACTGCAGACGCTATTGCAACCGTAAACTTCGAAAATGGCCTGTTTTGGGGCCTTGGTGCAAAATACATCTATCTAGACCCAGATGACGTCCCGGGTGACGAAACCATCTATAATCTGGACACCAACCTGAATTATCAGTTCTCGAACGGAGCCGTCATTGGCGGCTACATTGAATATGCTGATGACGAGATTGACACTGGGCTGGGGTTTGATCTTTCCGGGAATTCTACATCTTACGGCGTTTCCGGCGGATATGTTTCGGGCGGCGCAGGCTTTGAGGCTTGGGTAGGTCAAACTGATACTTCCCCCAGCCTTCCGGGGGGTGATGATTTCCTCGATTACGGCGCGCTATTCCGTTATCAGCTAAGTGAAGAAGGCGTATTCGGTGGGCATATCGCTCGTAGCGATGCCTCTGTCGGAAGCGTAGACTTGGACCTGTACAGTTTAGGACTTGGCGGTCGTTTCGAGTTCGCACCTGGCTGGGGCGCATTTGGCGGCATCTCACGTCAGTCCCTCACAGACTTTGACGTCGACGCAACCACCTTTGGCCTTGGCGTCGATTACAACTTGGTAAACGTAACCGGCTTCCCACTTCAGCTGTCCTTGGAATTGTCCCGCACAAACCTGGATGCTGGTGGTGCCGACGCTGACATTGACACAGTACGCTTCGGTCTCACTGTGCCATTCGGGGGGAGAATCTCTGCGACACCTTTGAACAGCGTTGCGCGCGCGGCGATGGCACCGCGTTACAACACATTTAATACGCTGGTTGATACAGCATTCTAAAGAATTGCCTGTAGCTAATTGAAGGGGTGGATAGTCCAAATTTCCGCCTCTTTTTCTTTGCGAGCAATAATTGTGGAAGCGCTAAAGCCGCGTCAAAGTACGCGGGCAAGAAAGGCCTTGGTTCTGGGCTCGCTGGGGTTGGAAAAAAGCGTTTCTGGCGGGCCTTGTTCCAGGATTCGGCCCGCATCAAGGAAACACACCTTGTCGGCTAGTTCACGTGCAAAGCCCATCTCGTGCGTAGCAAGAACCATTGTCATCCCCTGTTTTCGCAGGTCGCGAAGCACGTCTAGAACTTCGCCGACCAGTTCAGGGTCCAGCGCACTTGTAATCTCGTCAAACAGCATGATCTGCGGCTCCATCGCAAGCGCCCGGATGATTGCCACACGCTGCTGTTGTCCCCCTGATAGCTGATCCGGATAGTGATCCATCCGTTCACCCAGACCGAAACGGGTAAAAAGTTGCGTGACCCGGGGGCGCAGGTCTTCTCTGCTCAGCCCACGTACGCGACGCGGGGCAAGCATCACGTTCTCCGCCGCTGTCATATGCGGGAACAGGTTATAGCTTTGAAAGACTATGCCGATCTTCTGGCGTACAGGCTGAGGGTCCAGGCCCGGCTCGGAAATATCTGTCCCGTCCAGCCAGATCGAACCATCGTCAATCGGTTCCAACAGATTCATACAGCGCAGAAGCGTAGACTTGCCTGAGCCAGACGCGCCGATCAGGCACACCATCTCACCTTCAGCGATATCAAGATCAATGCCTTTGCAGACTTCGTGGTCGTCGAATCGCTTTCGTACCCCGCGCAAGGATAACTTCGCCGTCATGTGCGCGCCTTGTTTTGTTTGTTCATCAGGTAATCCGCGTATCGCGTCGCAGGTATGGTCAGTGCCAGAAAGATCAGCGCAGCGCCGACATAGGGCGTGAAATTGGCGTAGAGCGATTTATAGACACCCGCCTGACGGAAAATCTCGACCGGGCCGATAAAAGACAACAGCGCAACGTCTTTCTGCAGGGCGATGAAGAGGTTCATATTGGCGGGAACCACATTTCGAATGGCCTGAGGCAGCACAACATAGCGCATGGTGTCCCGATCGCTGAGGCCCAGTGAAGCCGCTGCCGCGCGCTGTGAATGGTGGATCGAGTCGATTCCCGAACGGATTACCTCGGCCACGTAAGCGGAGTAGACCAGAACCAGTGCCAAGGTGCCCCAGATATACGGGCTGTTCCATGGCCTTGGCAGGCCCAGACCGGGTATGCCAAAGCCGATAATGTAGATGACAAGTACGACAGGCAGGCCGCGGAAGATGTCGGTATATGCGATCCCGAATAGTCGCAGTGGAAACAACGCGGGCGCGCGGGTGTCCCGACACAGCGCGATGGCAAGGCCAGTGATCGCGATCAGCGGCGCGGACCACGCAAAGATCATCACGTTCACAAGAAAGGCTTCTAGTAAGCCGGGAAAGGTTGCTGTGAACACCCTGCCGTTGAAAAAGGCGCGTTGAACCGCATCCCAACCGGGGGCGAGCGGAACTAGAACGACGAGCGCTAGGATAACGCTGACCGTCGAAATCAAGGCGATCCGATTGGACCGCCGCCGTATCCCGGCCTCATAGATTTCGCGACGCGTTGGCGTTGTGGTCGAACGCTCGGCTACGCCTTTTTGCAACGATGTTTCGTCCATTTATTTGATGACCGGCACACCCGTCGCCTCGGACAACCATTGCGCTTCTATGGCCGCAAGCTCACCGCTTTCGGTCAGTTCCGTGATGGCTGCGTCGACACACTCCCTCAGCGCGCTGCCGTCTTCCATCAAAAGGCCGAACTGGTCGGGGCTTTCCGATTGATCCGGAGGGAACTGTCCCAGCAAGGCGCCACCTTCCACCACAACGGCCGACAGATACAGCGCGGTCGGCAAGTCATAGAGTGCGGCATCAATCTGGCCCGCCATGATAGCGGCGTTCACATCGGCGTTGTCGTTGTAAAGCAGCGGCTCATCCGTGGGCTGGATAACTTCGTTCAGCATGGGAATCGCTGTGGTGGTGGCCACCGCACCCCATTTTAGCCTCTTGAGGCTGTCCAACGTTGCTTGGGCACCTGAATCGACAACATTCTGGGTGGTCAGAACCGCCATGGCAGATGTGTAGTAAGGCAAGCTGAAATCGACCATTTCCTCGCGTTCAGGCGTGATCGAGTATTGCTGCATGTTGAAGTCAAAGTTCTTGGCTCCGGGCTGGATCGCCTCGTCAAAACTTGAGCGGACCCACGTTACGTTGTCTTTCCCGAAACCCATTTTTTCGGCGATGGCGTAGGCGACAGCGGCTTCAAACCCTTCGCCGCTTTCTGGCGCGTCGTTCATAACCCAAGGATAATAGGCCGGGTTTCCGGTCGCGATTGTCAGCGTGCCTTCTGTCAGTGTTTTCCCTGCCGCGCAGGTCCCGTCGCCCGCAGCAAACGCTGCGGTTGCAGAGACAATTGCGGTCAAAGCCGTGCAAGCAATCAGTTTCATCTAAACGACTCCCTATTTTTTGATTGCGCACAGGTTCTTACGGGCAGGCGGATTTGTCTAGGGCAACAGTCGTATGGGCTTGGGCACCCGGCTTCCAAGACAGACGTCAATTTCAACGCACAGGCTGGAAGCAAAAGCTTGAGCGCAGTATCATGGCGTGGAAGGAGTGTGATATGGCGCCCAAAACCGCAGGTTCCACACCGCCGGACAGCCCGGCCCAATCCCAACCGTCCATACAAGCGGTCAGGAAGGTGACTGCGCAGGACGTTTCAGCGTCATTGAAAGCCGGGTTTTCAGACTTTCTTGCGCGCCCTGTGATGAGCGGTTTTTTTGGTCTGTTCTACGCGGTTTTCGGAATTCTGTTTGTGTGGTGTCTGGTCTGGCTGGGCAAAATCTGGATGATTATTCCCGCCGCCGTCGGCTTTCCTTTGGTCGCACCTTTCGCGGCGGCAGGATTATATGAAATGTCGCGGCGGTTGCAGAAGGGTCAGAGCTTTGGCTGGTCTGAAATCCTTACTGTCATGGCCAATCAGCGGAAACGTGAAATGGGTTGGATGGCCTTTGTTACCCTGTTCATTTTCTGGGTATGGATCTATCAGATACGGCTATGGCTGGCGATTATTCTGAAAGATGCCTCTTTTTCGAATTTTGACGGGTTCCTGAACACCATATTCTTTACGCCGCAAGGGTGGACCTTTCTTGTAATCGGGACCTGCGCAGGCGCGTTTTTGTCAACCGTCCTGTTTTCGGTGACGGTAGTGGCCATGCCCATGTTGCTTGACCGGGAAACCGATTTCGTCACAGCGATGCTGACGTCAATCCGGGTGGTGACGGAAAGTCCGCTGGTCATGCTCAGTTGGGCGGCGATCATTTCGGTCACTATGCTGTTGTCGTTGGTTCCAGCGTTTCTGGGGCTGATCTTCACCCTGCCCATCCTTGGTCACACGACCTGGCATCTTTATCAAAAGGCTCTGCCTTCGGCAGGTGAATGAGGTCGTCAAGTCGGGTCGAATTGGATCCATATGCGACGAAAAACAATTCACGGTTGCGGCCAATTTCATTACCCGGAACCCTATTACCTATCGATTTGGCTTGAGGGGGTTAGCCAGATTTTTGATCTCTTGCCTAGATGTGGGTGAGGGAATGAATTGAAAATAAATATTAAAACAAAGCGTTGGCAAGCGGTTGCAGTAGCGTTTTGTCATGTTTCAGCCGACGCCCGGGGCACGGTATAGACCGATTGTGGGTTCTCGCTTAGCCTTTGGGGTGAGAAACCCATATGGAACGTCGGCTTACAACGATAGTTGCTGCGGACATCGCTGGATTCTCGCGATTGGTCGCCGCAGACGAAGAGGGAACGCTTTCGGCACAGCGTTCTCACCGTGACGCGTTGCTTGATCCCCTGATCGAAAAATACTCGGGTCGCGTTGCGAATACCGCCGGCGACAGCTTGCTGATCGAGTTTCCCTCAGCGGTGCAGGCGGTTCGGTTTGCGATTGATACGCAAACCGGGATGGCGCTGCGAAACGAAAGAATCCCACCGGACCGGCGTATTGCTTACCGGATCGGAATAAACATCGGCGATGTCGTACCTGAAGGCGATGACCTGCTTGGCGACGGGGTTAACGTCGCGGCGCGGCTTGAGCAATTGGCACCGGCGGGCGGCGTATTGCTGAGCCGTGCGGTACGGGATCAGGTGAGGGACAAGCTGAATGTCAACCTGAAGGATTTGGGTGAAGTTCGGGTCAAGAACCTGTCTCGATCCATTAGGGCATTCCAGATTGAAAATGGAGCCGAAGCAGCATCGCCGCCCAAATCCGAACAGATCAGCCCGGCAATCTTGCTTGTCGCGGGCATCGCTCTGCTCATTACCGCTAGCGCGTGGTGGTGGTACCAGCGGGGGAACTTGGCGCAACAGGATGTGGACGGGTATGTGCAGAACATGCCTGATGACTCTTCTCTGGCGGTCTTGGCGTTTGACTATATCGGCCCCGGAGAGGCTGAACATGGGTATCTGGCTGACGGAATAAGCGAGAATATCACGACGAACCTTGCCAAGTTGCCGGACTTGCTGGTCATCGGTCAGGATACAAGTTCGAAAGACAGCGGTGAGGGCCTTAGCAGTCTTGACATCGCGGCGCGTTATGGGGTTCGTTACGTGCTTGAGGGCAGCGTCCAGAAATCTGGCGAAGACCTTAGGATATCGGCCAAGCTACTTGATGCCACGTCGGGAAAATACCTTTGGTCTGAGACATTTAACCGAAAATCGGGTGATTTCTTTGATATTCAGGACGAAATTACTCTGTCCGTGCTAGAGCAGGTTTACCGCGGGACGGTAGACGGCGGCAGGGTGACGCTGCGCGAAACAAATGACCTTGTGGCATTTGCGGAAAACGCAAAGGGGCGCGCGCATCGGGTGCGCTTCACCGCCGAAGACAACAAGACGGCGCGTAAGCATTACCAAGCGGCGCTTGAACGTGACGCAAGATATGTTGATGCGCTGGTTGGCATGGCATTTACACATATCATGGATGTTAGGCTTGGATTTTCCAGGGACCCGAAAGAGTCGCTTGCCCTTGCCGAAGATCATCTTGCAATGGCGCTCGACATCGACCCCGGGCGTCCGGCCACTCTGTCCAACCTGGCTGTATTACGCGTCGTACAGAAGCGAGGGGAAGAGGCGCAGGAATACGCCCATCTCGCGTTGGAGGGGGGGATGGGTGACGCCAGGGTCATTCGAAGTGCTGCTTGGGTATTAAAATATGCAGGTGCGGCCGAAGAGTCTCTTCCCTATTTTATCAGAGCAAAGCGCATGACCCCGGTTTCCCTGTGGTGGCTGATCGTGGACGAATACGGTGCGCTGATTGACGCTGGCGAATTTGAGCGCGCCAACGCTTTGACCGACGCTTTCTTGGAAGTATTACCCGAAACTTACCGGGCTGAATTTCTGACCTGGCCTGCCGTCGCCGCGTGGAAGAGCGGCGATACTGAAAGAGCACAGGCATTTATTTCTGAGGCAAGAAGGCTAAAGCCAGGGATTTCTATCGCCAGTATCCACCCTTTTGATCTGGCCTATATCGAACAGTCGATACCTGAACGCAGGTATGAGGTGTTGCGCGAACTTGGTCTTGAGGATTGATCGGCACAAGGGGCGCAGACGTTCTTAGCCCGACCCGGGCGGGCCTTGATCCAGAAGATCCTTCAGCGCGGTTGCGATGTTCAGAAATGCATCTGGCCGCTGCATGAGCTCTTCGTGCTTCATTTCAAGCATGTGACAGGTTTTGCGGCGCAAATGCGTGTCCAGAACATCGCCAATTGCAAGCGACGGATTGCCGGGCGTCAGGAACACATGGGCCGGTTGGTCAAGTCTAGGCACGCGGAAGTCACTGATCGCCAACCCATGAGAGATTTCTACAGCTTCAATATGGAGATCTTTTGAATCCGGTTGCTCATGCAGCGCGGCCATGGTCGCAGGCAGGGTGTGTTTTGCCTTGGCTTTTCGTTTGAAATTCCGAAACAGGTATCGCCAGCGTTTATATGTTCGAAAAAATATCGGCTGCAGTTTTGGTTCTTCGCCCACCATTTTTATCGGAGGATCAAGCAGCACCAAGCCTTTAATCCTGTCCTGCCCCAACTGTCGGGCCAGTTCCATGACCAACGGACAACCGGCTGAATATCCGCATAAAACGATCGGCCCCGTGTTTTCCGATTGATCGAAGTAGGACTTAGTGTCTGACGCCAGATCATCGAAGGTTTTGCCAACTGGAATGTCCATCCCCTGTGTCCGGTGGCTTCGGATGAGGACAACGGAATAATCCGGGCCAAGGCTGCGCGCCATATAGCGGCTGAATTGGACCGAACAATGCGCGATGACAACGGTCGTCTTACCGGGTCCGGGGTTTGACACCTGAATTGTACTGTCGTTTTCAGAAAATGTGACGTTCGTCATCCGGTCCGTGATGCGCGTTGCCAGTTCGGCGACCGTGGGACAACTGAACAGGTCGGTCGGTTCAAACTCCAATCCCATTTCCTGACCCTTCGCATAGGCGGCGATGGTCGTCAGGCTGTCACCTCCCATATCAAAGAAATTTGCGTCCCGCGTGGTGCAAGCTGTGCGCAACACGTCGGAAAAAAGTTCTGCAAGCAGCCCTTCCAATTCCCCCTCGGGCGGGTCGCCGACCTGTACCTGCCTGACGTCTGAGACCATTCGGGCCAGTGTCTGCAGGTCTGTTTTGCCGTTTGGAAGTTGCGGGAACCTTTCGATGTTCACGACCAGGTTTGGATGAAAATGACTTGGTAAAGTTGCCTGGATGTGCCCACTGACAGTCTGACATAACGCCTCGTCTGCCGGACCTTCGATTGCGATCGCGATACTTTTGGAAGCTGCTTGATCAAGCACGACAACCGCGACGGGTTGATTGGGTGTAACGGTGCTGGCTGCGGTTTCTATTTCGGAAAGCTCAACGCGGTGGCCGCGAATTTTGACCTGTGAGTCCTTGCGCCCCAGAAATGTGATGTGCCCTGACGCATCTGCTATTCCCAAGTCTCCAGTCCTGTAGGCTTGTATGTCCTTCAAGCCAGTATGGAAAAAGCGTTCCTGAGTCTGAATGGCATTGTTCAGATAGCCGCGCGCAACCGTTCGACCGGCCACAACGATTTCGCCAATCTTACCGGCGCTGACAGGGCAATCGTCCGCGTCGACAACTCCGACCCAAGTACCGGGGATTGCAGAGCCGATCGGGATATCCGCATCTTCAACATGGCTGTTCGCATCATAGGCTGTGCACCAGACGGTTGCTTCGGTTGGGCCATATTCGTTCACCAATCGGCGACCCGGAAGAACCGTTCGAAATTGTCTTAAGATGGTTGGGTACAAAGGCTCTCCGGCCGTGATTACGGTTCTCAGGCTTTCAAGATCGTGACTTGGAACCGCCGAAAGAAGCGCCTGCGCCAATCCCGGAAGGCAAAGCGTGTGTGTCACCTGGTGATGGGAAATCAACTTGCCAAGCTTTAACGGTTCCTGTTCGGCACGCCTTGGCGCGACCAAGAGTTTCCCACCTGAGCACAAGGTCCAATAAATGCCGGCCACAGAACTGTCGAATGCCAGCGAAGACAAAAGCAGAAAGACGTTTGGCCGTTCCTTGTAGTACGTGTCTCTTGCGGCGGTTGATAGTGCCAATCCCCGACGCGTAATCTCGACCCCTTTGGGTAAGTTCTGAGACCCGGACGTGAACATGACGTAAGCTCTTTCACCGCGCCTGACGTCCACACTGTCCATTGGATTGCCTAAAGAGCTTAGCAAAACGTGGTGAGCGCCGGTTTCAGGCAGCTTGGTGCGTCCGATCTGGTCGGTGACGATGTGACGGGCTTCGATTGCGTTCAGGACTTGCGAGATACGCTCCGAAGGGTAGTCCAAGTCCAAAGGGACATAGGCCGCGCCGGACATCATAACGCCTAAGAAGGCCGAGATTGCCTCGGCTCCACGCGGCAACGCCACCGGCACAATGTCCGTTGTTTTGACCCCGGCATCCACCAAAGCCTGTGCAATCTTCCGCGCGCCGAGCGAAAGTTCCGCATAAGTAAGCGTAGCCTCGCCATCGGATATCGCGACTGCTTGCGGCGAGTTTCGGGCGCAATTTAGAAATCGTTCAATGACATCTTCGCTGTCCGGTTCCGGCGAAGGTTTCATGGCGTCTTGCGCTTGCCGCAACAAATTCTTGACCGCGACTTTTGGGTCATTTGTGATTGCTGATAAGATATCTTTGTAATCGGTGATCACGGACTCCACGTCTTCTGTGCTGAGACTCGAAGGATCGTGGTATAGTTCGACAGTCAGTCTGTCTTGTGGCGTCACCAACAGGGTAAGTGGGTAGTTGCTGAATTGTGTTGTCTTCAGGCGGGTCATGTCGACGTCGCCCAAATCCATGTCCAATTGTGCAAGCCCTTCGTTGACGAACAGCGTATCGAACAAAGGCGTGCCACTGGTAAACGGCGCACAGGATTGTACCTCGGCAAGCGACGCATATTCATGCTTGCGACGCGCAAGGTCTGAGCGCGCGTGATCAAGCAGGAAGTTCTCAACCGGCTGCGCAGGGTCGATGTTACACCGCACGGGCAGAGTATTGACGAATGCGCCTATGGCCTTTGCAATTCCCGGGATTTCGGGTGGTCGGCCCGCAGTTGTCGTACCAAAGACCACATCGTCTTGTTGCAGCAGGCGTCGCAGCGTCAAACCCCACGCGGCCGACAGAATAACGTTTGAAGTCACCTTAATCTGACGTGCCAGATTCTCGACCGAACTCATCAGCTCATGACCCAGTTCTTCCACCCGCCTTTCCTGAAGCGCCGCTTCCGAGCTTGTTGCCGTGGTTTGCAAGGTGCTGGGTTCTGTGAGGCCTGAAAACTGGTCGGTCCAAAACGCTCGATTTGTCAGGTTTTTTTGTTTTCGTCGCCAAATGAGGTAGCTTTTGAAGCTGGGCGCCTGGTCGCGCACGGCGTTTGGATTCCTGTAGGATGCACACACATCTTGAAGCGCGACCCTTGTTGACCATCCGTCGCTGATCAAATGGTGAGCCGTCCAGACCAGTCGCCACGCTGAGTCAGACAACTTGATCAGGGTTACTGCCATTAAAGGTGGTTTTTTGAGGTCGAAGCGACGAATTTGTTCCAGCCGCAGCAGATCGTCCCACCGCTGATCGACATTCCTGACGCCGCTCCAATCAAGTTCGGTCCAAGGCAGGTTGATCTCTTCGCGTACGGCCTGCACGGGTTGTTTTACGCCTTCCCATACGAAACCGGCATGAAGCGCATCACGCCCTGCCAGCATCGCTTTGAAGGCACGTTTAAAGCGGTTCGGATCCAGCGGGCCGTTCAAGGTGCAACTGATGACTGCAACATACTGTCCCCCCAGGGCTGCCTCACCCACAGTATGAAACAGTATTCCCTGCTGGGCCGGGGTCAGCGGCAGGATATCTGCAACGCCTTTGGGAAGCCCCATGTCAGTCCAAAGCCTCAGTTATGCGCGACAGATCATCGTCGTCCAAGTCGATAAGATGAGTGTCATCGTCGCCGCTGCCATGGTCATCGGGCAACGTGTCCGCATAGGAGGCCAATGCCCTGAGTGACCGATACTCGAATAACGCAGTCGCAGGCAGATTTATGCCTTGTTCATTGGCTTTCATTGCAACTTCGATTGCGGCGATGCTGTCTACGCCCAAGTCAAAGAAATCTCGCGTCGTGCTGATCTCTACTTCGCCTAGAACACCGGAAAGGATAGCTGCCAATCGGCGTTGCGTTTCGGTTTCTGGTGCGACGTAATTGCCCGGGGGCGGGTTTTTTGTCGCGGCCTTGGGTAACTTAGAAGTATCCACCTTGCCGTTGGCATTAAGGGGCATTTCATCCAGGATTACAACCTGATCCGGCAACATCTCGCGTGGCAGATGTTCGCGAAGGATATCCCAGACCTGCGACCCATTCAGATCATGACCTGCCACATAAACCGTCAGAGCAGGTGCCCGCGTAACAGGTTCGTCAAATCCGATTTCTTCCAGGATCGCTTCTATTCTTTGCGTGTCGATTTCATCGTTCAGCTCGTCCAGCGCCTGATCGCGTGTCTTGTGACCCATTCGTACGTCCCACGAATAGGGCAGAGCATAGTTGTGAAAGCCTTCCCGCGTTTTGTGAACGTGGATTCCGGCATCGTTGATCAGGCAATTGGTCGATCGTCCCGTGTCCCTTGGGCGTTTCCATGCGGTTTGGGAGTCGAGGAACTCATAAATGTCCGAAACAGGCACATCGACATAGCGATAGATATCCAGCACGTCGATTTGACTGAGAAAACGGCCATCCTTTAGGTCGTCGGTCTGCAAAAGCCGGGATACTGCGTCATCTTCTGCGTGATAAGTCTTGCGGGCTTGCGTAACCATATCATCCAGTTGCGCGCAAGTCGGGGCTGAGTGACGGAACAGGTCAGGCGTCAGCCGCGTCTCAAAAAACTGGCCGCGCGACAGGCCGGTGACGACCATTGCCGCCCCCTCGGACAGGGCTGTTCGGAAGACCAGTGTGTAAAGGGCCTTGAAACATCCTTGGCAGACATTGGAATGCGTTTTCAGGCTGTCTACGAAGATTTGGTTCATCTTGTCCGTGGACAGGTACCTGTGATCCCAGTTCAGGTCGTCAACGACCCTTTGAATGTTCTCTTTGGCTTCGTCCGAGATATACCCATTGTCCAAAGTTACTGCGAGCACTCGAGGCCCATAAGCGACCAGACGATAGGCCGCATAGGTACTGTCTTTACCGCCGCTCAGCATCATGACGACATCGTAGTTGCCAGTGCTGGTGCGGACGGCTTGGGCGATCTTGTCCTCAAGTTCGGGTTCGGCGCGAAAATAAGCCCCGGCGCGGTCTTTATAGGTGTAAAATTCGGCACAGATCGTACACATATCTTGCGTGTCAAAATGCACCCCGGGAACAGCGTCTGTCAGACCGCAATTCTTGCACTGCTGCGTTGATACGATGGTGTGATCGGTTGAAGAAAAGGTGACATGCACCGCGTCGACATCAGGCAAATGGCGCAGAATTTGTTCGTATTCCGCGGTCTCGAAGCGAACGCCGTTTTTCTTGATCTGTTGATCCGCGCGTCCAAGGTATTCAAAACGCCCATCATTCGTGATGCGACCAAGATCGCCGGTCCGATATAGCTTATCCTGTAGGTTCAAAGGATCGCCGACGAACTTTTCAGCAGTCAGGGACGGGCTATTCAGATACCCGTCAGCCAGCCGACCACTAATCAAGATTTCTCCGGTCACTCCTAAGGGACAGATATTTAGCGCCGCGTCGCGAACAGACAGTATGACCCCTGCGGCAGGTTTTCCAATCTGAACGGACGACTGCGTATCCGCGTCGGGGTCAAACCTATGTTGCATGGCCCCAACGACGGCTTCCGTCGGGCCGTATTCGTTGATAATTTTCAATGACGGTGACAGGGTGTTGAGCGCACGACGGCAAAGTGCGGATGTTAGATTTTCACCGCCAAGTATCAGCGTTTCGATGCGTCGGACGGATTGCGCTTGCGTGCAAGCCAAAGCCAGATGCGACGGGGTCAGCTTCACAATGTCGACTTTATCCTCGGCAAAGACGTCAAGGATGGCCATGTCCGGGTCAGAGCGTTCGGGATAAACCCTTATCGACCCGCCAGTGATCAAAGGGACAAACAGCGACGTCAGGGTCAAATCAAACGACACGGACGAAAAGAACGCAAAATGAGCAGGACGGTCGTTAGCAAAAGACCGAGCCGCCCAGCCAATATATCGCGTCAGGTTTTTGTGGTTTACTTCGACGCCCTTGGGTACACCTGTCGACCCTGATGTAAACAGAACGTATGCGGTGTCGTTGGGTTCGATTGCCGCGCTGACAACAGTGTCGTCGTAGTGGGCGGCCTCGACCGTAATGCTTTTATAAGGGTACTTCCGCTGGTCTTCTGGGGTAACAAATATGGCGGATGCACGACTCCCGAGCAGAATTTCGTCCACGCGTGCCGGGGGTATGTTGGTCGCAATTGGTACGAACGCGCACCCGGCCTTCAGAACGCCCATGACCGCAATCACAAAATCCATGGACCGAGGTAGATGGACCGCGACGCAGGAACCGCGGGAAACACCAAGTTCTTTCAAATGGGTTGCAATGTGGTCGCTGAGTTCGTCTAGCTGCCCGTAACTTAGCTCGTGTTCTGCTTGGGATAGGGCAATCAGGTCAGGCGTGTTTCTTACGTGTGATCTGAACCTTTCCAGTACGGAAACTTGTGTGGATTGCGGTTCCGCCGGGCCTTGAACAAGTGACAGATCTTCGGGTCCGGCCGAGAATGCAACGGCCGTTACGCGGCTTTCCGGGGTTGAAACCACGGCCGTTAGAAACTTGACGAAATGTGCGCAAAGGTTGGTCTCTGAAACCGATTCAAGAATTTTGTTCTGAACGTCCAGACTTAGACTTGGAACACCACTTCCTTCAAAGTCGATGACGTGAAGCCTGAGAGAATGGATTGCATCATGTGCGCCGCTATGCAGCCATTCGACCGAGGCAGGGTGTCCGGCAAACGCATCAAAGCGTGCCTGAATATAGTTGCAGACCGCACTGACACCTGATGTGTCTATCTTTGAAACCGCACCTGGCTTGGCCTGTTTCAAGAAAACGCCCAGCCCTTTTTTTACCTTGCCGTGAAGGTCAAGCAGGGTGTCCGACGCATCGAATTGGATTGAGAGAGGCAAGACTTCGACAAACAGTCCGATCGTTCTCCGATCATCCGGCGTTAGTCGATTGTGCGATGGCAGACCAATCGTAATTTCTTCGTCGCCCGTTATCCGGTGAAGATGGGCGAAAAAAGCCGTGAGGTAGATGGCCAACCGCGACAGCTCGGGCGTGAAAAGTCTGAATTCCGGCCTGGCAATTGCATTCTCCAAAGCACCGAAAAGTGCCGGATCAACTGGTATGCGAAGACGCTTCGAAGAGAATGTTCGCTGCGGATCGCTGCCGTACGCAGGTGTTTTGACCGTTGGCGCGGCGACGTGTGCCGCGACCATCGAGGAAGATCGCAAATTCTGACGTTCAAAAAAGTTGGGCAGGCTCTCGACTTTTTCGGTATGCCCCCCTTGGAGACGTTCGTAGCGTTGCGAGACCTGCTCGAACATAAGTGCGCCTGATTGCGCGTCGCAGGCAATGTGGTGCTGACACACAAGCCAAACCCAGTGTGAGTTCGCCAACTTCACCAACCGACTGCGCATCGTTCCCTCAGTCAGTTCAAAAGGGGTTTGGACCCAGTCCGCCGATTCCGAAGTCAGCGTTTCCTGCTGATTTTCATTATCGCTGAGGTCTTTGATCTCGAAAAGATCTTCGTCTATCTCGACGGCAAATTGGACAGGACCTTCGGGTGTATCACGTATTGCGGTTCTGAGTGCTTGGTTAAGCTCAAGCGTTTCAAGGAATGCGGCCTTGAATACCTCGGGCTGAACGGCGAAATGCAGATCGAACCTCCAGGCCATGTTGTACAAGGGTACGTCCGGCTGAAGCTGGTGGCCCTTCCAAAATAGCGTTTGGCTTTCGGTCAGAGGATACGACATTCTTTTAGTCCGCACGCTTTTTTAGCCGCGTTTCCGCAAAATCCATGATCGTTTTGATCGTGCCCATATTCTCAAGGGTGACATCCTCAAACGGCACTTCGATCTGATAGGTTTGCTCAATGAACGAAACCAGCGACATCACCCCCAATGAATCGATCATGCCGCTTAGCAACAATTCCTCGTCATCTGTCACCGACCGACCACTCAAAAGGGTGGTTTGAACGAAGTGGCGCAATGCATGATCATGCGTATCAGGCTGCTCGTTGCGCATTCGCAATTCCTATCAGCTTTTGACGGTCAATCTTTCCGGTCGAGGTGCGTGGCATTGAATTAAGCAGGTCTATCCGGCTTGGGACAGCATAGTGCGGCAACACAGTCTCCAGATTGGACCGGATTTCGTTCAGATCAACGCCTGTCTGCCCCGTTGCAAAGGCTTGGATTTTGCCTTCGAAAAGGATCACGGCGGCTTCGGTGATTTGGGCGCAGTTGACCAGTGCAAGCTCTACCTCGTCCAATTCGATGCGATAGCCCCTCAGCTTGACCTGACGGTCTTTGCGCCCGACCAGAATTAGTTGACCGTTCTGCGCGCGGCGGACGATATCGCCGGTTCGGTAAAATTGCCTTGGCTGCCCGGATTCGTCCGGCAAGGTACAAAAGGCTGCCCGGTTCAGGTCTGGCGCATTCAAGTATCCTGACATTACTTGATCGGAGGCTATTAGAAGCTCGCCTGTGCTTGCTTCGTCAGCCTCCGTCCCGATGCGGACGATGACCCCTTGTTCCGGAAAGCCGATTGGCAAAGGGGTGGTGCCGTCCAGGTCGGCATGTGTGAACTCAGCAGTGGTGCAGTGGTTAGTCTCGGTTGGCCCGTAAGCGTTAAGAAAAGTTGCGTTTGGCGCATGTTTTGAAAATGACCTGAGGGAAGAAGGTGGCATGACCTCTCCTGCAAACATCACGATGCGCAGGGCTTGTAGATTGCGGTCTGCCAAAGCGCCTCGCTCGACCATTTGAATTATGGCGTGAGGGACGGAATACCAAACCGAAATACGTTCGTGTTCCGAGAGCTGGGACAGCGAAGCGGGCAGCTTGGTATAGGCTTCCGGGATCACCACACAGCAGGCCCCGGACAAGAACGTGCAGAAAACGTCGAAAATCGACATGTCGAAATGCAGCGGAGTGTGGTGACTGATCCGATCGCCTGATGTCAGCCGGCACCGTGCGGCAGCCATTCGTGTGATGGCGAGGCCGCTTTTATGGGTGTGAACAATTCCTTTCGGTGTGCCGGTCGTGCCCGAGGTCATCAGGATATAGGCTGCGTCATATTCCGATCTTCGGGGCTGACGATCTGCCATCTTGTCATTCATATTTGCCTCAGGGAAATCCTGAGAAATATCAATGAGCTGAGGCGTGGCAAATACCCCTGCGAAAAGGGTGAGCCGGGGCGTATCCGCGAGGACAAATTTGGGAGAAACTACCGAAACTTGCCCTGCAATACGTTTTGCCGGAGCTGTCGGGTCAAGTGGAACATATACGCCGCCAACACGAAGAATCGCATGCAAGGCCGCAATCGCCTTTAAACCCTTGGCTGTGCACAAAACAATTCTGTCCCCGATCTGAACGCCGCGGTCCAGCAAACAGGCCGCTATCCTGTCGATTTCGCTGTTCAAGGTTTCGTAGGTTGTCACCGTGCCCAACACACTCAGAGCCGGAGCGTCCGGAGTGTGTCGAGCGTGATACCTGACAGCGTGGTCGAGGAGGGCCGGATTGATCATCAGAAGGCAACCTGTGCCACTGTTTCACCGAACACAGGGAACCAGCCGACGGTTCGTTCGTAGAACCAGAATGCCGCGATTGCGATTAACGCGACCGAGCCGAATTGCAGGCCGATCACACGATAGGCGGTCAGACGACGTAGGGCAAAGAAGATCGGGAACAGGACAAGGACGATCGCAAGCTGCCCGACCTCGACCCCGATGTTGAAAGTCGCCAAACCAAGCGCTTTGCGGGTGGGATCAAGCCCAAGCGGTTCCAGCACGTTTGCAAAGCCAAAGCCGTGGAAGATACCGAACAGGAACACGACTTTCCACGATCCAGCGTGAAACCTCGGGATCAGGTTACCAATTGCAACGGCCGCGATCGAGAATGCGATAACCGCCTCGACCAGCGTGACCGGCAGAGTGACGACCTCGAATGTCGCGAGGCAGAGGGTGATTGTGTGTGCGACCGTGAAAACCGTGACGATTTTGACGGTTTCACGCAGGCTGTCCCGAATGCTCTCGGATGGAACCCAGCGCTGGTTTTCGATCCGCATGACCGCACCCAGCAACAGCGTGATCAGGAACAGGACATGGTCAAACCCCAGCCAGATATGCCAAACGCCATGTTCGAAAAAGGTAAGCGCAATATCCTTGGTGGGTTCATCATTCAGATACAGGTCTTTCTGACCCTCACCGGGCGCAAAGATCAGTGAAATATACGCCTCGTTTTCGTCCATCCCGTTGCGCGTATTGCTTCCGATCAGGGCATAACCCCGATGCGTCGGGTCGACATCTGAAAACAACCCGTCATACGACATCTGGATCGTTGTAGGCGTCTCAGTGATGTCGCGAACGGTAAAGTGAAGTTGGGCAAACGTGTCTACCGACGTGCCAAAGAACGAAATATCATCAAATTCAACTTCGTATGGACGGCCTTCGTAAGACAGGTTCATGCGCTCTTCGAAGTAATCGAAGAAAGCCTGCTGAGCGGCGGTGACTTCCTCTTCGGTCAGAGGGGTCTCGATTTCTGCGGTTCCCTGCTGCACGCGGGTCAGGTCCGTCAGAGTTACTTCGATGCGCCCGCTCAGACTGTCATCGGTGACGTCAAAGTACACGTAACTTTCGTTAAAGCTGTGGGCATGGGCCACAGATGTCAGCATCATCAGGAAAAGACCCGCAAACGCCAACACCTGTTGATGTAGCCTGCACGATACGGGTTGGCGTGGCGATGAGTGGTTATGGCTTGAAACAAGGCCGTTAGCCATTGGTTGAGTCTCCCAGTTTGTTTGGTCTGGACCGCTGTCCAATTTCCATTTTGGCAATGATCTGACGCTGAATGTCGGAGGTGCCCGAGTAGATCACGCCACCCAGCGCGTCCCTTGCGTCTTGTTCAGTTGATGCTCCCGCCAGATATCCGCGCCCGCCATGGGTTCTGAGCGCGTCCAGGCTGGAACTGAGGAAGGCTTCGGAAATGTGAAGGTTTGCCATGGCCGCGAATTGGGTGAGGGGTTTTTTAGCATCGTAAAGGTCTGCAGCGCGCTCCAGCATCAACTCGCAAGTTTCTAAACGCACCCGCATATCCGCGATGCGGTTAGCGACGGACTGGAACTCGGAAATGGATTGTCCAAACAGGTTACGGGCCGCTGCAAAGTCGGTACACTCAGCCAATTGCCTGCGCATCGCGCCCACCTGCGATGTCAGGATGAAACAACGCTCCCAGTCCAGGGTGGTTTGAATGATAGCGGCCCCTGCGCCTTCGGGTCCCAGTCGCCGGTCCTCAGAAATTCGGCAATCCCGGAACTCCAGTTCACCCAGAGGAACGCTGTTCAAGCCCAGTTTGCCCTGAGCCGGATGTCGGACGAACCCTTTGTCTCCGGCGTGGACAACAAAGGCGGATAGCCCCCAGCGGCCTTTTCCCGGGTCTGTCTGAGCGAAGACGATTGCGATGTCACAGTTTGGCCCCATACCGACAAAAGCTTTGCTGCCATTCAAGACATAGCCGCCGTCCACACGATCGGCCCGTGTCCTGAGCGCAAGCGCATCGGACCCTGCCTCCAATTCGGTCAAAGCAAAAGCGCCGAGGGTTTCACCTGCCAGCAATTTAGGCAAATACGCGGCCTTTACCTGAGAACTACCAAAGCGGATCAGCGGTTTTTGCAGGGTCCAGATCTGCGAGATCACGGCCATTGCAAGTCCGTTGTCACGGCATCCTTCGCCGAACCCCAAAAAATGGCTGCAAAATTCTTGGGCTGTTCTACCGGAGCCGCCGAACTCGGACGGGACCGCAAAGTTGAAACTTCCGAACTCGGCAATCGTCTTCCAGACCCCGCGCAGGTTTTCGGCGGTAACGTCCGGAAGCGTGACCGCAAAGCTTTTGGCGCCAGAGCCTAAGTCGTTGATCTGAGATTTGTAGTGCACTTTGAGGGTTCATCGACTGCTTCTGAATCCTTTACGTGCCCAAGTCCCGATAGGATCAAAAAAAGTGTTATGCCTTTGCGTTGCGGGTGATTGCCTCAGCCCACGAGCGTTCGCAAATACCGCTCTAGTGTGTCGCCGGACTGTTCTGCTCGGCACTCGGCCTGCATATCTCGGCACCTCCGCGCCATGTCTCGGTCTTCCAGCACGGCATGGATGTCTGCTTCAATCTTGTCGATGGGGTCTTTGGGCGTTCCTGCGCGCCCAATGCAGTGAAATACGACCCGCGCGGCGCTGCCTTTCTGGTCGTTGACATGAGGATATAACAAAAGCGGGGTCGCGGTCTCAACGGCCTCGACCAAACTGCCGGTGCCGCCATGCATAATGGCCATGTCAGCGTGTTCCAAAACACGGTGTTGCGGGACCCATGGAACAACGTCGACATTTTCCGGTGCAGGCAATTCAGAGGCGCGGTCCCAGTCTTTGCCAGCCGTTAACAGGAAGTGCCATTCCGGATGACGCTCGGCCACCGTCAAAAGTTTGGAGACCAAATCGCCTTTTGTTTTCATCATGGTGCCAAACCCGACGAAAATCCGCCTGCGTCGCAAAGCGGGATCGCAAAACCGGGCAACTGTATTTGCATCGTAAGATTTCTGTGGCCGGTTTTCCATGATCATCGGGCCAAGGTACGTCATATAATCGTAGGGTTTGGTCGGCAGGTCCAATGCTTGGGGCAAAAACAATGCTGTCTGGATTTTGTAGGTCCACGGCATCTGCCAACACACGCGCCGCCTAAGTTTGGAGATCGGCACATTGTGCAGTCGGGCCAGTTCCTGAACGGCCGTCGGATAGTCCGTACTTTTGCTGGAAATCCGGTTCCTGAGAATTTTGAGGTTTTACCACGCAAGAAACTGCACCCACAGCAAACAGATCCCAAGCTTGCTGCCGCGAACTCCTTGCCCCGGTATGCCGCGCCTGTTCAGCGGGGGGGCTTGCGGGCTGGGGGGTGACAAAAACATGTTGCTGAATTGGACGACAGGAACACCCAACGTCATCGCAACGACGATATGCGCATGTAATTCGCAGTCGACGAATATCGCATCGGCAGAGATACGGGCTAAGTCCCGCTGCAGTTCATCAACTTCAAACGCAGCAACGGCCGATTTCAGGCGCTCTTGCCTGGACATTGACCGCGCGGTTTCGGAGGGAACCAACGGCGTGAACGCATCAAATTTAGGGCCCGGAATTATGAAATGTTCCAAGCCCGCATGTGCAAGAATCGACGCTGAGGATACCGGAGCAAGAAAAGTGATCTTGAACCCGGTGTCCCTGGCCTGTTGTGCAATTTCCACGGCGCTGCTTAGGGGGCTGTTCAAGCCGCTGGATATGATTGCTAACCGCTTGGACATATTTTGCCTTCTGTCACTTGGTCGGAGCGCGCCTGTGAATTTACTTGGAGGTATTCTAGCGCTGTTTTCAGTCAAGATTTGATCTGGGTATTGCGCTGTCAGTTTCGAATCTCTGTTATATTCGATAAATAAGATGTATCGTGTCATTTGAAAAGCGGTCAAGCAGACAGGCTGGAACAGGATTATGGACGTTTCGTGGATCGACAGGTTCAAAGGGCTGAGCCAATTGCCAGCCGACATTCGAGCGCGACTGGAGGAGGGAAGCCAAATTGTCAGCGTTCCGGCAGGTACGCAGGTGTTCTCACCGGGACAAACTGCCGACAATCTTCTGCTGTTGTTAGAAGGTACGATACGGGTGCAGCAAAAATCCGAAACAGGGCGCGAGGTCTTTTTGTATCGCGTCCACGCGGGCGAAAGCTGTGTTTTGACAACCGCATGCATGCTTGCCTTTGAAGACTATTCTGCAGATGGCATCGCCGAGACTGATGTCAGCGCGGTCGCAATACCGAGACAAACTTTTGACGAGCTGGTGGCAAAGTCCGATGTGTTCCGCAATTTCGTCTTTGCGGCTTATTCCCGCCGGATAACAGACCTGTTCACGCTAATTGATGACATCGTGTTTCAACGGATGGATGTCCGTCTGGCCGCCCGTCTTTTGGAACTTGCTGACCATAGCGATGTCGTTCGCGCCACCCATGCCGTGTTGGGGATTGAACTGGGAACGGCGCGTGAGGTCATCTCGCGACTGTTGTCAGAGTTTCACCGCCGTGGATGGATCGAACAGTCCCGAGGCGAGGTTCATCTGGTGAACAGGGCCGGGTTGGAACAGTTGGCGCGCAGTTCGGCAATGTAAGGCTGATAACTCCGAACATAAAAAGTGAATAGTTTGGTGACCAAGTCACCGAGGCTTGGGTCCGGGCTATGCAAGTGTCGCTCCATTGAGTCTCGATGGAGTGAGAAATGATCACCAATATGGGAAAGCTTGATCGCGGCCTGCGCATTGCTGTTGCCGTTATCCTTTTGTTTGTGGCCTTTGGCACCGGCATGGCTGGGTCTGGCCTACTGTTTTGGCTGGCAGTGATCGTCGCTGCGGTGTTCGGGGTAACCGCCCTTGTCGCGAACTGCCCGATCTACAGCATTGTTGGCCTCAAAACCTGCAAGGACTGCGGATGATGGAGACCGCGTTCACGCCAGTTGCCTCTCTGACCGGAGGCATTCTGATCGGCGTCGCGTCGACCCTGCTGATGCTTGTCATGGGCCGGGTTATGGGGGCGACAGGTATTTTGACCGGGCTGGTCCAGCCTTCCAATCGTCAGGACTTTGCGTGGCGACTGGTACTTGTCGCCGGGATGATCACGGGGCCCGCCCTGTTTTGGATGTTTTCGGGCCAGATGCCTGCCGTTGATGTTCCCGTATCGACCCCCGCGCTACTGGTAGGTGGGGTGATCGTCGGGCTTGGAGTCACCTATGGCGCGGGTTGCACATCCGGCCATGGTGTCTGCGGTATGGCGCGACTTAGCCCGCGATCAATCGTGGCGACGTTGACGTTTATGGCTTTCACCTTCGTCACGGTTTTTGTCGTGCGCCACGTGATTGGAGGCTGATCCATGAAACTCATCGCCACATATTTCATCGGTCTCGTCTTTGGTCTTGGAATATCAATTTCGGGCATGGCCAACCCTGCAAAGGTGATCAACTTTTTTGATGTCGCGGGACGCTGGGACCCATCGTTGATCTTTGTGATGGGAGGCGCGCTGGTCACAACCTTCATTGGCTATCGACTGGTCTTTGGGCGCAAGACACCGATCTTCACGGGCGGGTTCAGCCTGCCAACAAAACGCGAAATTGACGTGCCGCTTGTGGGTGGTTCAGCAGTATTCGGCATTGGCTGGGGTTTGTCCGGCTTTTGCCCTGGCGGTGCCTTGCCCACGTTGGGGACAGGGCAGTGGCAGGTGTTTGCTTTTGTCGCTGCCTTGGTTGTCGGCATCCTGTTGGCAAAATCTATTCAATCCACCACCGCGCGCCGGGCACAGACCACGGCCTGACACGACACAGGAGGAGTACACACAATGACTCATTACCCGATCAACTTGAACACCAAGCCCGATGTTCAGGCCTTTTTTGACGAGGCGACAAACACCATCAGCTACATCGTCAAGGACCCGTCTTCAGCGGCCTGCGCCATCGTCGACAGCGTTATGGACATCGACTATGCCGCAGGCCGGATCACCTATGACCACGCCGACGCTTTGATCCACCAGATACAGTCGCAGGGGTTGCGATTGGAGTGGATCATCGAAACGCATGTTCACGCGGATCACCTGTCAGCTGCGCCATATATCCAAGGCAAGCTGGGTGGAAAGATCGGCATCGGCTCAAAGATCATGGTGGTACAGGACACGTTTGGAAAAGTGTTCAACGAAGGCACAGAGTTCCAACGCGATGGCTCGCAGTTCGATGCCCTGTTCGAAGAAGGCGATACTTACATGATCGGCAACATGCAGGCCTTCGCGATGTATACACCGGGCCATACCCCGGCCTGTATGGTCCATGTCATGGGGGATGCGGCCTTTGTCGGGGATACGCTGTTTATGCCTGATGGGGGGTCGGCGCGCGCGGATTTTCCGGGCGGGGACGCCGGGGTTCTGTACGAATCGATCCAAAAAGTGCTGTCCCTGCCGGACGAAACACGCCTTTTCATGTGCCACGATTATGGGCCGAACGGGCGCGACATTGCGTGGGAAACCACCGTTGGCGAAGAAAAGGTCCTGAACATCCATGTTGGTGGCGGAAAAACGAAGGAGGAGTTCGTCAAATTCCGCACCGAGCGTGACGCGGTTCTGGATATGCCCAAGCTCATCATCCCGTCGTTGCAGGTCAACATGCGAGCGGGCGAAGTGCCTCGGGATCCCGACGGCAACCCCATGCTCAAAGTGCCCGTGAACACTCTGTGACGGAAAAAGGGAGGAGACAGATGGATATCAGATACATCACGGATCAGCTCTCGGTCGGGCCGCAGATCACGGCCGAGGATGTCGCCGCGATTGCAGCCAAGGGTTTTCGCAGCATCCTGTGTAACAGGCCTGATGGAGAAGCCGCTGACCAGCCAGTGTTCGAGGAAATCGAAGCCGCGGCACAGAAACTGGGGATCGAGGCGCGTTATGTCCCGATCACCAGCGGTATGGTTCGGGATCTGGATGTGGCCGAATTTGGCCGGGTCTATCAGGACGCGCCAAAGCCGGTATTGGCCTATTGTCGAACCGGGACAAGGTCGGCTACGCTGTGGTCTTTTCATGAATCCAACCTCCGACCAATGGCAGAAATCCTCGCGGCAACTGGGGCGGCGGGTTATGACATGAACGGTGTAGCGCGCCGCATCGCCAACGGCGGCAAAACGCCAACGGACAAGGGTGACGCGTTTTTTGATATTGTCATAGTGGGCGGCGGTGCCGGTGGTATCGCTGTCGCGGCAAGTTTGAAGTCACGAGATTTCGATCTGGATATTGCCGTGATCGACCCCGCTGATATTCACTATTACCAACCCGGTTGGACCATGGTCGGTGGTGGAATTTTTGACTCTCAGAGCACGGCGCGAACCATGGGCAGCCTCATTCCGAAAGGTGTGCACTGGTTGAAGTCAGCCGTGGCAGCCTTTGAACCCGACAATGATGCCGTGATCCTGGACGGTTGCCGCGTGGTCAAATACGGCCGGTTGGTTGTTTGCCCGGGCCTCAAGCTTGACTGGGGCAAAGTGGAGGGTTTGGAAGAAACGCTGGGCCGCAATGGTGTCACTTCAAACTACCGTTATGATCTTGCGCCTTATACGTGGAAACTGGTGCAGCAGATGCAGAAGGGCAGGGCGTTGTTTACCCAGCCGCCAGTGCCAATCAAATGCGCGGGTGCGCCGCAAAAGGCGATGTACTTGTCGGGTGACGCGTGGTTCCGCCGGGGTGTGCTGAAAGATATCGACATCCAGTTCATGAACGCAGGTGGCGTAATATTTGGCGTGAAGGATTATGTGCCCGCGCTTGAACGATATATTGAGAAATACGATGTCTCGTTGAACTTCTTTCATAATCTGATCGCTGTGGACGGGCCGGGAAAAATGGCCCGCTTTGAAATAGCTCGGCCCGGTGAAGACGTGGAAACCATTGAGGTCGGATTTGACATGATCCACGTCTGCCCACCTCAGACAGCGCCCGATTTTATCCGGGTGTCGCCATTGGCCGACGCGGCTGGTTGGGTTGACGTGGATCAGGCCACCCTGCGTCACGAAACATACGACAACATCTGGTCGCTGGGCGATGTGATGAACGCGCCAAATGCCAAAACGGCGGCTGCAGCGCGCAAGCAGGCTCCGGTTGTTGCAGACAATATCGTGGCAGATATCGCCGGTCGTTCGGCAGTAGCGCAGTACGATGGTTATGGGTCGTGTCCGTTGACGGTTGCGCGGGGTAAAATTGTGCTGGCTGAATTTGGATATGGCGGCGCACTCAAGCCCAGTTTTCCCCCGTTCCTGATTGATGGAACTCAACCGTCACGCGCGGCTTGGTTGCTGAAGGAAAGGCTGCTGCCCCCGATCTACTGGAAGGCGATGCTGCGGGGGAAAGAATGGCTGGCGAAGCCCGAAAAGATCAAGGTAACCGGAAACTGATGCCTAGCAAAATTACCTCGGGCCACGGTGTCGGGCGCTACTTACCGGTATTGGATTGGGGCCGAACATATTCGCGTTCAGCCCTGTCAAACGACCTGATCGCCGCGGTGATCGTCACGATCATGCTGATCCCGCAATCGCTAGCCTATGCGATGCTGGCCGGTCTGCCGCCCGAGGCGGGACTTTATGCTTCGATCGTTCCGATTATGCTCTATGCGGTTTTCGGAACCAGCCGTTCGCTGGCGGTTGGGCCTGTGGCTGTTGTGTCCCTTTTGACGGCCTCAGTTATCGGGCAGGTCGCGGAGCAGGGCACCGCCGGATACGCTGCCGCCGCGCTGACATTGGCTATGCTGTCCGGAGGGTTTCTGGTGCTCATGGGTGTGCTGCGGCTGGGGTTGCTGGCCAATTTCCTGAGCCACCCGGTGATTGCCGGGTTCATCACGGCCTCGGGCATTTTGATTGCGACCAGCCAGCTAAAGCACATTCTTGGCATTGAGGCACATGGCCATACACTGCCCGAGATGCTCGGCTCAATCCTGTCGCACCTGAGCCAGACAAACTGGGTAACGGTGGCGATTGGGACGAGCGCAACCCTGTTCCTTTTTTGGGTGCGCAGCTTCCTGAGACCGACATTGACCAAATTGCGAACGCCGCCGCTGTTGGCTGATATCCTGACGAAAGCGGGTCCGGTTTTTGCGGTCGTCGCGACAACGGTCAGTGTTTGGGCATTTGATCTGGCAGATCAAGGGGTGCTTATTGTCGGTGCGGTCCCGCAGAGCTTGCCGCCTTTTACGGTGCCCAGCCTGTCCTTCGATCTGATCGAAGCGCTGCTTCTTCCGGCGATCCTGATCTCGATAATCGGTTTTGTCGAAAGCGTTTCTGTTGCGCAAACACTGGCTGCGAAAAGAAGACAAAGGATTGACCCGGATCAGGAGCTGATCGGGCTGGGCGCCGCCAATCTGGGTGCTGCATTTACCGGGGGGTTTCCGGTGACGGGTGGCTTTGCCCGTTCGGTGGTGAATTTTGATGCCGGTGCTGAGACACCCGCCGCCGGTGCGTTTACAGCAATCGGTTTGGCGGTTGCAGCGTTGGCGTTGACACCGTTGGTCTACTTTCTGCCGACGGCGACACTGGCGGCCACGATCATTGTTGCAGTCCTCGGGCTGGTGGACCTGTCGATCCTGAAAAAGACGTGGTCCTATTCGTGCGCGGACTTTGTGGCTGTGGCGGCCACCATTTTGTTGACCCTTCTTTTTGGCGTCGAGGTTGGCGTGGCGTCGGGGGTCGTGCTTTCTGTTCTGTTGCACCTTTACAAGACTTCCCAACCCCATGTGGCCGAAGTGGGCCTGGTTCCTGGCACCCAGCATTTCAGAAATATCGAACGGCACGCGGTTCTGACCGATCCAAGGGTCGTCAACCTGCGGGTTGATGAAAGCCTGTATTTCGTGAACGCGAGGTTTCTGGAGGACTACATTCAAAGCAGAGTACCCGACGGGTGTACAGTACGACATGTTATACTGATGTGCTCGGCTGTAAACGAGGTTGACTATTCAGCGTTGGAAAGTCTGGAATCCATCAACCTCCGCCTTGCCGATATGGATGTTGGCCTGCATTTGTCAGAGGTCAAAGGGCCTGTGATGGACCGGCTGAGGCGATCCCGTTTTCTTGAGGGTCTGAATGGGCAGGTTTTCCTGTCGCAATTCGACGCCTGGGATCACCTTGCCCGTTCCCCGCAGCCGAATGCGGCGGCTTGAACAACGTAGCACTGTCGGAAACTAACAGCGCGGTGCCGGGGTTGAGGGTTCGGGCAAGCAAGCTATGGTCCGAACCCGAAAACACCTAAGGGCAGGAACAGCGACAAGGCAGGAAGGGCCACCAGAAGGGCCAGCCTTACGATATCGGCAGCCCAGAATGGCGTCACACCTCGGAAGATTGTTGCGGTTGATACGTCTTGTACCACGGACCTAAGGACAAACACGTTCAGGCCGATGGGTGGTGTGATAAGCGAGATTTCCGTCACCACCACGACGATGATCCCGAACCAGATCAGGGCGGTTTCTCGGGTGATATCGCCTTCGAAAAACCCCAAGGATGCGATCAAAGGAGCGAAGACCGGCACGGTCAGTGTGATCATGGACAAGCTTTCAAACACGGCGCCCAAAACGATGTAGATCAAAATTATGATCAGCAGAATTGTGAATGGCTCCAGCCCGGCCCCCTGAACCAGCGCCAGCAGGTCATCCGGTAATCTTGCGCGTGTAATCAAACGGTTGAAGATATCCGCGCCGATCAGAAGGACGAACAATCCAACAGATGTTTTTACCGTCTGAACCAGTGCTTCGATCAACCCCTTGAACGTGAACCGGCCGATTAGGAACGAAATGACGATCGCGCCAAATGCACCGACGCCCGCCGCCTCGTCTGCGGTGAAGACGCGGCCGTATAGTCCGCCAATGATCAGCGTGAACAGCGCAAGGATCGGAAGGACGCGCAGCAAAGCCTGCCGTGTTTCGGTCCACGAGCTTTTTTCTCCGGCGGGACCGTACTCGGGCTTGCGCCAGACGACGAAGGCGACGGCGCCCAGATACAGCAGTATGCCCAGAAGGCCCGGCAAAATGCCTGCCAAAAACAGTTTCCCGATGGATTGACCGGTCAAAAAGCCGTAGATGATCAGGATAATGCTGGGTGGGATAAGTATGCCCAATGTACCGCCCGCGGCGACGGACGCGGTGGACAGACTATCGTGATAGCCAAACTTTCGCATCGGCGGCAGGGCCACCTTGGACATGGTTGCGGCTGTGGCCAGCGACGAGCCTGATACGGCAGAAAAGCCACCGCAGGCCAAAATCGTCGACATCGCCAAACCGCCCGGTAACCGCCCGACCAACGTGTAGGCGGCGCGATATAAGTCCAGCGCCATGCCGCTTTGTGCGACGATCATTCCCATGAAGATAAACAACGGTATCACCGACAGCGCATCGTTCTGCGTTACGTCCAGTATCGAATCTGCTGCCGGGCCCAACCCTGCGGACCAGCGCCCGTCCCTCAGATAAACGAACCCGACAGCCCCGATAAATCCCATTGCGATGCCGATCGGAACGCGCAGCAGCACAAGAAAGATGACCAGCGCAAAAGCAATCAGTGAGACTTCCATCTTGGTCAGAGTCCTTCAGGATCGGTCGGCCGTACGATTTTGAGAATGGCACTGATCGCCAACAACACGCCGGTCAAACTCACGACGAGTGCGATGAAATAAATGAGCGGGTATTTTGGGATGAACAGCAACTCGCTGGTTACGCCGCGCTCAAGCGCCTTGTCCGCGCGCGCGAACAGCCACACTGCCATTGTCAGCAAGCAAAGCGATGTAAGCGCGTCGATACAACGGTTTCGCCAAAATGCAGCGCGGCGTGTGAAGAGGTGGTCAAGCAGGTCGACGTCTATCTGTTCACGCCGCAGGGTGACCACGGGAAATGCGAAGAAGATAGACAATGCCAGCAGGATTTGCGCCAGATCCTGACGCCCGAAAATCGGTGCGTTGAAGATATAGCGACCAATAACCTCGACAACTGTCAGGCCCATAACGAGCATAAGGCAAAGGCCGCTGCCCAATAGACATAAGTGGGCAAACCAGTGGCTTGCCCGTTTTAGGTTCGATTGTGCGCTCATTTCGCGCTGTATTCGGACATGGTGTCCCGGATCAGTTGCATCGCGGCTTCTGCGTCGACGCCTTTGCCTGAGACTTCCTCAAGCACTGATGCCTGTATCTGCGGCACCAGTGTCTCAAATGGGGCGGCTGCATCACCTTCAAGGTCAATGATCTGACCTGAAGCAGCCTGCGCATCCAGACCCCTTTGGTTGCCGACGTCCCAGGCCTTGCCCGCGAAGGCCGAGAAATCCTCGCCCAATGCCGCGCGGATAGCTGCGGCATCCTCTTCGCCGACAGACTCAAGGAACTCTTCACTCATGATGATCGAGAAGGAGCCGCGATAGAATCCACCCGGTACGCGATAGGTGTAGGGTAGAACTTCGGTCAGGCGTAGAATGGCAATCGTGTCACCCGGAAAGAATGTCCCGTCAGCTACACCGTTAGAAACAGTTTCATAGACTTTGGGCGCGGCAACCTGAACGCCCGCCATATTCAGACCTTTGAGGACATCCCCCATAACGCCGCCGCCCGAACGGATTTTGAGGCCCGCGACATCATCGAGTGAGCTGACTTCCTTGGACAGGTGCAACATACCTGGGGCATGGACCATCATGGCAACCGGAACAACGCCGTCATGTTCATTGGCCACGGCCAGATATTGCTCGTGCGCACGCCAATGGGCCGCAGATGCAGCAGCAGAGTCACCTTCAAGACCCGGAATTTCGATCAGTTTGGTGGTGACAAAGCGGCCCGGGTTATACCCGTGGAAAATCCAGGCCGCATCCGCGCCACCGTCTTCGATCAGGTCGGCCTGCGCCGGGGGTGAGGCCAGATTATATTCGATGGCGCCGGTCACACGGCCATCGGTTGCTTCTTCGATGCGTGAAATGAACTCTGGCCAGATGATCTCGTTCACGATGTGACTGGGTGGCAACCACGAGGAAACCACCATTGTTTTTTCTGCCCAGGCGGCAGTTCCTGCCAGCAACGCGGAAATCCCCAGCCCAAAGGCAGCAAGCGTCTGTTTCATGTTATCCTCCCATAACAAAAGCTGCGTGCAGCTTTGGACTACAGTTTCATAAACCAACCGGTCGGTCAACTATACTGGCGCGCGGATTTTCCGAAAAACAATCGCCGTCGTGTCAATTGGCGAATGCAGCGGGATCCAGTCTGGGCAGATCAGCCATCACCTGGGTCACGCGATGATGGCACCGTGCAAGTGGTCCTTGCGGGATCATCGAAATGTGAGCCCAACTGGAATTGCGCAAAGCTATTTTGCGCCAGAAATGCAGCAGCAGCAGCCGGACTGCAGCCAAGGAAAGGGGTGGCAGATCGCTGATGCCTGGACGCTCGGCAATTTCACAAAGCTTTTGCGCCAGAACCAAAGTTTGAGAGGGAACAATCCGATCTGAAAACCAGTCTGGTATATGGTCCGTATCTGCCTGCAGTCCAAGCGCCGCACCATCGCGTAGAACAGCTTCGACAGGCACCAGCAGCAATGATCTTTCAATGCGAATTGCCGGGTCTGGGGCGGCATAGTCACTTTTGGTCAAAAGCAACTGCCATCCTTGCGGGTATTTTACGTCCTGCCTGTAAACATCTTCGTAGGCGGCGCGTGTCTCGGCCAGACCAACATCCGAAAGGCTATAGGTCACCTCGCGCCCTGATTTTGTCGACACAATCCAACCGTCTTTCCTGAGCCGGTGCAGCGCGACCCGTATGGCCTCGGTTCTTACGCCGACATGTCCCATCAGCAGGCCTAGTTCCTTGCCCGTGATGTGGTGATCGCTGAGGTCGCCAAACAGCGTGACAATCAGCGACCATGTCTTGATCGGCTCAAGGTTGCACAGGTCATCAATCAGGGAGTCGGCGGCAGTCAAAATCGGGTCTTTCCAAAGCGCTTAAATGGAAGTTGACCCTTTAGTTACCACGCCATCGCGCCATGTGGCTATGAGAAAACCCTAAGGTTCATCGCGATGATAGGCGTTCATGGTCAGCAACTCGTATTCGGCGGCAAGATCACCGTCGCTGTTAAGAAGGGTGACTTTCCACCGGACCTCACCATAGTCCTGATTTCGCGGCGACTTTTGCATCACGGTCAGACGAACGCGAATGCTGTCTCCGGCCTGAATTGGCTTGAGGAACCGCAAGTTATCCAGCCCTGTATTGGCCAAAACGGGCCCCTCGTCCGGTTGAACGAACAGACCGGCGGCGAAGCTCAGCAGCAGATAACCGTGCGCAACACGGCCCGGAAAGAATGGGTTCCGCTTGGCCGCTGCATCATCCATGTGGGCATAAAACGTGTCGCCGGTGAAATGGGCAAAGTTCTCGATGTCGTCCAGCGTAATTTCACGTTCCGCGGTGTGCAGGGTTTCCCCGATTTCAAGCGCGTCGAATGTGCGGGTGAACGGATGGTCGTGACTGGTTATTTCGTTTGCACCCGGCACCCATTTACGCCCAATGGCCGTCAGGATGTCGGGGCTGCCCTGAATGGCGGTGCGTTGCATGTAGTGCATCACGCCGCGAATACCGCCCATCTCTTCGCCGCCGCCCGCGCGACCGGGCCCGCCATGCACCATATGCGGCAGGGGTGACCCATGGCCTGTGCTTTCTTTCATCGAGGTCCGGTTGTTGAAATACAGTCGCCCGTGGAACGGCCCGGCACCCAAGGCGACAGTTCTGGCGACGTCGGGATCGTTCGTGATGACCGATGCCACGAGGCTACCGCCACCCCGGTTGGCCATGTGGACCGCGTGTTCCAGATCGCGATAGGGCATGACGGTTGAAACGGGGCCGAACGCCTCGACCGAATGCAGCAGGTTGGCTGTGTCCGGCGACGCGCAATGAAACAGCATCGGCGGGACAAATGCACCTTTGTCTCGATCCGCTCCATGCACCACGAAGCCATCGGGGTTTCCGAAAACGCGGTCCGCCTCTTGCCCGATTAGGGCGGCTTTTTCCAGAACATCCTGTCTTTGGGCCTGGGACACGAGGGCACCCATTTGTGTTTCTTCAGCCGCAGGGTCCCCAATGACGACCGATCCAAGCCGTCTGCTTAGGGCGTCAATCACGGCCTCGACCTGAGAAGCCGGAGCCATGATGCGGCGAATGGCGGTGCATTTCTGGCCTGCCTTGGTGGTCATTTCGCGGGTGGCTTCTTTGATGAACAGATCAAATTCGGGTGTGCCTGCCACGGCATCGGGGCCGAGGATCGACGCGTTGAGGCTGTCTTGTTCCGCGATGAAACGCGTTGCTTTCCCCTGGAAACATGGCGCGCCTCGCAGTGTTTTCGCGGTGGCAGCCGAGCCTGTAAAGCTAACGACATCTTGCCCGTCCAAATGATCCAGCAAGTCTCCGAGCCCGCCGGAAATCAACTGAATGGCACCTTCTGGCAGCAGGCCGCTATCCAGCATGATCCTCACACAGCGTTCGGCAACATAGCAGGTCGCCGTCGCCGGTTTTATGATTGCGGGAACCCCAGCCAAAAGCGTTGGGGCCAGCTTTTCCAGCATACCCCATACAGGGAAATTGAAGGCATTGATGTGAACGGCCACTCCGGTCAGCGAGGTACAGATATGCTGCCCCAGAAAGGTGCCGTGCCGGGACAGCCGTTCGACCTCACCATCCAAATAGATGGTGTCGTCCGGCATTTCACGGCGACCTTTGCTGGCATAGACCATCAATGTGCCGATACCGCCGTCAATGTCGATCAGGTGATCTTTCTGCGTCGCGCCCGTCGCGAATGAAATGTCATAAAGGGCTTGTTTGTGCTGTCCCAAGTGCGTCGCCAACGCCTTGAGCATGCGCGCACGATCATGGAACGTCATCCCGTGCAGGGCAGGCCCGCCATTTGAGCGCGCGAAGTCCAACATGGCCCCAATGTCCAGCGCAGTGTTCCCGGCCCTTCCAATCAACTCACCGGTTACGGCCGAGTGGATTTCGCGGGCTGAACTGTCGCATCCGATCCACTGTCCGGCGATGTAGCTTTCAACATTTTGTACAGTCATGAGGCGGTCCTTGCGTCTGGGTTCGGTGTGACTCAACTCATTAATTGACCTACCGGTCGGTTTATGAAATGTTTAAGTACAGGGCGGAGGAAGATCAAGGAGAATGTGGTGTCCATGACGGTGGGAAGCACGGGCCGGGTAAAAGGCAAATTGGTCGTTTGTTTGTTAAATTCCAAAGGCCGCAAGCATGACGCCTAAAGAGCGCGCGGAACGTGCGGCGCAAGCCATGTGGCGCGAGGACAACGCTAGCCCTTGGGTTGGCATGCGCATTGACGACGTCGATGAGGGCAGGGCGACACTGTCCATGATGATCGAGAAACACCATACCAACGGACATGGTATCTGCCATGGCGGTGTGATCTTCATGCTGGCCGACAGCGCCTTCGCGTTTGCCTGCAACAGCAGAAATCAGTCCACCGTCGCGCAGCACAACAATATCTCATACATTGCGCCGGGCCGATTGGGTGACCGGCTTTTCGCCGATGCGCGCGAAGTCAGCCTGACCGGGCGAAACGGCATTTATGACGTCACCGTCACCAACCAGAAAAACACAGTGATCGCAGAATTTCGAGGCTGCTCCCGCGCCATTCCGGGCCAGCTTTTTGAGGAATAGGGGAGGAGCCCATGAAAGACCTGACGCCAGCCCGAGACAGGCTCGACCCGATCGAAATAGCATCCACTGACGAAATTCGCGCCTTGCAACTGCAACGGCTGCAATGGTCGTTAAAGCACGCATATGAAAACGTCCCCTTTTATCGGCAAAGGTTCGATGCCGCAGGGGTGCATCCGGATGATTTGAAATCGCTGGCGGACCTGTCGAAGTTCCCATTCACCTACAAGGATGACTTGCGGGCCAACTACCCCTTTGGCCTTTTTGCTGTCCCGCGTGAACAGATCGTGCGTGTGCACGCATCATCAGGGACGACGGGCAAACCGACAGTTGTCGGGTATACGCGCGGGGATATCGACAACTGGGCAAAGCTGGTCGCACGGTCGATGAGGGCCAGCGGAACCAAGCCCGGTGACATCGTCCATATTGCTTATGGCTATGGCCTGTTCACCGGCGGGCTTGGCGCTCATTACGGGGCTGAGGAATTGAATTGCACGGTCGTACCTGTTTCGGGCGGAATGACAGAACGGCAGGTGATGCTGATACAGGATTTTAAACCCAGTACGATCATGGTGACCCCGTCCTATATGCTCAACATCCTTGAACAGTTTCATGCCGCCGGAATAGACCCGCGGGACAGTTCGCTGGATGTGGGGATTTTTGGCGCTGAGCCCTGGACCAACGCGATGCGAGCCGAGGTCGAGGCCGAGTTCGACATGCATGCGGTTGATATCTATGGCCTGTCGGAAATCATGGGTCCCGGTGTGGCTAATGAATGCGTCGAGACCAAGGACGGCCTGCACATCTGGGAGGATCATTTCTACCCCGAGGTCATCGACCCCGAGACCGGCGAGGTCTTGCCAGACGGTGAGATCGGAGAGTTGGTCTTTACAACGCTAACCAAAGAAGGGCTGCCGATGGTACGATACCGCACGCGCGACCTGACACGTCTGTTGCCCGGAACGGCGCGGTCGATGCGGCGGATGGAGAAGATTACCGGACGTTCTGATGACATGATCATCATGCGCGGCGTGAATGTCTTTCCGACCCAAATCGAAGAACTGGTTCTGGCGACCCCCGAACTCGCGCCGTATTTCCAGATTGAACTGACTCGCTCGGGCCGGATGGACGCGATGACCGTACATGTCGAAGCCGCGCCTGATGCGGCAGCTGATGCAGCACGGGATGCCGCGGCCGGGGCCTTGTCTAAGAAGATCAAAGATACGATAGGGATCGGAACCACAGTAAGTGTCGGTGTGCCCGGCACTGTCGAACGCAGTCAGGGCAAGGCCCGACGTGTTATCGACAACAGACCAAAGGAGTGAGCCCGTGGCGCGCACGATCGCAAAAGACCACGATAAAAAACGGCAGAGCATCCTTTCGGTTGCGGCCAGTGTTTTTGCCCGCGAAGGGATTGCACGTGCCTCGATGAACCAGGTGGCGAAAAGCGCGGGCATATCGAAGGCCAACATCTATCACTACTACGACAGTAAAGAGGCGTTGCTGTTCGATATACTGGATTCCTATCTTTCCGAGTTGAACGACCGGGTCTCTTCGGTCGAATTGGAAGGCAAACCGCCCGAAGAGCAGTTGCACCTGGTCTTGCGAGAATACCTTCTGGCTTATGAAGGGATGGATTATGAACACAACATTCAGAGCGAAGGGGTCTCACTGCTGCCCGACGCCATGCAGACGGTGCTGAAAGCCTATCAAAAGGATATGGTGACTCAGATGAGTGGTATTCTGGATGCGGTGAGCGGCGGTAAGTTGAGCTCGCAGCCAAGGTTGTTGCGCGAATTGACGATGTCGGTTTTTGGCATGTTGAATTGGTATTACATGTGGCACCCAAAGGCGACTCGATCAGATCGCGAAGGTTATGCAAGAACTATCGCGCAATTTACTGTTGCAGGTCTGCCCGGGGTTCAGGCCGACAGTTAGTGGCCTGCCTCATCGTAATCCCACATCACTTTGTCTGAGACTGGGAAACACTGACAGGTCAGAACAAAACCAGCTTCCACTTCGTAATCTTCCAGTGCGTGGTTTGCCACCATTTCGACTTCGCCTTCTACAACCCGTGCTTTGCACGTGGAACACACCCCTGCTTTGCAGGCGTGAGGCGCGTCAAGGTTCTCAGCAAGCGCGGCTTCCAACAGGCTGGTATCCTTTGGAATGGTCAGGCTGCGGCTCACGCCGCCCAGTGTAACCCGCCCCCTGATGCCTGCATCGTCAATGGCTTTTGAGGTTGAGCGGGTTTTGGCTCGGCCCGGTTGGGAAGAGGCGAACAACTCGAACCGGATCTGATCCTTTGTCAAACCGTGATCCTTGAGCGATTGCGAAATCGCCAGCATCATAGGCTCCGGCCCGCAGATATACGCCATCGAGACAGAGCCTATGTCGATCCAATGCCGAAACAGAGCCGCGCATTTTTCACCGTCGACCCTCCCCCGAAACAGGTCAATCTCCTGACTGTCGTCTTCAAGGATATGTACGATGTTCAACCGGTGCAGGTACCGATTCTTTAGATCCTCTAGCTCTTCTCGGAACATGATCGTGTTTGGGGTTCGATTTGCATAGACAAGTGTAAACCGGGCAGAGGGGTCTTCGGACAGGGCGGTTTTCAGGATCGACAACACCGGAGTAATACCCGATCCCCCTGCAAATCCCAGATAGTGCGGGGCATCGGTTTCCACCGCCGCATGAAAATTACCCATGGGTGGCATTGCGGTCATAACATCGCCCACTTGCAGTTCTGTGTTGGCCCAGTTGGAAAAGGCACCACCATCAACGCTTTTGATCCCGACCTGCAAAACACCTTCATGTGGTGCCGCGCAGATAGAGTAGGAGCGCCGCAATTCCTCACCGTCAAAGTCCCGCTTGAACGTCAGGTATTGGCCCGGTGCAAAGGTAAATCTGTCCGGGCTTTCGGGTTTCAGGGTCACAATAACTGCGTCGCGGATCGTTTTTTGGATTTCCGTCACGGTCAGGGGGTGAAACGTCGCCATAACTCAAGACCTCAGATACATTTGAAATAGTCGAAGGGTTCCAGACAGTCCTGGCAGCGCCATTGCGCTTTGCAGGGGGTCGAACCGAATTGGCTGATCTTTTCAAGCCTGTCGGATTTGCAGTGCGGGCACCGCGTTGGACCGCCCGCGGGTTGCGGCGGAGCAATGCCGAACTCCTCTAGCCGGGTGCGGGCTTTTTCCGATAGCCAGTCGGTCGTCCAGGGTGGCGCGATACGGGTTTGGATCTGCAGATTTACAATCCCGTTTGTGGCCAGAGCCGTTTCTATGTCCATTGATATCACCGCCATCGCAGGGCAGCCGGAATAAGTGGGTGTAACGGTCACCGTCACTGCGTCGCCGGACACGGAAACATCCCGGATCACCCCAAGATCGACCACCGAGATCACCGGGATTTCGGGGTCGGGGACGCCTTCGAGCCAGTCCCAAATCTGTGCTTCGGTCACAGGCATTGCGGCTACCAAGTCGCTCCGGGGTAAGAGCGTTGGAGGGTTTGCATAACCGCCAGCATGTGTCCCAGATGCTCGGTGTGCCGAAACCCGGTGCGCCCACCTGATTGGGCAAATGCTCCCTCGGGCAATGTCAGGCAAGCTTCAGTCAACACGCGTTCAACCGTTTCCAGCCAGACGGAGTGTAGATCCGAGGGCAACGGCGCGACCCCCGCTTCGGCCATGGCGTTATCGGTGGCATCGTCCTTGAAAACCTCTCCGCTATAAGGCCAAAGGAACGTCAGCGCGTCCGTCATGCGGCGGTTGCTTTCTTCTGTCCCATCCCCCAAAGCAATCACCGTGTGAGAGGATCGGTCGAGGTGATATAGCGCCTCTTTCAAGCACTTGGCTGCGATCTCGGCCACGCGCGTGTTTTTCGAGTCCTGCAAGCGTGTCAGCCACGGTACCTGAAAGGCATCAAACAGGAACTGGCGCATTTGCGTCCTCCCAAAGTCGCCATTTGGCACTTCGAGCATCAGAAGATTTCGATAATCGTAAACTTCGCGCAGAAAGGCCAGATCATCGGCGGTTCGCCCGGCACCTTCGACCTCACCGGCATATCCCAGCCACAACTGGGTCTGGCCGATCAAATCCAGAGCCATGTTCGCCAGCGCGATATCTTCTTCTAATACCGGAGCGACCCCGCACCATTCCGAAGTACGATGACCCAGCACCAGGGCATTGTCCCCCTGCCTGAGAAGGAACTCGAACAGAGGGCTTTCAGCAGCAGAGACTGTCATCACATTTTTCCAACTTCTTCCGGGATGTCGTAGAATGTCGGGTGCCGATAGACCTTGTCACGGGCCGGATCGAATAACGGTCCTTTGTCCGAGGGGTTGGAGGCTGTGATTTTTCCGGCTTCGACAACCCAGATGCTGACGCCTTCGTTGCGGCGCGTGTATACATCGCGCGCGTTGCGAATTGCATGCTCGGCATCTGCGGCGTGCAACGATCCGACATGGCGGTGGCTCATGCCGTGCTGTCCGCGGATAAAGACCTCCCACAGGGGCCATTCGTTTTCATGTGTCATCGGGTTACTCCGCAGCTTGAGAGCGTTTCTGGGATTTGCGCGCATGGGACAGCATCGCCTCGCGCACCCACGCGCCGTCATCCCACGCCTTGCGACGAGTGCTCAGGCGTTCGACGTTGCAGGGGCCGTTGCCGGATATCACATCGAAGAATTCCGCCCAGTCGGGTTCGCTGAATTCGTAATGGCCGGTCTCGTCGTTCCAGCGCAGGTTTTCATCGGGGATCGTCAGGCCCAGAAACTCGGCCTGCGGAACGGTTTCATCAACGAATTTTTGACGCAACTCATCGTTGGTGTTTATCTTGATTTTCCAGGCCATCGATTGCGCGGAATGCACGCTGTCCTTGTCCGACGGACCGAACATCATCAACGCAGGATACCAGAACCGGTTCAACGCATCCTGTGCCATGCGTTTTTGATCAGTGGTGCCTTCTTTCGCCATTTTTATCATGATGTGATAGCCTTGACGCTGGTGAAAGCTCTCTTCCTTGCAGATGCGAACCATTGCGCGCGCATATGGCCCATAGGACGTACGCTGCAGCGGCACCTGATTCATGATCGCGGCCCCATCGACCAGCCAGCCGACCGCGCCCATATCGGCCCATGTAAGGGTGGGGTAGTTGAAGATGGAGGAATACTTCATCCGCTCGGAATGAAGCATTTCGACCAACTCGTCCCGGCTGACGCCAAGCGTTTCGGCCGCACAATACAGGTAAAGCCCGTGTCCCGCCTCATCCTGTACTTTGGCCAGCAGATTGGCCTTGCGCTCCAGCGTGGGTGCGCGGGTGATCCAATTGCCCTCGGGCAGTTGGCCGACGATTTCGGAATGGGCGTGCTGACCGATCTGCCGGATCAGCGTCATGCGATAGGCCTCGGGCATATAGTCCTTTGGCTCAATCTTTTCCCCCCGGTCGATACGATCCTGAAAGGCTTTGTCCTCGGGGCTCATGTCGTCCCGGGATTGAACGCCCTTACCGGTGGACTTGACCATCTGTGCATACATGCTTGCGTCCTCCTCAAACGCAAAAACCCGCATATGCGGAGGCCGCGTTTGATCCTGTTTTTGGATCAGAATTGGGTCTTGTCGGCCCTATTATGTTACGGAAATACTAAAGTTACAATATTTTTGTAACATTAAATTTTCCGCGAGTTTGCTTGAGATATTTCCACGCCTAATCAATAAAATATCCGACCAGAACAGGAGGTGACCGGCATGCACAGTTCAAAGGTGAATATCATTGGTGCCGGGCGGGTGGGTCAAACGATTGCTCGGCTTCTGCAGGGCAAAGACGGCTATATTCTTCAGGATGTTTTGAATGCGCGTATGCAATCTGCGCAGGATTTTGTTGAGCTGATCGGTCAGGGCAGGGCCGTTGATAATTTTGCTGAGTTGCGTGCGGCGGATGTTTGGATGCTGACCGTACCGGATACTCAGATTCATCGCGTTGCCGAGCAGATTGCCGAGGCTTATTCAGCCAGCCCGACGCCTTCGGTGGCCTTGCATTGCAGCGGATTCTTTCCTGCCGATCAGATGGCACCACTGCGATCCTTGAACTGGCGGCTGGCCAGTGTTCACCCGGTTCTGTCTTTTGCCGATCCTCTGACCGCCGCGCGTCAGTTCAATGGGGTGCTTTGCGGTGTTGAAGGTGATCCAGAAGCGACGGAAGTGGCCACAACTATGTTCGAAGCGCTTGGTGCCAAGTGCTTTCCAATTAAGTCAGAAGGCAAAAGCCTGTACCACGCAGCGGCGGTCATTTCGAACAACTTCACGGTCGTTTTGCAAGCAATTGCACGTGAAGCATGGGACGCAGCCGGTGTTCCGGATGACGTCGCCCAACAGTTGAACGAAACGCTGCTTCGTGGGACGTGCGATAATGTTTGCGCGCAAGGACCCAAGGCCGCTTTGACAGGTCCGGCGGCAAGGGGTGATAATTTTGTGGTTGAAACACAAGGCCGGGATGTCGGTGACTGGCATCCTGTGGCTGGGCGCATTTACAGCGATCTGAGCGCGTTGGCAAAGTCCCTGAGCGAAGGTGGAAAAACACGCTCAGCAGGGGACTGATTTTATGTGATCAGCAGGGAAAAGCGCTCGACGACCCAGATCAATGCAACAACCGAAATCGAGGCGGCAATGAAAGCCCGCGCCCCGATCCAAACGGACGTCGGCATTCGCCTGAGGATAACGACCAACGGCCATGTCACCAGAACGATCATCAACTGTCCGATCTCGACGCCGACATTAAAGGCCAGAAGGCTTTGCCAGACATTGTCCGCGTCAACCTTTAGAATTTCGCGAAGCATGAACGAGAACCCAAACCCGTGCAAAAGCCCGACACCAGCCGTTACGCCAGCCGCAACAAGGTAAGAGTGTTTGCCCCCCGATCTTTGAAACACGGCGTCGGCGGCCGCGAGTATGATGGTCATGGCGATTGCTGTTTCAACGGCCGGAATGAACCAAGGGGCCGAAGGTGCCAGACCGAAAAACCCCATGATCAAAGTCACGCTATGGCCCAGCGTGAAACCTGTCACCCGCGCAAGCAGGGCCTTAAAGTTCAGCGATCCGATTACCATGCACAGGACAAACAGAACATGATCAATGCCCTCAATTATGTGCCGGACGCCTTCAACGACAAAAGTCGCAGCGGCAGAGGATGCAGTTCCAGTGATTTCGATAGGTTCGGCCAGCAACCCCTTGGCGCGGTAGGTTTGCGTTTCGCCGTTGTGATAATTCAGAATAAGGTTGGCAGTTTCGTCCTGGCCCGCCAGACCGGGATTGGACAACATCGACAGCGCATAGGCGGCATCTGACGCATCACCGAACGTCAGCCATATATCAACGACGGTATCACCCACGTAGACTTGCTGATCGCTGCCTATATTGATGGAAGTCGCTGCCAAGGCTTCTGTTGCCTCGGCTTTTGTCGCAAATCCTGGCTCTTGGCCGATGGGATAGACGTTCAGATTGACGATATGACCTTGGAGCTTGCCATCGGCTTGCTCGATTACAAGCTCGTCGAGGACAATATCCGCAAGGGCAAATGGCGCGCGCCTGAGTGCCTCAACATCGACCAAGTGCATGACAACACCGTCTTGCAATTCATTGGTTGTGAAAGGTGCAGGGCGGGGCAGGCCGTCGGTCCCGGCAGGCCCAACTTTATCCGCCAGAACATAAGCCATCGGCGTGCGCAGCATCACATTTAGTCCGCTGTCGTCACGGACGATATGAAATATGCGAACATTCTGGTTCAGGTTGAAATGCGCCCAGGCCCCACCTGCGACAGACAGATATGATAAAACCAGTACCGCAAAACGTATTGCAAATCGCATTATGTCATCCTTGCTTCTGCGCGTTCAGGACGGTCAAGCCATCCAGATGCCATTGGTCGCCATGTCGCGACACGTTCATCAAACCGCGAAACAGCACGGATTGCTGATGCAGATGTCCCCAATGGCCGCCGCTGACCCGTGCTGTCCAATTCGCGATAATCTGGTGCGAGTTTCTGTCTTCGCCGGACGACAGCCCCTCAATCCGCAGATCGACGATCTTGTCGGTCTTCGCCAAAGCCCCCGAGGGTAGGCTTACGGATAGGCCTCGACGCAGCTCATCGCGAATTTGATCGCGATTGTCGGGTGTGACAAACGGCTCTAACGCCGCTTCCACACCTTTTATATCGGGTTCCAGCATCGCGACGCTCAGGTTGCCAAGCAGTCCCTGAACAACTTGGTGAGTGGTTACTTCATCCGGTGCAGCGGCGGTCATCATTGGCAGGGCATTGCGGATTGGAATGGTCAGCAGCGCCGCTGTCGTGAAGGCTCCAAGCATCACGGCAAAAACGGTTCTTCGACTGGTGTTCGTGCGCAGTGCGAGTCCCGCGCAAATGAGGGCCGCCAAGCCAAACCCGATCGAAAGCATCGGGAGGGAGACCAAACCGGCGGACTTTACGACAACGGGTTGCGTTATGGGGTTTTCCCAAGACGTCAGATGATTGTTCCAAACCACGGTCGGGTCCGATTTGTAGATTTGCGAGGGGACGGCCCCGGCAGGGTCGCTTAGGGTGACCGGAATAATATCGGTCCCGTCGGGGAAAAGTTGCCATGTCATATCTACGCGATCGGCCAGCGTAGCGTTTGGATAGGACAATACAGCGCCCATCAACATGGTTGTCCGTTGCGCCTCGGCCTCGTCGGGTAATACGCGCAACCCGTCCGCACCGACCGCGATCTGCGAGACCTGAACGTCGCGGGGCATTACGCTTGTACCGTTGATTGACAGGGGGTTGTGCTGTTCAAAAAAGGATGCAGCTTCCGATTTCACCAGCGCAACCTGACCCGGTGAAAGGCGTTCCGCCGCGCCCAAATTCAGGTCTGCCCATGCTTCAAAGTCCTTCAGCCGAAAGATTATTTCATGGCGAACTTCCCGGGGCTCCATCGACAGGAACGACATGAGAGGGGACTTGTGATGGCGCGTCAGATTCGGGTTTTCAAACGTGGTAAACCAGGGGTCTTCCCAGTTGGGCAGCATTGTTTCCGGGCGGGACAGGTATCGGTAATCGGTTACGGGCACCCCGAGATGTTCGGCGACCATACCAATTGAGGCTAAAGGAATGCCGCTTTCATTTAGTGGTGGCGTAAACGTGATCTGTGTCGGCTGGCCTTGGAATTGGAATTCCATTTCAACAAATACAACGTCTTCGCTTCGGGGCCGCGGAGCTATGACTTTGCTGGCGGCGGTCAGTCTGGGTGTTCTGCGGCGAACATCTATCGACCGGACCACTGGGGTCAGAGTTTTGCCATCTGCCGCCACACCAAAGGTTCGCCCCGTCCGGGTCGCCAGCGCGCGCCCTGTTCCGTCATCGGGCGCAACAAAAAACGGATAGTCGCCTAGGTCTATTTCCAGCGCGACGCGAACGCGGCCGTCTTCGACCAACAGCTCTGCAAAATTGGGAGCGGTCTCGCCGCCATAAGGGGATACGAGGTCTGCGGCACTATCCTTGGGCCTGATCAACACGCAGGCCAAAAACAATGCCCAAAAACACCAATTCACCGACCGTGCGAGCGTCTTAGAAACGAAAAGTGATAGCCGCATAAAGACCGTTTTTACTGACGTCATAATCAAACTCTCCGTCAGGCTGATCTGTCGAAAAGTCGATGACATAGTACTGATACCCAAAGCGCAGTGATGTGTTCTCCCAACTTTTCCAGTCAAACCCGGCCAGAACGAGGTATCGCTGATCATCCCCGTTCAGGCCGAAACTGATCAGTTCAACTCGGGCCGCGAAGTTCCACCTTTCATTTATGTCTGACACGCGGCGAATGGCAACCATCGGTTCAGCCCAATGTCCTACCCGACCCGGTTCCGGCGATGTCGAATTACTGCTCATCTCCGGGGTAGGCGAACGTTTGCCCCAACACTTCTGACGCTTCTTCGTAGATTGGGCGGAGCACATCATCACATCGTCGATCCCGTCCAGAGTGAACTGTGAAAACGTCATGACCTCTTGTGGTACGCCTGCTTTTTCCGAGAAATCGATACGGTCTTGCATATCGGGCGCCTGTGCGGGTGCGGCCAGTGGCGGCGCCCATGTGTGTTCTTCTGTGACCGCCATGCGGACTGAGATGTCATCCTTGGTGACGTTCCAGACCATGAAATCGTCTGCAAGGGTCAGCGGTCCGTCATAAGTGGAGCGTATTCTTCCATAGACACCGTTGGCCGTGTCGAAGTCATTGAAAAAGTGATAGGCGACGGCCATGCGGGGTTTTATGTCGCTCATGACTTTTCCAAAGGCTTCTGGGGCCGTGTGAACCTGTGTTCCCACCAGAAGGGCGGATTCGGGTGTAAATTTCATTTTCGTGACCAATTCCGGCACCGCAATAAAACACTCATGGATCGCTAGATCGGCATTTTGCGCGTGTTCCTTGAACCATTTGTTAGGATACGTGTCAGAGCTAAAAACAAATTTCAGACCGTTCCATTTCAATGCATAGCTAACTGACCCATCAATGGCGTGAATTGCCGGAAAGGAACGGATGGTCACACCGTTGCTTTCATAAACAATCTGGTTCTCACCGGTGTAGTCAAACTCGTTTATCTCGAGGTTATAGCCCCGGAAATCTGTGTTTCCCGCCCTTGCTGCAAGGTCCCATGTCAGCATCCTGCGCATGTTCTCTAACGCATATGCCGTGCCGAGTTCCTCCACTGGGCCGCTTGGCCCCCACACGCGCAATGGCACGTTTCGCCCCATCAATGCACCGCCGATAAAGAGGTCATGCAAGGCCCCGAAATGGTCAGTGTGGAGGTGCCCGATAAAGACCTTGTCCAAATAGTTGTAGGGGATTTGCAATGATGAAATTCGTTCCGCTGAACCTGATCCGATGTCGAACAGGAACTTGTCGCCGTTTCCCAATTCAACAAGGAAACACGCCGCAGCCTGTGCTGCTCGCGTGGTTGGCATCCCGGTGCCGCAGGCGATGACCCGCATCTCGTCTTCAGCCAGATCTTCGGTGTTCGGGTAATAAACGTCACGGGGGCGGTCGCGCACCATTGTTGGCGAAACCTCCTGAGTTTCTTGTGCATAGGCGGCATTTGGTACGAACAAAGCCTCTATGGTGTTGGTGAAGGTCTGGGGCGCTATAGCCCACGCGCCAAAGACCAGCCCGATCGAAAAGTGTTTGCCGAGATGTGAAAAACGTGTGCGCCGTGACATGGATTTCCCCTTTGTGATTAAATGACAATGCAATTCGGATCGCAGACCAGTTAGGCTTACCTGCGGGGTGTACCCTTTTAATTCTGCACTGTGATGGCACTTCGCGTAAGTGACTCACGGTGAAAATCCGGGTGACTCACGTCGAATTAATTGCAAGTATCTGAATGTGATGGCCGCTTCAGATTGAATCTCGGAACAAGACAAGCGCCGTGCGCTTGCCAATGTGTTGGACGATACGCATTTCGATGGCGCGGATAGGTTGCGTTCTTTTCTAACCTATGTGGTTGAGGAAGAGATCGCAGGTCGGGGGGCCGATATTCGCGGAAAGACGGTCGCGCAGGATGTCTATGACCGCGACACGTCAGAAGGCATAGACCCGGAAAAGGTCGTCCGCGTAGACGCACGGCGACTTCGGCAGCTTTTGGAACTGTATTACGAGGGCGTTGGTAAGTTTGACCCCGTTCGATTGCACATCGACACAGGAGGGTATCGCCCACGATTTGAGCCTGCGACGAAGAGTATTCAGCCCGAACCCGGTAAGTCAGAAAAAATATTTTGGTTGCCACTTACGACGTTCTCCGCAGGTGTGTTTTTGGGCGCGGTCTTGGCGGTCAGCTTTTTGCCTGTAACGTCGGAGCGGGGTTCCGGTTCAAAGCCTGAAAATGTTGCGGTGGGAAAGCCCGACTTGCTGCGTAACGCCGCGATTTATGAAAAGTCTCCGTCTGCTTTGCAGGCCTACAACCTTGCGCAACAGGCCCGCGTGATGACTTTCCCGATTTTTGATTTGCAAAGACAGATACTGGTCCTTTCGGTGTTTGAACGGGTCATCGAAATGGATGCAACCTATTTCGGAGGGTACGCAGGAGCGGCACAGACTCTGGCGACGCTGTCCATCCTGACCCCTGAGTTGCAGGAGAAATCTGACTACGCGACGGCTGCTATGGATTTCGCAAACGAAGCGATGCAACTGGCGCCCGAGCATGGGTGGAGCCAGTCGGCAAAAAGCTGGGCTTATTTTGCCAATGGGGATTATGAGACGGCTTTGACGCTTGGGCGGCGTGCATCCCAGCTTGACCCGGCAGACGGCGCCATTCTGGATTTTCTGGGTGCTGTTGCCCTGTTTTCGGGTGACTTCGAAGAAGCTGTCGAAATTGCGGATCGTCTGTCTTTGCTGGAGTCCAGCAATCAACGGTTTGCCAATCGCAACATCTCTGGAGCGGCACATTTTCATCTTGGTGAATTTGAAACGACGATTGCAAGGTTTGAAGAGGCGAAGGAGCTGGGCGACCCTCTCAGCGCGCCGTCATTGGCTTATGTGACCGCTTCGTTAGCGGCTTTGGGACGCAAGCCAGAGGCGCGCGCGAAACTGGCAGAGCTGGAGCTTGCCTGGCCGGAAGTGCCGGTCGATGCGATGTTGAAAAGTATCTACAGGAATGACGCACATGCAGCGGCGGTCATTGATAGGCTGGTCGCATTAGGGTGGACTGGACCGTCGTAAGAAACAGCGGCGTCGCAATAAAGGCCCGCCAATTATCAAGGGTCAAAGTCTTCGGTAAACTAGGTCGCTTTCCTGCGCGTTTGGTTCCTGATGCAAAATCTCAGTGACTTTCGCGTGAAGTGGCGATTTCCTGCATATGGGATCCGTTGCTCCGGCGTCGCCAGCCAATGCAAGGGCTTGACACCGACAGCCGCCAAAATCCAGATCTTTTCGGTCGCAGCTCTGACAAGGTTCGGGCATCCAATCTGTTCCGCGATAGGCGTTGAAGGCTTGGCTTTTGTACCAGATATCTTCAAGCCCGGTGTCGCGGACGTTTTCAAACCTGAGATGGGTCAGTGTCTGGGCTGCGTGGCAGGGCAGTACCGTACCGTTGGGCGTAATGTTCAAACCGGTTGATCCCCACCCACCCATGCACGCCTTGGGAAAATCGGAATAGTAATCTGGCGGGACGAAATCAAAGGCCAGAACCCCCTGTAACCGACGGGCGGCCTGGGCCACTGTTTCCTTCACAGCCTGGGTCTGTTCCCGAGTCGGCAGCAGGGCGGCGCGGTTCTGCAGCGCCCAGCCGTGAAACTGGACACAGGCAACTTCGAGCCGTCGCGCGCCAAGTTCGACGGCCATTTCAATGGTTCGGTCCAGATCATCCAGATTCTTCCGGTGCATTACCGCGTTCAGCGTGAGCGGAATGCCCCTTTCCCGGATGTCTTTGGCAACGCTCATTTTGCGATCGAACCCACCGCGATACCCGCCGATAAAATCTGCAAGGTTGGCGTTTGTGCCCTGAAGCGACAATTGGATGTGATCCAGTCCTGCGGCTTCCAGATTGTCCAGACGCTTGGGTGTCAATCCAATGCCTGATGTGATCAGGTTAGTATAAAGTCCAAGCCCAGCCGAGTGTTCCGTAAGTTCTTCGAGGTCGCGGCGCGAAGCAGGCTCTCCGCCGGACAGATGCACTTGCAAAACACCAAGGTCGCGCGCTTGTCCCAGGACCTCTTTCCACGTTTCCGTGTCCAGTTCGGTCTCTTTACGCTCCAACTCGACCGGGTTGCTGCAATAGGGACAACTAAGCGGACAGCGATGTGTCAGCTCTGCAAGCAGGGCTATTGGCGCAGATGGGGTCATTCCTTCACCATTACGTAAAGCCGGCCGCGCAAGGCTTGCAGAAATCGCTGGACATCAGGTTCTACCTGTTCGGCTGGCGCGTTGTAGGTGGTGGCCAAATCCTGAACCAAGTCTTCAAGTCTGGTCATGCCGTCGATCCGTGACAGGATCGCAACTCCGATATCGTCCAGCTCGATGACTTTTTCGGGCGCCATCAAAACGGTTCGGTTGCGTTTCTCGTCGCGTTGTACGCGGACCCCGCGGGGCAGGTAAGGACGGTCGGTTTTGCGCAGCGCCAGGGTCATGCCATGCCTTCTCCGGGCTTCCATGCGCCGGGAGGGACCGCGCCCGGCGTGACATAAGCTGACCACAACGCGTCTAACTGGGCCCAAAGCACGTTGGTTTTGAATATCAGCGCGTCGCAGGCCATATCCTCTTTTTCGGCTGTATCCGCATGATCCAACACCCAGTTGAGGCCAAAGGCCACGTCTTTGGGTGCCTGAGTCAGGCGCTTACGGAAATAAGACAGGCTATCCGCGTTTGCGAAATCATAATGAGCTAACAGTCCTTCGATCCGTTGCTCGTGGATTTTGGGCGCAAACAACTCGGTCAGAGATGACGCGACGGCCTGAAGCATCGGGCGTTCACGAACATAATGGACATAGGCATCGACAGCGAACTGAGTTGCGGGCAGCACTCCACGGCCCGATGCAACGTAGTCGGGGTCCAGCCCCACGGCTTCGGCCAGTTTCAACCAACGTCGGATGCCGCCACCTTCTTCAACGCCGCCGTCATGATCTTCGATGCGCGAGCGCCATTCACGGCGAATGTCCGGGTCCGCGCAACGCGACATGAAAGCTGCGTCTTTCAAAGGGATTGCGGCTTGATATGCCCAGCGATTGATCACCCAGGCGCGCACTTGATCCGGTGAACACTGCCCGCTGTGAAGACGGTGATGAAAGGGGTGTTTGTCGTGATACCGTTCTTGTCCGATCTGCCGCAGACGGGCTTCCAAGGTCTCTCGGCTCATATTGCGATCTCCTGCCCATCAAACGCGATTGACCAGCCAGCCTTTTCAACAGCAGCGCGCTCGGGGCTGTTTGGTTGCAACATCGGGTTTGTATTATTGATATGGATGAACGTCTTGGCAGCCGTTACTCCGGCCAGTTGCGCGATCGACCCCTCAGGCCCGTTGACCGAGATATGACCCATACGCCGACCTGTTTTCACCCCGGTGCTCGTACGGATCATCTCGTCGTCTTCATACAATGTTCCGTCAAAGAAGAGCTGATCCGCGTCACGAAGCTGATCCAGCAGCTTTGGCGTTACCCGTGCGCAGCCGGGAATGTAATAAGCCACTCTGGTACCAGTCGAAAGGCGCACTCCAACGGTTTGTTCGCCCATCAGGTTGGTGTCTACGGCCTCGCTTTCCATGAACAAGGGAACCTTTCCCGGAACAGCGAACAACCGTGCCTGCAGACCATCCTGTAGGGCAAAGTCTTTGTCCAAGGCGATGCGGGAACGTGTTACTTTTTCTCGGTTCACGGCGTCAAAAATTTTGTTTGCTGCCAGAACATCAAGAATATCTCCGGTGGCAAACAGCGAAAACGGTGTCTGCTCGCGCAGGCTGAGAAGGCCCGCAATGTGGTCGATGTCCCCATTCGTCAGCAGAACCGACGCAACAGGTGTGTCGCGAATTGATCGGGGATGCAGTTGAGGATTGTCCAGCATCTGCTGCCGGATGTCTGGTGACGCGTTCAGAATGCTCCAGTTTTCACCGTCAGGTGACACAGCCAATGAGGACTGACCCGATGGAGGGATAACCCCGCTACGTGCGTCCCGGCAATTCCGGCAGCCGCAATTCCATTGCGGCAGTCCGCCACCAGCAGAAGCCCCAAGAACCAAAAATCGCACCTCGGGCCTCCGCTGAGCTTAAGTGATTAGAACAGGTCGCGCTCGTGCTCGCGGCCTTCGTCCTCGGACGGAGAATACATATTGATCTCCATGCCGCAATTCACTTCCTTCAGTTTAGGCGTGCTCCAGGTCATTGATTCCTCCACAGCTGGGTGACTACAGCAAAAAACCTACAACCGGCACCTTATCGGGAAAATGCTGCTTTGGTCGTAAGACTGTAATCTCATTGTCTGATCCATTACGCGCATCGTCAATGGCCCGAGATAGGCAAACTGCGTTTTAGGACTTTCGTCGAATGTCCTGCGTGTGATGGGAAATATAGTGTTCAGCCCATGCGCACGCTGGTTGCAATGATTATCCTGCTATTCGGCAGCCTGATGGCTGCGGCTGAGCCGCTGCCGCGGGAAAAACTCGAGGACTTTATTCGTGCGCCGTTTTCCCTTGGGGACGCCCTGAACGACAAAGGGGTCTACGCGCTCCTGAATTCGGGCGGTATCGAGGCCGGATTTGTTTTTGAAACTGAGCCCTTAGCGCCCTTGCCGGGTTTTTCCGGAGCGCCGATCAACATGTTGGTCGTATTGGACCTGGAAGGGCGGTTCATGGACGTCCAACTGATTGAGCATAATGAACCGATCTTTGTCTCAGGTTTGGGACAAGCGCCCTTTCACAAGTTCTTTGAGCAGTATGGGGGACATTCGATCTCGGACTCAATCGTAGTCGGCACACAGTACGGCGACGCCGCATCGGGATCACAGCTTGTTTACCTCGACGGCGTTACCAAGGCCACTGCCAGTGTCCGCATCGCGCATGAATCGGTCATGGGCGCTGCTCTTGCGGTGGCGCGGGAAAAGATGCAGGGCTTGGCGACGTCACCGCCCGCCTTCCCGAACCCGGATCATGACGAAAACCTGACTTGGGATGACTTGATCGCCACCGGGATCGCAACCCACAAAACGCTGTCAAATTCCGAAGTGGACGCACTTTTTGCTGGCACTTTGTGGGAAGATGACGACCCCGAGGCACGGGATTACCCGGATGAGCCGTATCTCGACCTGTGGATCGTGGACTTGGGGCCTAAATCAATTGCCCGTGCTGCGCTTTCGACCGGCAGTTTCGAAGAACTGCAGGGTTTTATGGAGATTTCGGACAATGATGAGCCGATCCTTCTGATCGAAACCGCCCGACACGGCCTTGTTAGTGATGAATTCGTTCGAAACACAGCGCTTGATTGGATTTCAGCCGAACAGGATGGATTGCCTGTGGCCCTGCGCGATGCCGACCTGCTTGTTGAACTGGCAGATGGCGCGCCAGATGGCACTGCCATGATCCTGCGGACAGACCGGCGATTGGGTTTTGATCCTTCGCGGGACTGGATTCTAAAGGTATTGGCCGTGCGGGAACATGGCATGTTCCAGCCGGAAACCGGGTCGGTAACACTCGAAATCTCACACTCAACCCCTGATCGTTTCTTTTCCCGACCCGTTCAGATCAAACCTGCACCCCCGTGGTTGGAAGCTCTGAGAAGCCGCCAATCCGACATGATTATCCTGTCGGTATTTTTGGTTGGGCTGGTGTCCACGCTTGGATTCCGAATGAATTCATTTGCCGCCCAGCCAATGTTCACTCCGTACCGCCTTGGCATTCTGGCTGTTGTCGTTGGATTTGTCGGGTGGTGGGGTCAGGGGCAATTGTCAATCGTGACGGTTCTCGGCACCCTTCGCGCCGCACTTGAGGGAGGCAGCTTTGCGTTTCTTCTCTATGATCCCTTTTCGCTCCTGATTTGGGCGGTTTCGATTGTTGGTCTTGTCGCGTGGGGCAGGGGGCTGTTTTGCGGCTGGCTCTGCCCATTTGGCGCGCTGCAGGAATTTGCGCACCATGTAGGAAGGGCTTTGCGGATTCCGCAAATAGAACCGTCCGACAAGTGGGACCAGCGTTTGAAATGGTTGAAATACGTGGTGCTCGCGGGTCTTGTCGTTGTCGTTTTTACGATCCCCGATCAGATCGACAAAGCCGCCGAGGTGGAACCTTTCAAAACCGCTATCACCACTTTCTTCGTGCGCGAATGGTACTACTTCGCTTATGCCGCCTTTTGGCTGTTCCTAGGCATGGTCATGTTCAAAGGGTTTTGCCGCTATGTCTGCCCGTTGGGCGCGTTTTTGGCAATCGGAGGGCTTATACGCGGACGCGATTGGATCGACCGCAAGGCTGAATGTGGTTCGCCATGCCAACTTTGCCGGGTAAAGTGTAAATATGGTGCAATCAAAAAGACTGGGGAAATCCAGTACAACGAATGCTTCCAATGTTTGGACTGCGTCGCAATTCACGACGACCGTCAGCGTTGCGTCCCATTGATCATTGCCGCCCGCCGTCAGGAACGAAAGGTTGCTGCCAAGTGATGAAACGCCGCCGTTTTCTAGCAATCTCTGCCGCTGCAATTGCCGCCCCCGCTGGCGCTCAGACAACGACCTGGCGCGGATACGCCTTGGGTGCCGAAGTCAGCCTGACCTTTGAGGGAGACCCCAGCACTGCCGCCGCAGCCATAGAAAAAGTGACCGCGTTGCTGCAAGATTGTGAGGACCAATTCAGCCTGTATCGCCCCAGTTCAGCCTTGTCGCAGTTGAACAGCCAAGGCAGCCTGCGCAACCCATCACCGCAATTTCTTCAGCTACTTCTGGCCTGCCAAGAGGCGTACATTTTGACAGGTGGCCAATTTGATCCAACGGTTCAACCGTTGTGGGAAGCATTGGCCAAGGGCAGAGATCTTGACGCGGCAAAAGGCTTAATTGGCTGGGACCGTGTGAAGATTTCTCCAGACAGAATTATTCTTGGCCGTGGTCAGAAATTGACACTGAACGGCATCGCGCAGGGCTATGCGACAGATATGGTTGCCGGTGCCCTCAAACAGTCAGGCTGGACCAAAGTTCTGGTCAATGTCGGAGAGTTTCACGCCGGTGGTAAGGTATGGACTTTGGGTATTTCCGACCCTCGTCATGGCATCGTTCAGACTGTCCAACTGAAGGACAGAGCGATCGCAACATCCAGCCCGCAAGCGATGAGGTTGAGCGCAGAGCACACCCATATTCTTGATCCCAGAAATCACGGAGCGCCGGTGTGGTCGACGGTCAGCGTTGAAGCTTCGAATGCAACAACCGCCGATGCACTGTCCACAGCGTTTTGTTACCTGAGTGTGGATGAAATCGAACGGACACTTGCGAAAACAAACGGATACCCGTCCGCCTATTGCGTGCTTCCTGACGGTAGGGTCAGATATTTGACCGTGTAACCAAGGCCCTTTGTTTCCGGGCCTTGGTTTATTGGTGTGTTACGAGCAGGCG
>NZ_WPZE01000006.1:0-226964 GCF_013031225.1 Ruegeria sp. HKCCD7221
CAATCGTGCCGATGTTGACGTGCGGTTTTGTACGCTCAAACTTTTCCTTTGCCATGATGGCCTCCTTAATTTGCGGGTGCCGGGCTAAAGCCCGGCCTACGGGTATTTGGTGGGCCGGGCCTTAGCCCGGCGCACCGTCTTATGCGTATTTCGCCTGAATCTCGTCCGAGATGTTCTGCGGAACCGGATCGTAGTGGTCGAACTGCATGGTGAACTGGGCACGGCCCGACGACATCGAACGCAGGGTGTTGATGTAGCCGAACATGTTCGCCAGCGGAACGAACGCGTCGATCGCGATTGCGTTGCCGCGCGGTTCCTGACCAGACACCTGGCCACGACGCGAGGTCAGGTCGCCGATGATACCGCCGGTATATTCTTCCGGTGTGATCACTTCGACCTTCATGATCGGTTCCAGCAGTTTCGCGCCAGCTTTGCGCATGCCTTCACGCATACACATACGGGCCGCGATTTCGAACGCCAGAACGCTCGAGTCAACGTCGTGGAACTTACCGTCCAGCAGGGCAACCTTGAAGTCGATCACGGGGAAGCCAGCCAGCGGGCCGCTGTCCATGACCGAGTTGATGCCTTTTTCAACGCCCGGAATGTATTCCTTCGGAACGGCACCACCAACGATGCGGCTTTCGAACGAATAACCTTCGCCCGGTTCAGTCGGCTGGATTTCCAGCTTAACTTCACCGAACTGACCCGAACCACCCGACTGTTTCTTGTGGGTGTAGGTGTGCTCGACCGGCATCGAGATGGTCTCACGATAGGCCACCTGCGGTGCACCAATGTTCGCTTCAACCTTGAACTCGCGCTTCAGACGGTCAACCAGGATGTCCAGGTGAAGTTCGCCCATACCCTTCATGATGGTCTGACCCGATTCCAGATCAGTTTCCACACGGAAGGACGGGTCTTCGGCGGCCAGACGGGCCAGACCCTGAGACATCTTCTCTTGGTCGCCCTTGGTTTTGGGCTCGACCGCGATTTCGATCACCGGATCGGGGAAGGTCATGGTTTCCAGAACCACCGGCTCTTTCGCGTCACACAGTGTGTCACCGGTGGTGGTGTCTTTCAGACCCGCCAGCGCGATGATGTCGCCTGCAAACGCTTCTTCGATCTCTTCCCGGTTGTTCGAGTGCATCATCATCATACGACCGATGCGCTCTTTCTTACCTTTGGTCGAGTTCAGGATCGAGTCACCCTTGTTCATGGTGCCCGAGTAGATCCGGGTGAAGGTCAGCGAGCCAACGAAGGGGTCGTTCATGATTTTGAACGCCAGACCCGAGAACGCCATGTCGTCGTCTGCACGACGTGCGATGTTACGCTCTTCGTTTTCGTCGCCGGGGGCGAAGCCCATGTAATCAACAACGTCCAGCGGGCTGGGCAGATAGTCGATCACAGCGTTCAGCAGCGGCTGAACACCTTTGTTCTTGAACGCCGAACCACCCAGAACCGGAACAAACGCGATGTCCAGGGTCCCTTTACGCAGCAGGGCGCGCAGAGTCTCAACGTCGGGCTCATTGCCTTCCAGGTATTCCATCATCGCGTCGTCGTCCATTTCGACGGCCGCTTCGATCATCTTGCCGCGCCATTCGTCAGCCATGTCTTTCAGGCTGTCGCGGATCGGAGCTTTGATCCAGCTTGCGCCCAGATCTTCACCTTGCCACAGCCATTCTTCCATGGTGACCAGGTCGATCAGACCTTCCAGCTCGGACTCGGCGCCGATCGGAATGCCAACCGGAACAGCACGTGCACCGGTGCGGTCTTCGATCATGCGAACGCAGTTGAAGAAGTCTGCGCCGATCTTGTCCATCTTGTTGACGAAAACCATACGCGGAACCTTATAGCGGTCAGCCTGACGCCACACGGTTTCGGTCTGGGGCTCAACACCGGCGTTTGCGTCCAGAACGCAGACGGCACCGTCGAGAACCGCCAGCGAACGCTCAACTTCGATGGTGAAGTCAACGTGGCCGGGGGTGTCGATGATGTTCAGGCGGTGCTTGGGGGTATCGGCGGTTTTACCGTCTTCGGTGCGCTCCCAGAAAGTGGTAGTCGCAGCCGAAGTGATGGTGATGCCGCGTTCCTGCTCCTGCTCCATCCAGTCCATGGTGGCTGCACCATCGTGCACCTCACCGATGTTGTGGGATTTACCAGTGTAATACAGGATACGCTCCGAGCAGGTGGTCTTACCTGCGTCGATGTGCGCCATGATACCGAAGTTACGGTATAGTTCGAGCGGATATTCGCGTGCCATTTTTGATAAGCCTCTGGATTACCAACGGTAGTGGCTGAAGGCTTTGTTCGCCTCGGCCATCTTGTGGGTGTCTTCGCGCTTCTTCACGGCGGTACCGCGGGACTGTACAGCGTCCAGCAGCTCACCGGCGAGGCGTTCTTCCATGGTGTTTTCGTTGCGGCCGCGCGCAGCGGTGATCAGCCAACGGATGGCCAGTGCTTCGCGGCGTTCGGGGCGGACTTCGACCGGAACCTGATAGGTTGCACCACCAACCCGGCGCGAGCGAACCTCGACCGACGGTTTGATGTTGTCGAGCGCTTCGTGGAACACTTCGACCGGTGCGCGCTTTACCTTGTTCTCGACGCGGTCAAACGCGTTGTAAACGATGCGCTCTGCGACCGACTTCTTGCCGTCGATCATCAGGTTGTTCATGAATTTGGTCAGAACCTTGTCGCCAAATTTGGCGTCAGGCAGGACTTCGCGTTTTTCGGCGGCGTGACGACGTGACATATCAGCCTCTCCTTCTTACTTGGGACGCTTCGCGCCGTATTTCGAACGACGTTGCTTACGATCTTTGACGCCCTGAGTATCCAGAACACCGCGTAGGATGTGGTAACGCACACCGGGAAGGTCTTTCACACGGCCGCCACGAATCAGAACAACCGAGTGTTCCTGCAGGTTGTGGCTTTCACCGGGGATGTACGAGATGACCTCGAACCCGTTGGTCAGGCGCACCTTGGCAACCTTACGCATAGCCGAGTTCGGCTTTTTCGGTGTGGTGGTATACACACGTGTGCAGACGCCGCGTTTCTGCGGGCACTGCTCCAGGTGCATGGACTTCGAGCGTTTTACTTTGGGCTGCCGCGGCTTGCGGATCAGCTGTTGAATAGTTGGCATTCCGGTTTCTTCCCCGTTTTGCAACACACATGACATGCACGCGCATTGCGTGCGGTTAAACTTTGCTGCACTCATGCGTCCACAAGCGCAAAACCCGCGAGCGTTCCCATTCCGAGGTGAACGTCGCGGTTGGTTATCAGAGGGCGCGAACGGCAAAATTGTCCGGGCCTTGACCAGTTCATTACTGAAATCGGTTATGGGGCGGCCCCCGGTACCGAGATGACGCGCGTAATAGGGGGAGTCGGCCCAAGTGTCAACAGCACACCTGATCTGGTGCCCGACTGACGGCTTCGCCTTGAATTATCGCAGTTTGCCCAGCACTTCCAGCACATCAGACGTTGCGAGTTTCGGGTCGTGTGGGCATAGTCCCCGGCAACGCCCCGCCTCATGGATGAAACATGCAAGTTATCGGCTTGTGCCGCTTTTCTTACCCTGCTTATGGCGGCTTTCAGATCGAACATGAAACGATCGAAGAGCGCCGCGCCTATCTCTATAACCCCGCTCGTCTGGAAGAGCGGTTTCGCCTGTTCGAAACAACCACCCTGCCCTGTTTCAAAGAACAGACCGACGAGGATTTTCAACTGCTGGTCGTGATAGGTGATTGCCTGCCCAAGCCCGCCTTTGACCGGCTGCACGATCTGACGGCGGGCATGAAGCAAATCAGGATCATCGCCCGAGAGCCCAAGCGACAGCGCCTCGTCATGAAAGAAGTTCTGAACGCCGCACGTGAAAACCCCGATGCGCCTTGTCTGCAATTCCGTCATGACGACGACGATGCAGTATCCGTTGATTTCGTCGAACGGCTGCGAATTGCCCTGCAGGACGGCAAAGGGCTGATTGAAAAAAATAAAACTGTCGCAATCGACTACAACAACGGATTTCTTGCACGGTTCGGTCCCAATGGGATTTTGGCAGCGCCGAAGTTTCAGCCTTTGCTTGGTGTGGGTTTGGGCATGTATGTGCGCGGCGGGTGTGACCTGACGATCATGAATTTCTCTCATTACCGGATGGGGAATTTCATGCCGGTGATCAGCTATCCTGATGCGCCAATGTGGGTACGCACACTGAACCAGTTCAACGACTCACCCCACGCCCGCAAAAACAGCGCCGAGCTTTTGCCCCTCACGCCGGAACAGGAAGGCGAGTTTATCGCGCGTTTCGCGATTGAACAGGACGCTGTCCGGCGCGTTCACGGAACAGCGTAAACAGACCCGCGCCAACGACAAGCACTGCGCCCAGCATTGTAATTGCGTCCGGCCAGTCACCGAACACCACCCAACCCAGCCCCAGTGCCCAGATCAGGCTGGAATAGCGGAAAGGTGCGATAAAACCCACATCCCCTTCGCGCATCACCATAACGCTGAACAGGTATCCCATCAGAACAAACACGGCGGCGGAGGCGACCAATATACCCGCCTCGGTCGGCACGGGCTGCCATCCCGTTACAAACGTGGCGACACTTGCAGCCAACGTAATCGTCACAGTCGTTGCGAGTGTCACAACAAGCGAAGGCACATGGCTGGACATGCGTCGTGTGATCAAGTCCCGTGCAGTCACCGAAGCCACCGCAATCAGCGCATAAATTGAGAAAACGCTAAAACCCTCGGGGCCGGGCCGCACGATCAACAACATGCCGACAAAGCCCATCCCGATCGCAGCGACCCGTCGCCAACCGATATATTCGCGGAAAAACAGCGCAGCCCCCAGTGTTACAGTCAACGGCAAGGCCTGAAGGACTGCCGTCACATTCGCCAGCGGCATGTGTAGAAGCGCCGTCAAAAAGAAGAATGTGGCCGACAGTTCGGCCAGGCATCGCGCGGCGACAAGCCATTTGTCATGGCGCGGAAAATTCAGATGCAGGGCCCCAAAATGGCGAACCAGCAGGAAAACAAGTACCGTCGCCAGAATACCCCGCATTGCCACCATCTGAAACAAAGGAACCTCGGCCCCTGCAACCTTTACCAAGGTATCGTTGATGGTAAACGCAGCCATGCTGCCCATCATCAACAGGGCGCCTTTCATGTTTGGGGTCATTGAAACAAAACTCGAATATCGTCCCGCACATTCGCGCGGACGAAGCATGACAAGTCAATACTCGACCCCGAAACGCATAATTGTCATTTTGTATAAAATACTGAAATTAAAAATTATTTTTGAGATTACTATTTTTTCCAAGACTATTTTCGAGAAAGACCCTCAAGGTTTCAGGCAATAACCGCATCACCACCAATCCATAGCGTATCGGCAAAAGGTGCGTTTAATGTATTCGCGCTCGACTTTCTGGTCTTAACCCTCAGCGCTTGGCACCCATCATCCGGCGAAGGCGACGGCTTTGACCAAAAGAAAAGGCCCCACGTTTCCGCAGGGCCTGTTCATAGTTCTAAAGGTTCGCTTATTCGCGGCTTTCCGGAGTGTCGACCACCACGTCCAGCTCATCACCAACCATGTCGTCGTCAATGACCGGAGCGGCAAGGGCAGCGGCGGCTTCGGCCTCTTCCCGGCGGGCTTCGATGACCACGTTGTCACGCGATTGCGCAACCTGACGCACGGCTTGTGTCGCACCACCGGTACCGGCGGGGATCAGACGACCGACGATGACGTTCTCTTTCAGGCCAACCAGTTTGTCTTTCTTGCCCTGAACCGACGCTTCGGTCAGCACACGGGTGGTTTCCTGGAACGACGCCGCCGAGATGAACGAACGCGTTTGCAGCGAGGCTTTGGTGATCCCCAGAAGGATCGGTTCGCCCTGTGCCGGACGACCACCGCGCGCGATGGTCTTCTCGTTGGCTGCGTCGAACTCTTGCTTGTCGACATGTTCGCCTTTCAGCAGGGTGGTATCGCCTGAATCCAGGATCTCCCACTTCTGCAGCATCTGGCGCACGATGACCTCGATGTGCTTGTCGTTGATCTTCACGCCCTGCAAGCGATAGACGTCCTGCACCTCGTCGATCATGTAATCCGCCAGTGCTTCGACACCCATGATGGACAGGATGTCATGCGGAGCCGGGTTACCGTCCATCAGGTATTCACCCTTCTGGATGAAGTCCCCTTCGGCGACCGGGATGTGCTTGCCCTTGGGAACCATGTATTCGATGGTCTCCATGGACTCGTCAGCCGGTTCGATGCTGATGCGGCGCTTGTTCTTGTAGTCGCGGCCAAAGCGCACGTAACCATCGGCTTCTGCGATGATCGCGTGATCTTTTGGACGGCGAGCTTCGAACAGTTCGGCCACACGCGGCAGACCACCGGTGATGTCCTTGGTCTTGGCACCTTCACGCGGGATACGCGCGACAACGTCACCAGCTGCGATTTGCTGACCGTCTTCAACCGACAGGATCGCATCCACCGACATCGGATAGTGAACCGGGTTGCCCGCGTCGTTGCGGACCGGCTCGCCATCTTCACCGACCAGAATGATCTCGGGCTTGAGGTCGCTGCCTTTAGGGGCGGCGCGCCAGTCGATCACGATCTTCTGGGTCATACCGGTTGCTTCGTCGGTCTCGTCGCGGACAGCAAGGCCCGAAACAAGGTCAACGTATTTCGCAGTACCGGCTTTCTCGGCGATGATCGGCAGGGTGTAGGGATCCCACTCGAACAGCTTGTCGCCACGGGCAACGGTTGCGCCATCCTTGACGAACAGCTTGGAGCCATAGCCCAGCTTGAAGCTGGCACGCTCTTCGCCGTGTTCGTCGTTGATCACCAGCTTCATGTTCCGGCCCATGACCAGGCTTTCGCCTGCGGCATTGACCAGAATCTGCGGGTTTTCGAACGCGACAACGCCTTCCTGGCTGGCTTCCTGGAACGACTGCTGACCACCTTGCGCAACACCACCGATGTGGAAGGTCCGCATGGTCAGCTGTGTACCGGGTTCACCGATCGACTGCGCGGCGATGATGCCAACAGCTTCACCCGTGTTCACCATGGTACCGCGAGCCAGGTCACGACCGTAGCAGGTTGCACAAACGCCTTCCTCGGACTCACAGGTCAGAGGCGAGCGGATGCGCATCGAGGCAACGCCAGCTTCGTCAATGGTGTCAGCCATACGTTCGTCGATCAGCTGCCCGGCTGCCACGATCACCTCATCGGTGCCCGGACGCAGAACATCGTCTGCGGCCACACGGCCCAGCACGCGTTCGGCCAGCGAGGCGACAACCTCACCATCGTTCACGGCTGCTTCGGCAGTGATCGCACGCTCGGTGCCACAGTCGATCTCACGAACGATACAGTCTTGCGCCACGTCCACCAGACGACGGGTCAGGTAACCCGAGTTCGCCGTCTTCAGAGCGGTATCCGACAGACCTTTACGGGCACCGTGGGTCGAGTTGAAGTACTCGAGAACGGTCAGACCTTCTTTAAAGTTCGAGATGATCGGCGTTTCGATGATGTCGCCGTTCGGCTTGGCCATCAGGCCGCGCATACCACCCAGCTGTTTCATCTGAGTGACCGAGCCACGCGCACCCGAGTGTGCCATCATGTAGACCGAGTTCGGTTCCTGTTCAGACCCATCCTCTGCCCGATCCGAGGATGAGATTGTGCTCATCATCGCGTCGGTCACCCGGTCGTTACACTTCGACCAGGCATCGACAACTTTGTTGTACTTTTCGCCCTGAGTGATCAGGCCGTCCATGTACTGCTGTTCAAAGTCTTTCACCTGATCGCGGGTGTCATCGACGATGCCCCACTTATCGCCCGGAATGACCATGTCGTCCTTACCGAACGAGATGCCCGCCTTGAACGCTTCTTTGAAGCCCATCGACATGATCTGGTCACAGAAGATAACCGACTCTTTCTGACCGCAGTAACGGTAGACGGTGTCGATCACCTGCTGCACTTCTTTCTTCCGCAGTAGGCGGTTGACCAGCTCGAACGGCGCTTTGTTGTTCATCGGCAGCAACGCACCCAGACGCAGACGGCCCGGAGTGGTCTCGTAACGCTTCTGAACTTCGTTGCCTTCGTCGTCGATCTGCGTGATCCGCGCGGTGATCTTGGTGTGCAGGTGCACTTCACCGGCGTCCAGCGCGTGCTGAACTTCTTCGATCGAACCAAAGACCTTGCCTTCACCCGGCATGCCTTCGCGTTCCAGGGTCACATAGTAGAGACCCAGGATCATATCCTGCGACGGAACGATGATCGGCGCGCCGTTTGCAGGCGACAGAACGTTGTTCGTTGACATCATCAGAACACGGGCTTCCAACTGCGCCTCAAGGCTCAGAGGCACGTGAACCGCCATCTGGTCACCATCGAAGTCGGCGTTAAAGGCCGAACAGACCAGCGGGTGCAACTGGATGGCTTTGCCTTCGATCAGAACCGGTTCGAACGCCTGAATGCCAAGACGGTGCAGCGTAGGCGCACGGTTCAGCATGACAGGGTGTTCGCGGATCACTTCGTCGAGGATATCCCACACTTCGGGACGCTCTTTCTCAACCAGTTTCTTCGCCTGTTTCACGGTCGAAGACAGACCCTTGGCTTCAAGGCGCGAGTAGATGAACGGCTTGAACAGCTCCAGCGCCATCTTCTTGGGCAAGCCACACTGGTGCAGCTTGAGTTCCGGGCCGGTCACAATGACCGAACGGCCCGAGAAGTCGACGCGCTTACCCAGAAGGTTCTGACGGAAGCGACCTTGCTTACCTTTCAGCATGTCAGACAGCGATTTCAGCGGACGCTTGTTGGCGCCGGTGATCACGCGGCCACGACGGCCGTTGTCGAACAGAGCATCAACGGATTCCTGCAACATCCGCTTTTCGTTGCGGACGATGATGTCAGGCGCGCGCAGCTCGATCAGGCGCTTCAGACGGTTGTTCCGGTTGATGACACGGCGATACAGATCGTTCAGATCCGAAGTCGCGAAACGGCCACCATCCAGCGGAACCAGCGGACGCAGTTCCGGCGGAATGACCGGGATCACGGTCATCACCATCCATTCGGGCCGGTTGCCCGACTCGAGGAAGGATTCAACAACCTTCAGGCGCTTGATGATCTTCTTGGGCTTCAGTTCGCCGGTTGCTTCGGCCAGATCAGCGCGCAGCTGCTCGGCTTCGGCTTCCAGATCGATCTGGGCCAGCATCTCACGGATAGCTTCGGCACCGATATTCGCGGTGAACGCGTCCATTCCATAGGCATCCTGCGCGTCCATGTACTCTTCTTCGGTCAGCATCTGGCCGTAGGTCAGGTCGGTCAGACCGGGCTCGATGACGACATAGTTTTCAAAGTACAGAACGCGTTCCAGATCGCGCAGCGTCATGTCCAGCATCAGACCGATGCGGGACGGCAGCGATTTCAGGAACCAGATATGTGCAACGGGCGCAGCCAGTTCGATATGGCCCATACGCTCGCGGCGGACTTTCTGCAGGGTGACTTCCACACCGCATTTCTCGCAGACAACGCCGCGATACTTCATCCGCTTATATTTGCCGCACAAACATTCGTAATCTTTGATCGGGCCAAAGATACGCGCGCAGAACAGACCGTCACGCTCGGGCTTGAACGTCCGGTAGTTGATGGTTTCGGGTTTCTTGATCTCGCCATAGGACCAAGACAGGATCCGCTCGGGCGACGCCAGTGAGACCTTGATCTCGTCAAAGACCTTCGGCGGCGTCAGCGGGTTGAACGGGTTGTTGGTGATTTCCTGGTTCATTTGTTACCTCAAATCTTGCGGAAGGGGGGACGGGAGAAAGGGCAGCGCCCTTACTCCTCAACCTCCGCATCCAGGAGTTCCATATTCAGGCCGAGGCCACGGACTTCTTTAACCAGAACGTTGAATGATTCCGGTACGCCCGCTTCAAAGTTATCCTCGCCCTTGACGATCGACTCATAGACCTTGGTCCGGCCGGCGACGTCATCCGATTTCACGGTGAGCATTTCCTGCAGGGTGTAGGCGGCGCCGTAAGCTTCCAGAGCCCAGACCTCCATCTCACCAAAGCGCTGACCACCGAACTGCGCCTTACCTCCCAGCGGCTGCTGAGTAACCAGGCTGTAGGGCCCGGTCGAACGCGCGTGGATTTTGTCGTCCACAAGGTGGTGCAGTTTCAGCAAGTACTTGATGCCCACGGTCACCGGACGTGCGAATTGCTCACCGGTACGACCGTCGAACAGAACCGACTGACCGCTTTCCGAGAAGCCCGCACGCACCAGCGCGTCGTTGACGTCAGCCTCTTTGGCACCGTCGAAGACCGGGGTTGCGATCGGAACACCTCGGGTCACGTTGCCCGCAGCCTCGATCAGGCCATCCTCGCCCAGACCGGTGATGCCTTCTTCGTAGACATCTTCGCCATAGGCCAGCTTCATCGCTTCGCGCACCGGGGTCAGGTCGCCGGACCGGCGGTACTCACCCAGAGCGTCGTCGATGTTCAGACCCAGACCGCGTGCGGCCCAACCCATGTGGGTTTCCAGAATCTGACCTACGTTCATACGCGAAGGCACACCCAGCGGGTTCAGACAGAAGTCAACCGGGGTACCATCGGCCAGGAACGGCATGTCTTCCATCGGAACAACCTTGGAGATCACACCTTTGTTCCCGTGACGACCGGCCATCTTGTCGCCCGGCTGCAGCTTGCGCTTCACGGCGATGAAGACTTTGACCATCTTCATCACACCCGGCGGCAGGTCGTCGCCACGGCGGACTTTCTCGACCTTGTCTTCGAAACGGGCGTCCAGAGCACGCTTTTGCACTTCGTACTGCTCGTTCAGAGCTTCGACGATCTGTGCGTCCTGCTCGCCTTCCAGCGCCAGCTGCCACCACTGACCACGGGTCAGGGTTTCCAGCAGATCCTCGGTGATCACCGACCCTGCCTTGACGCCTTTCGGGCCTTTGACAGCGGTTTTACCAAGGATCAGACCTTGCAGACGCGCATAGATGTTGCGGTCAAGGATCGCCAGCTCGTCGTCCCGGTCACGGGCCAGACGTTCGACTTCCTCGCGCTCGATCTGCAACGCACGCTCGTCTTTCTCGACGCCGTGACGGTTGAAGACGCGGACCTCAACGACCGTACCGTAATCGCCCGGCTTCACGCGCAGCGAGGTGTCGCGCACGTCAGATGCTTTCTCACCAAAGATGGCGCGCAGCAGCTTTTCTTCCGGGGTCATCGGGCTTTCGCCCTTCGGAGTGATCTTGCCGACCAGAATATCGCCCGGCTCAACATCCGCGCCGATGTAAACGATGCCCGCCTCGTCGAGGTTACGCAGCGCTTCTTCACCGACGTTCGGGATGTCGCGGGTGATCTCTTCCGGGCCCAGCTTGGTGTCACGGGCGGCGACTTCAAATTCCTCGATATGGACCGAGGTGAAGACGTCATCACGCGCGATACGTTCCGAGATCAGGATCGAGTCTTCATAGTTGTAACCGTTCCACGGCATGAACGCGACGACCACGTTCTTACCAAGGGCCAGTTCACCCATATCGGTCGACGGACCATCGGCAATGACCTCGCCCTTCTGGACGGTGTCACCCACCTTGATCAGCGGACGCTGGTTGATGCAGGTGTTCTGGTTCGAACGCTGGAACTTGCGCAGACGATAGATGTCTACGCCAGCGTCGCCCAGTTCCAGATCTTCGGTGGCGCGGATAACGATACGCTGGGCATCGACCTGGTCGATGATACCGGCACGTTTCGCCTGAATTGCAGCGCCCGAGTCGATCGCAACCTTTTCCTCGATGCCGGTACCGACCAGCGGCGCTTCGGCGCGCAGCAGCGGAACCGCCTGACGTTGCATGTTCGAGCCCATCAGAGCGCGGTTGGCGTCGTCATTTTCAAGGAACGGGATCAGCGATGCAGCGACCGAGACCAGCTGTTTCGGCGACACGTCGATCAGGTCAACATTCTCACGCGGGGCAAGAGTGTAGTCACCCGCCTGACGGGTCGAGACCAGATCGTTGATGAACTTGCCATCAGCATCTAGCGTCGCGTTCGCCTGCGCCACAGTGTGACGCATTTCCTCGGTCGCGGACATGTAGTGAACCTCATCGGTCACCTCGGCGTCTTTGACGACGCGATACGGTGTTTCGATGAAGCCATACTTGTTCACGCGGGCGAAGGTGGCCAGCGAGTTGATCAGACCGATGTTCGGACCTTCAGGCGTTTCAATCGGGCACATCCGGCCGTAGTGGGTCGGGTGTACGTCACGCACCTCAAAGCCCGCACGCTCACGCGTCAGACCACCGGGGCCAAGCGCCGAGAGGCGGCGTTTGTGGGTGACTTCCGACAGCGGGTTGGTCTGGTCCATGAACTGCGACAGCTGCGACGAGCCGAAGAATTCGCGGACGGCAGCCGCAGCCGGTTTCGCGTTGATCAAGTCTTGCGGCATGACGGTGTCAATCTCGACCGACGACATACGCTCTTTGATCGCGCGCTCCATGCGCAGCAGGCCAACGCGGTACTGGTTTTCCATCAGTTCGCCGACCGAACGCACACGACGGTTGCCGAGGTGGTCGATATCGTCCACGTCGCCTTTGCCGTCGCGCAGTTCCACCAGCGCCTTGATGCAGGCCACGATGTCTTCGCGGCGCAGGGTGCGCAGGGTGTCCGGCGCGTCTAGGGCCAGACGCATGTTCATCTTAACGCGACCAACGGCAGACAGGTCATAACGCTCGCTGTCGAAGAACAACGTGTCGAACAGGGCCGAGGCCGCTTCGACGGTGGGCGGCTCACCCGGGCGCATGACGCGGTAGATGTCCATCAGAGCGCTTTCACGGTTCAGGTTCTTGTCCTGAGCCATGGTGTTGCGCATGTAGGGGCCAACGTTGACGTTGTCGATGTCCAGAACCGGAATATCGGTGATGCCCGCATCCATCAGTTCTTTGACAGAACCACCAATCAGATCGCCGTCCTTGTCATATTCCAGGGTCAGCTCATCACCGGCCTCGACATAGATCGCCCCGTTTTCTTCGTTGATGATGTCCTTGGCGACAAACTTGCCGACGATGTGGTCAAACGGAACCAACAGGTCGGTGACAGTGCCTTCGTCGATCAGTTTCTTGACCGCACGCGGGGTGACTTTCTTGCCCGCTTCGGCAATCACTTCGCCGGATTTCGCGTCGATCAGATCATATGTCGGACGGGTACCACGCACGCGCTCGGGGAAGAACGGTGTGACCCATCCCTTCTTCTTGTCCAGCTTGTAGGACACGGTCTCGTAATACGCGTCCATGATGGCTTCCTGGTCCAGACCCAGCGCATAAAGCAGGGTGGTCACAGGCAGTTTGCGACGGCGGTCGATGCGGGCGAACACGATGTCCTTGGCGTCGAACTCAAAGTCCAGCCAGCTGCCGCGATACGGGATTATGCGGCAGGCAAACAACAGTTTACCGGACGAGTGGGTCTTGCCCTTGTCGTGGTCAAAGAACACACCGGGCGAACGGTGCATCTGGCTGACGATCACACGCTCGGTACCGTTCACGATGAACGTACCGTTCGGCGTCATCAGGGGCATGTCGCCCATGAACACGTCCTGTTCCTTGATGTCCTTGACCGATTTCGCGCCGGTGTCCTCATCGACATCAAACACGATCAGACGCAGAGTCACCTTCAGCGGCGCGCTGTAGGTCATGTCGCGCTGCATGCACTCTTCGACGTCATATTTGGGTTTTTCCAGGTCGTATTTCACGAACTCCAGAACGGAGGTTTCGTTGAAATCCTTGATCGGGAAAACCGACTGGAACACGCCTTTGATGCCTTCGCCGTCAGTGGGCTGCTCTGCATCGCCGGAGCGTAGGAAAAGATCATAAGAAGATTTCTGGACCTCAATGAGGTTCGGCATTTCCAAAACTTCACGGATTTTGCCGTAATATTTACGAAGACGTTTCTGGCCAAGGAACGTTTGAGCCATGTCAGATGTCACCTTTCGATGTTCTCAGCGGGCAAAGACACCGTCGGGCCCCGGCATCTTGCACATTCGAGACGACACGTCCGGATCAATTCATGGCCACCGTCCCGAAGGCAGCCTCCCGATCCAAGAACCGCGTCTTAGAAAACGCCCCAAAGTTGAGGCCCTTTCTAAGACAGGTTCGGCTGGACCCGGATTTCTCCGGACCCAGCCAAATTTTCGACGCATCAGCGATGCGCCATTGGACTGACTTAGGCCAGTTCGACCTCGGCGCCAGCTGCTTCCAGCTTGCCTTTGATCTCTTCGGCTTCTGCTTTGTCCACGCCTTCTTTGATCTTGCCGCCAGCTTCGACCAGTTCCTTGGCTTCTTTCAGGCCAAGGCCGGTGATGCCGCGAACTTCTTTGATGACGTTGATTTTCGAAGCGCCGGCGTTCTTCAGAACGACGTCGAATTCGGTTTTTTCCTCAGCAGCTGCACCGCCGGCGTCGCCAGCTGCACCTGCGACCATTACGGCGCCGCCAGCTGCGGGCTCGATGCCGTACTCGTCTTTGAGGATGGTTTTCAGTTCTTGTGCTTCCAGCAGGGTCAGACCCACGATGCTTTCTGCCAGTGCTTTCAGATCAGCCATTGTATTAGCTCTTTCCGTTTTACAGTGTGTGTTCCAACGTCAGGGTATTCACCCCACGCAGATCATTCAGTGCCAACCGCTTACGCAGCTTCCGCCTTCTCTTCGATGGTGGAAAGGATGCTTGCGATGTTGCTTGCAGGTGCGCCAATTGCACCGGCGATGTTCGAAGCAGGCGCGCCAAGCATACCAGCGATCGTAGCAATAAGCTCTTCACGCGACGGCATTTTCGACACGGCTGTAACACCAGCCCGGTCCAGAGCGTTCTCGCCCATTGCACCGCCAAGAATTTCGAACTTTTGGTTCTCTTTGGCGAAGTCCTCGGCCACCTTGGCTGCTGCCACGGGGTCCTCGGAATAGGTCAGAACGGTCATACCCGTCAGCAGGTCACCAATGCTTTCACATGGCTTTCCGTCGAGGGCGATTTTGGCAAGCCTGTTCTTGGCAACACGCACGGCACCACCCGCGTCACGAGCACGTGCGCGAAGGTCCTGCATCTCGGCAACTGTCAGACCGGCGTAATGGGCTACCACTACGACGCCAGAGCTTTCGAAGATTTGGCCGAGTTCCTCGACCACTTTCTCTTTCTGGGCTCTATCCACAGTTCTCTCCAAGTTTGGGATGTTGGACATCCCGGCTCATATTTGCCGAGGGTGAAACCCCGGCGTTCAGGTCCGTTGTTACGGGATTGGCCAAAATGCGCCCGAGGATCGCGACCCTCAGAATTCTTTGGTCTTACCCGTCTCAGGCAGGAGATTAAGGGGCCGAATGGCACCACCCACCGTCTTGGACGAAACGAAATAAAGCGCACGACGAATCGCACGCTTTACTCCGCAAGTCTTATTAGGGCAGTTGGATGGGGTTTCCAAGGGGTAAATTGCGAATTTGGCCACGCCATTTTGCACCCCAGTTCGAACCCACCAGAACCCATCCAACTGTGCGGATTTCATAGCGTTTTCCGCCAACCGGCAACAAAACCTATTTCTTGCCGTTGACACGCAAATCCCGCTGCGTTCCAGTCCGGTGAAAGGCACATCACCAAGGACATGGCCCGTTGGCTACTTCTCTTCCGCTCTCGGATCAAGAACATGACCGGGTCACCGCATTTATTGACGAGTTTTCCAATGCGGTCCTGCACGCCCCAGTGACACAGTATGACTGTATCTACCGGTCGCACGCCTTCGCAGAGTCTCGGGCCGTTCTGGTTCTGCGCTCGACAGCGGGATCCTTCGCCCTCAAGATCGACACCGAGTCTCCGGCGACCGGTCGACTGAAAGACGAATTCGAGTTATTGGTTGACCTGTCCCGATACTTTGAACGCACAGACTCGTCCCGTGTCGTGCAGCCTGTCTACCTATCGCCCGGAGGGGCCTTTCTGGTCACAGAGTTCCTCGACAGGCCCACTGCCGTTGATCTGATTTATAACAGCAAGGACGATAACCAAGTGGTGCAGGTCTATCGTCGGGCGGGGTCCTGGCTCAGTGATTTTCACAGCCGCCTGGCGCCCGTCAACTATGGGTTCCGCCCGAAATGGATGATTGACAGCATTTGCGATCTTGCAGCGATGGTCCCGGATGACATCGCGCAGAAAAGCCGGAAAATGATTGATGCCATTGTGACCGACGGCGAACGCCTTAAGGGGATCGAAGACCTGAGGGTCTTTTCACACGGTGATTTTCACGGGCAGAACCTGATTATCGGACAAGGCAAAACTCACGGTCTGGACTTTACTGAGGTATGCGAAAAACTGGCCGTCTACGATATCGTCGACTTTCTCAAGGCTGATATCTTTCGGGATGGTCCAGCCAGCGCGGTGGATCAGAGCGGCATTCTGCGGCGAAATAAGCAAATGTTCCTGCGCCGCTACCGCCTGCCGATTGACACCGATATCCTCGATTTCTGCATTCGTGGCCGATTGCTCAAAGACTGGCTGGACTATTGGCGCACTGACTTTACCTGCAGCGCGTTCGAGAAATTTCGGCGCACGCGTCTGGAAATGCGGCTGGATATCGCCTTTGGCACGGCAAACTAGACTATGGAACGAAAAAGCCCGAACAGTTTGCACTGCCCGGGCTTAATACTTTTTGCTTCGCGTTAAGGCTTATTCGCCCGCAGCAGCCGCCACATCCAGAGTCACACCCGGGCCCATGGTCGAGCTCAGCGCGATTTTCTTCATGTAGGTGCCTTTGGCGCCCGACGGCTTGGCCTTGGCAACAGCCGAGACAAAGGCACGGACGTTTTCAACCAGCTTGGCTTCGTCGAACGACGCTTTGCCAACGCCAGCGTGCACAACGCCGCCTTTTTCCGCCTTGAACTGAACTTCACCGCCCTTGGCTGCTTCCACGGCCGCTTTCACGTCCATGGTCACAGTGCCAACCTTGGGGTTCGGCATCAGGTTGCGGGGGCCCAGAACTTTACCCAGACGGCCAACGATCGGCATCATGTCCGGGGTGGCAATGCAACGATCGAATTCGATGGTGCCGCCCTGAATGGTTTCCATCAGGTCTTCTGCGCCAACGATATCCGCGCCTGCTTCCTTCGCTTCGTCCGCCTTCGGGCCACGAGCGAATACAGCGACGCGCATCGCTTTGCCGGTGCCGTTGGGCAGGCCGACAACGCCACGAACCATCTGGTCTGCGTGACGGGTGTCAACGCCCAGGTTCAGAGCGATTTCGATGGTCTCGTCGAATTTCGAGGTCGCGTTGCCTTTTACCAGAGCAACAGCTTCTTCGATCGACAGGTTTTCCTTGCCAGCGACAGCTTCGCGCGCAGCGCGGGTACGTTTACCAAGTTTTGCCATCTTACTTCACCTCGATGCCCATAGAGCGGGCCGAGCCCAGGATGATCTGCATTGCGCCTTCGACGTCGTTGGCGTTCAGATCTTTCATTTTGGCTTCGGCGATTTCGCGAACCTGCTTGGTGGTCACGGTTGCCACGGTCTCACGACCTGGGTTTTCCGCGCCACGGGGGCGGTTACGCTTGCCAACCGGCTTCAGACCAGCTGCTTTTTTCAGGTAATAAGACGCGGGCGGCGTCTTGATGTCCATGGTGAAGGACTTGTCCTGATAATAGGTAATCACGGTCGGGCAAGGAGCGCCTTGCTCCATGTCTGCGGTCTTGGCGTTGAACGCCTTGCAGAATTCCATGATGTTGATGCCGCGCTGACCCAGCGCCGGACCAACTGGCGGCGACGGGTTCGCCTGACCTGCAGGAACCTGCAGTTTCATTGTACCAGCAAGCTTCTTGGCCATTTGGTTTTCCTTTCAACTCGGGCGAAACGCGTTTCACCCAGATTATGTTGCGTGGTCCGATCCGGGATCGCGATCCCAGCAACCTCCCACGAGAGAATCTCGCCCGAAGACGATAGAGGCGGCGTTTACAGCGGAATGTGGGGGTTGGCAAGGGGTGCAAACCCACCAACAGATAAGCTTTCGCCCTAGTAAGCTAACCCCGATCACAACTCGTGCAACTGCTCCGATCTGCCAAAGATTAAGCAACCTTGCCAGACGCACTCAAAAATTGCGAACCTTGTATGGGGCGAATCTTTGCGCTGTTTCGGCGAAATCGTTGAGGGAGGACTTTTTATGACGCTTTCCAGACTTATTGCACCTGCAATTGTGCTGGGCGCTGGGCTTGTTGCAGCCACTGCGATGACTGCCGTTGCGCAGAACAAAGAACCTTCGGAGTGGTCCAGAACTGAACCTTACCCGAACCAGACCGTCTATTATCCCGGAACGGAAACTCTGGGTCCTGACGAAATGCGCGTCATCGCGTGTGGAACCGGAATGCCCCAGCCACGCCTCAAGCAGGCTGCGGCGTGTTTTCTTGTTGAGCTGGGCAACGGCGAAAAGTTCATCTTTGACATGGGCGAAGGCTCGTATGAGCGTATCATGGCGCTTGGGATACCGTTGGATCAGCTAGACAAAGTGTTTCTGGGCCACTTGCACCTTGATCACGCAGGCGATTTTCCGGCCTTCTACTTTACTGGCCCCGTAAACAACCGTCTGACACCCGTTCGCCTTTGGGGGCCTGAGGGGATCAAGCCCGAATGGGGAACAAAAGCCTGGGCTGACCATATGATGAAGATGTGGGCCTGGGAAGAAGCAACCAGGGGCGCGGCAGTTGATCCGCGTGGGTTGCAGTTAGAGGTAAATGAATTCGATTGGAAAGCTGTAAACAACGTCATCTTTGATGAAAACGGTGTTCAAGTTAGGACTCTGCCCGCGATTCATGGTGAACAATCGGTTAGTTTTCTGTTGGAATGGAATGGCCTCAGATTTGCGTTTTCGTCCGATACGCTGCCAACGCGCTGGTGGAGAGAACATGCCGCCGGTGTGGATCTTGCCATCCACGAGTGTTTCACCCCACCAGAATTCATGATCGAAAAATACGGCTTTGAACCATCGGAAGCCATATTTGTCGGCTCTCAGGGACACACCGCCGCGCAAGCGTTCGGTAAGATCATGTCGGAAACCGAACCTCGGCTGGCCGTTTGCTATCACTTCCAAAACGATCACGACATTGCGTTGGCCGTCTATTCAGCAATCCGGGAAACCTATGATGGCCCCTTGGATTTGGCAGCCGACTTTATGACTTGGAATGTAACAAAGGATAGCATTCGAACACGCCAAGGTGTGCCCAACGAAGAGTCTTTCCCTGCGCCCGTTCAGATGGCAAAGCAACCACCTGACTCTGCTGCAGAGTTCCCGTTCTCTGAATTTGATCTTGAAAGCATCGACCTCGGCGCGGCCGAAGCCACAAATGACATGATCAATGATTTCAACGAACGCACAGGAAACGACGAAGTCGGCGCGTATACCAGCCTTCCCTTCAAAAACTAATAGGCTGAGCGGGCCTGTTTGGGGCCCGCCTTTGCTTTGCTGGCGTTTCGACACCAAGGCGCAAGAGAATACGAAAACACCGCACCGTCTGAGATGGCGCGGTGTTAATATACTAGCAAAGCGCTAATTTAGGCCTGCTTGGTCACCTGCGTGAAGTCCAGCTCGACCGGGGTCTCGCGGCCAAAGATCGAGACCGAAACTTTCAGCTTCTGGTTCTCGTCGTCCACGCCTTCGACCATGCCGTCGAAATCCTCGAACGGGCCGTCGTTGACTTTGACCTTTTCGCCGACCTCGAAGCTTATCATCAGTTTCGGCGCTTCTTCGCCTTCCTGAACGCGGTTGAGGATCTGGTTCACCTCAGCGTCGCGCATCGGCATCGGGCGGCCTTGCGGGCCCAGAAAGCCGGTCACGCGGTTGATCGAGTTCACAAGGTGATAGCCCTGATCCGACATCTCCATATGCACCAGTACGTAACCGGGCATAAAGCGGCGTTCGGTCGTGACTTTCTTGCCCCGGCGCACTTCGATCACCTCTTCGGTGGGCACCAGTACTTCGTCGATGTCGTCCTCAAGGCCCTGTTCAGCCACCGACGTGCGGATCTGCTCTGCGATCTTCTTTTCGAAATTCGAAAGAACGCTGACCGAGTACCACCGTTTCGCCATGAACCTGTCGTCCTTGTTTACTTTCGGCGCATCCAGTCAATCAGACGCAGCCGTCATTGAATTTCCATCACGTGACCCGGAATAAAAAGCGGCGCGCAGCCCGAATCGCCGCACGCCCATTCCGAATAGTCCCGCGTCACTACTCTGACATCGCGCGCGGTGCAAGGGGCAAGCCGCGTTTCCGCGCGCCTTAACCGGTTTACCCGAACGCGCCCAAGATCAGTTGCAGACTGCCGCGAATACCAAGATCGACCAGCGCAAAGAACACGGCGGTCAGGGCCGCCATGATGAACACCATGACCGTGGTCAGCAGAACCTCACGGCGCGTCGGCCAGACGACCTTTGCAACCTCGGCGCGGACTTGCTGAATAAACTGGATCGGGTTTGTGGTGGCCATTTGGCTTGGATCTCTCTGCTAGCGGATAGGCCGGACATAACCGGGCATTGCGGCGATTTCAAGGGCTGTCAGGGCTTGGGCTTGTCGTCCCATTCATCGTTGAGGATACGGCGGGCGTCGCCTTCGGGATCGTCATATTGGTTTGATCGCACCGTGTAGACAAATGCCACCAGCCCAACCCCGCCCAGAAACAGGGAAATCGGTATCAGATAGGCCAGAACTTCCATCGCTTTATCTTACCCGTAGCGCATTCAAAGATACAGTGATCGACGATGTCGACATCGCCAGCGCCGCAATCAGGGGCGTGGCCAGGCCGGCCACTGCCAGCGGCACCGCGATAATATTATAGACAGTGGCAATGCGAAAGTTTTCGCGAATCCGTTTCGTCGCCTTGACCGCCGTATCACAGGCGTCAGAGATCGGCGACAGGTCATTGCCCAGCAGCACGATGTCCGAGGCCACCCGCGCCGCATCCAAAGCCGAGGCCGGGGAAATCGAAACATGCGCCGCCGCGAGTGCCGCCGTGTCGTTCAGCCCGTCGCCCACCATCAGCACGTGGTGACCCTGATCGCGCAGCGCCTCGACATGCTTGGCCTTGTCCTGCGGCAGAGCCTGCGCGATCCAGTTCTGGATGCCGAGCTTATCAGCCAGCGCCTGAACCGAGCCCTGCGTATCGCCCGAAATCAGGATGACCTCTTTACCCGCGTCGCGGAACGCTTGCACCGCCTCGGCCGCGCCGGTTCGCAGGCTGTCCGAGAACAGGAAGGCCTCAGGTGCCTGCCCTTCAACAGAGAGCCACGCGGCGGTCTGGTCGCCCTCTTCCGCGCCGGTCCACGCAGCCCGCCCAAGGCGGACACGCTGGCCTCGGTAAGTGCCTTCGGTGCCGAATCCCGGAACCTCGGTGATGTCGTCCAGGGTGGCGGGTTTGATCCCGGCCTCGCGCGCGGCCTGTGTCAAAGCAACTGACAAAGGGTGCGAGGATGCCTCGGCCAGCGCCAGCGCAATCTCAAGATCAGCGCGGGAATGATCGCCCAGATTGGTCAACTCGGGCGTACCCGAAGTCAGCGTGCCGGTTTTGTCGAAAACGACCGTGTCTACCTCGGCCAGACGTTCCAGCGCGGTGGCGTGTTTGATCAGCATCCCCTTGCGGAACAACCGCCCCGAGGCCGCAGTGGTCACCGCTGGCACGGCCAGACCCAGCGCGCAAGGGCAGGTGATGATCAGCACGGCGGCGGCGATATTCAGCGCTGTTCGCACGTCGCCGGAATAGATATACCACCCCAGAAAGCTGAGCGCCGACAGGATATGAACACCGGGCGCATAAAGCTTGGCCGCCTTGTCGGCCAGCGAGGTATAGCGCGAGCGCCCCGATTCCGCGACGGCCACCAGATCGGCCATACGATGTAACGAGGTGTCTTCACCCACCGCCGTCGCGCGGATGGTCAGGGGGCCGGTCAGGTTCACCTCACCGGCGCTGACCGTCACGCCCGCCTCGGCGAACACCGGCAGGGTTTCTCCGGTCAGCAAGGACCGGTCGAGTTCCGACTGGCCCGAGACAATCTCTCCATCCACCGGCATTCGTCCACCGGGGCGGACAAGGATCAGATCGCCGACGTTCAGCATGGCAACAGCAACCTCTTCCTCGGCCCCATCCAACAAGCGGATAGCCCGGGGGACTTCGAGCGCGGTTAGCTCTTCTGCCGCGGATCGGGCAGCAGCGCGGGTGCGATAGTCCAGATAGCGACCAGCCAGCAGGAAAAAGGTCAGCGTAAGGGCGGCGTCGAAATAGGCGTGCTTACCGCTGAGCGCGGTTTCCCAAAGCGACGTAACCAGCGCCAAAAGGATAGCCAGCACGATCGGCACATCCATGTTCAGGCGGCGAACCCGCAAAGCCGACCACGCATTCGAAAAGAAGGGTTGCGCCGCAAAGCCAATCGCAGGCAGCGCGATCGCGGCCGAAATCCAGTGGAACATGTCCCGCGTCGCGTCTGTGGCACCAGCCCAGACCGAAACCGACAAGAGCATCACGTTCATCGAGGCAAATCCGGCCACCGCCAGTCGCATCAACAGGTCGCGCCCCGCCTTGTCGGACTGTGTGGCGGATAGGGCACCGGGATCAAGCTCATGCGCCTCATAGCCCACGCGCTCCAGTACCGAAATCAGGTCAGCAGCGCGCAATTCTGGCGCGGCTTTGATCATTGCTCGTTTCAGAGTCAGGTTGACCCGCGCGTCTTCCACGCCGGGATGGGCGTTAAGCTCCCGCTCGACGGTGGCGATACAGGCCGAGCAATGGATGCCCGGCAGTGACAGCGCAATCTGCACATCTTCGGGGATTGGGCGCGCGGGCTCCGCCGGGCTTGCAATGCAGCCCGGGCAGGCGGCCGTGCCTGATGTAAGCTGCGCCGTCATTCCCTATCCCTTTACGTACAGCGGCACGCGCTGAGCGAACTCTGCCCCGCTATGATCCTTTGCGATCAAACGGATATTCCAGTTTCCCTTGCCCAGTGACGCGGGCGTGGCGTAAGCGGTACCATCAAAAATGAAATCCGGTGTGAAATCTTCTTTGACATGCGTGGCCCGTCCAACGACAGCCTGCAACTCGGCCACTTCGACAGGGGTGCCGGTCTGGTCTGTAATATGCAGAATCAACAGCCCCCCAGACAATTCAGCACGGATATCCCATCCCAACGCCTGTTGTTCCTGCAAACGCTCGTTGAACTCTTGGCTGGCGACGTAAGAGTTTTTGACCTCGAGCCCCGGAAAAGTTTTCACCGCGCTGTAGGCCAGCACAAGATTTACCGCGATGATCACGCCAAATGCGGCCACGAAGACGGCCAGTGCATGTTTGCCGGTGAATTTGCGTTCGGCCATGTTCACTTCCCTTGCCCGTTAAAGGTGGTGTCCTTGTAGGCACGCTCTCCGCTTTGCAGGTCTTCGACCCAGATGCGCACCGGAGTAACGTCAGTTGACGCCGGGCCGGTGCCACCGGAGGCCAAGATATAGACGCGCGTCAATTGTGCCGTATCCGCAGCGACAATGACAGTATCACCGTCATTGCCTTCGATCTGTACCTGCAGGGCCGGATCCCCCGCAAGCGTCAGCTTGAACGGCCGTTCCTCACCATGTTTGTTGCGCAGGCGCACGTCATAGGTGTTGCGGATCGTGCCATCGGACAGGGTCACGAAAGTCGGGTTCCGAACGGGTGCCACGGTCAGATCAATATCGGATCGGATGAACAGCGCAAACAACAACGCAAAGCCAACCGCAGCCCACATCCCTGTATACATGATCGTCCGGGGACGCAGAATGTGTTTCCAGACGTTCCGAGGCGACTCACCCGCACGCTCGCGCGTTTCATCGCTCAGCGCCATATAGTCGATCAGACCGCGCGGCTTGCCGATCTTGGCCATCATGTCATCGCAGGCGTCGATGCACAGCGCGCATGTGATGCATTCAAGTTGTTGCCCGTCGCGGATGTCGATCCCGACGGGGCAGACATTGACGCAGGCCATACAGTCGATGCAATCCCCCAATTCGGAATCCGCAGTACGCTTGCCTTTGCCGCGCGGCTCACCCCGCCATTCGCGGTAGCCAACGACCAGAGTATCCTCGTCCATCATCGCCGCCTGAATACGTGGCCAAGGGCAGGCATAGATACAGATTTGTTCGCGCGCGAACCCGCCGAACAGGAAAGTCGTACCGGTCAGGATCAACATCGTAGTATAGGCCACGGGGTGGGCGTTGCCCGTCACCAGATCACGCAAAAGCGTCGGCGCGTCGGCAAAGTAAAACACCCACGCCCCACCAGTGGCCAGACCGATCAGCAACCAGACGGTCCACTTCGTCACGCGCAACCGCGCCTTGCGGAAGTCCAGTTTTTCCTGCCGATGCAGGCGCAAGCGCGCGTTTCGGTCGCCCTCAATCCAGCGTTCAACCAGAATATACAGATCCGTCCACACGGTCTGCGGGCAGGCATAACCACACCAGACGCGACCCAATGCCGAAGTGAACAGGAACAACCCCAACCCGGCCATGATCAATAGACCTGCGACAAAGTAGAACTCATGCGGCCAAATCTCGATCCAAAAGAAATAGAAACGACGATTCGCCAAATCCAACAGCACCGCCTGATCCGGCAGGCTGGGCCCGCGGTCCCATCTGATCCAAGGCGTCACGTAATAAATGCCCAGCGTGACGGCCATAATGATCCATTTCAGGTTACGAAATGGCCCGGATACGCGCCGGGGAAAGATAGGCTCCCTTGCGGCGTAAAGGCTGGGGGCGGGGTCGGAATCGCTCACGGGATGGCTCCAGATGTAGCTATTTTTTCGCGTCTTGTTCCAGATCACAAAGGTAGTCTCTTTGACATGGGTCAAAAGAGCATCGTACAGACACCTTTTGTCACAGCGCCCCGGACTGCGACCGAAGCCAACGGACAAAGATCTTGGTAGCAGGGCGAAGTGGAAAATCACCCGTTACAATATGATACCCGCTATTTTGTGGCTCGCAAAACAGTTCGACAAGCTGCCCCGACGCAATGTCGGCTTCGACAAAATGCCGCGCCGTGACGGTTACGCCCTGCCCGGCGCGCAACGCGTCCAGCAAGAGGTTTCCAGGCAAGGCGATCCGACCCGCGCGTGGACCGTGTTCGACGCCGTGCCGCGCCAGCCATGTTGTGGCTTCGGTCGTCCCCAACTCTTCCAGCCACGGGAGCTGGCTCAATTCCTGCGGCGTCCAATCGGACCGACCGCCCAAAAGGGTCCGCGCCGCGACGATCACGATGGGGCTGCTCAACAACAGGTCCGAGGCGATGCCAGACCAATCACCGCCGCCATAGCGGATCGCAACATCCACACCTCCGGGGCTTGGGTTGACCAGTTTCGGCGTCGGGTCCAAAGCCAAGGGAATATCTGGGAATTCTGCTTGAAAGGCAGGCAAGCGCGGCATCAGCCAGGACGCTGCGAACGAGGGTGTCAGCGAGACGTGGACGGGGCGGTCCTGATCCGTTTGCATCAGGGCTGCGACCGCGGCCTCGATTGTGCCAAATCCCAGATGAGTTGCGCGCGCCAGCTTTTCCCCCTCGGGGGTCAGGATCATGGATTTCCCTGATCGGTCCAACAGCGATACGCCTAGGTGCTTTTCCAAAACCCGCAATTGCTGACTGATGGCTGCGTGACTGACGTTCAACGCCGCACCTGCCTGCACAATATTCTCGGCCTCGGCGAAGGCGGAAAATGCCCGAAGCGAGGCCAGAGGTGGCATTTTCATCCAATCCATTTGTAAGCCTTACTTACACAAGGGAATTGGAATTGAGTCGCATTTTTCAGTCAGAAGTTCAATCTTTTCTGCATTCTCAGTTTAAATAATGGAGAGGCAAAATGCTCTCAATCCTTGCAAAAAGCTTCATGATCGCCACTCACACCAGAGATCGCGATGAACGTACCGGCAAGCCCCGCCTGGGGTCGAGGCCAAAACACTGGCCAGCACATGATCATTGGAAAAGAAAAGGCCCAGCGCACAAAAAGGTGCATCTGGACCTCATCATTCGGGATTAGTAATCTGTGAAATTAGCACCGGCTGTTCAGGAAACGCGCGAACAGATAGAACAGCCGGTGCCTCAACCTTCGGGCGGCGAACCGTCCGAAGGTATTCTTCAAACCTTACTGACCACCACCCAACTGGTGGACATAGGCAGTCACAGCGCGGATTTGCGCCTCAGTCAGGCGGTTTTCCCAAGCGGGCATCACGCCGAAGCGACTGTAAGTGACTGTCTGGGTCAGAGCTTCTTCGCTGCCACCATAGAGCCATATCGCATCGGTCAGGTTCGGCGCACCCTGGAACACATCGCCCGTGCCGTCTTCGCCATGACAAGCGGCACAGTTGTCTTCGAAAACAACCTTGCCCGCTTGCGCTGCGGCGTCATCGGTCTGCGCGTTGGTCAGGGACATGACGTACTGAACGACCTGCGTGATCTCTTCTTTCTCAAGAAGCTCTCCAAAGGCCGGCATCTCGGAATAGCGCGCGTCGTCGCTTTCTTCGTTCCGAATACCGTGGGCAATGGTGAACTCGATATCTTCGAGCGTTCCGCCCCACAGCCACGCATCATCCAGCAGGTTCGGGAAGCCGGGTGCACCCTGCGCGCCTGAACCGTGGCACTGCGCACACCAGGTACGGAATACCGCGCCGCCCGAGTTTACCGCGAATTGCTGCAGCTCAGGGTCTTTCGAGATGTCCTCAAGCGACGTTTCCACCAGCTTGGCATTCCAAGGTGCGTTGGCCTCCTGGAAGGCAACCATCTCTTCCTGCACCAGCTCACGAGACGACCAGCCAAGAACACCAGCGGTCGCTGATTGAACCAACGGCCACGCCGGATACATGATCGTGTAGATCACGCCCCAGATAATCGTGACGTAGAAGGTCCACAGCCACCAGCGGGGCATCGGGTTGTCAAACTCTTCGATACCGTCCCAGCTGTGACCCGTGGTGTTCGGATCACCCGGCAGTTTATCAGATGTCTTGCTCATGGCCGCGCCTCCTTGGGTGTGGCGGGTTTATCGTCGCCCTGCAGGGGCGCTGGTGCGTCTGCATGCCGGAAGGGGATATTGGCGGTGTCCTTGTATTCCTTGCTGGCACCGGGGCGGAAAACCCAGATCACGATGCCAACGAAGAATGCGAACAACAGCAACAACATCCAGCTATCCGCGAACTGCCTGAGGAGTGTATACTCTTCCATCACACCCTCCTTTAGCGGCTTGGGTCCGGGGTGAAGGTCGAGAAGTCGACCAGCGTGCCCAGCATCTGAAGATAAGCCACCATCGCGTCCGCTTCGGTCAACTCGGGCTGACCGTCGAAGTTGCGCACGCTGACCTTGTCGCCATAGCGCTCCAGCAGCCCGTCATAGTCGCTGTCGGGATCAGCCTGCGCACGGAAGTCAGCCTCGGCATTGGCCAGCATTTCTTCGGTGTAGGGCGTGCCGACAAGGGCGTTCGCCTTCATGATGTCACCGATATACTTGCCGTCCAACTTGCGATGCTCGAGGAAACCGTATTTCGGCATCACCGATTCCGGCACAACCGACTGCGGATCACGCAGGTGGTCCACATGCCACTGGTCCGAGTAACGGCCACCCACACGGGCCAAATCAGGCCCGGTGCGTTTCGACCCCCACTGGAACGGGTGGTCATACATCGACTCGGCCGCCAGCGAATAGTGCCCGTACCGTTCGACCTCGTCCCGCATGGGGCGGATCATCTGGCTGTGGCAGACATAGCAGCCTTCGCGGATGTAAATTTCACGCCCTGCCATTTCGAGGGGGGTGTAGGGGCGCATCCCCTCCACCTTCTCGATGGTGTTCTCAAGATAGAACAGCGGGGTGATCTGCACGATGCCACCGATGGTCACGACCAGAAAGCTGAACACCAGCAGGAGGGTCGCGTTGGTCTCGAGGATCTTATGTTTGTCGAGAATTGCCATTGCTCCGGCCCTCCTTATTCAGCCGGGACCGCGACGGACAGGCTGGCCTCTTTGGCCGGCGCTTTCCGCACAGTCATCCACAGGTTGTAGCACATGATCACGGCACCAGCGACGAACATCACGCCACCCAAGGCACGCACCACATACATGGGGAACTTGGCAGCCACGGTGTCAGCGAACGAGTTCACCAAGAAGCCGTTGGCATCCACTTCGCGCCACATCAGGCCCTCCATGATACCGGTGACCCACATCGACGCGGCATAGAGAACGATGCCGATCGTAGCGAGCCAGAAGTGCCAGCTAACCATTTGCAGCGAGTACAAACGCTCACGCTTCCACAGGACAGGCACCAAGTAGTACAGCGCGCCAAAGGTGATCATACCGTTCCAGCCCAACGCGCCCGAGTGTACGTGACCAATGGTCCAGTCAGTATAGTGAGACAGGCTGTTCACGGCACGAATCGACATCATCGGGCCTTCGAAGGTGGACATGCCATAGAAACCGACCGAGATGACCATCATGCGAATGATCGGGTCAGTGCGCAGTTTGTCCCATGCGCCCGAAAGGGTCATCAGACCGTTGATCATACCGCCCCACGAAGGCATCCACAGCACAACCGAGAACACCATGCCCAGCGTCGAAGCCCAGTCAGGCAGCGCGGTATAGTGCAGGTGGTGCGGACCGGCCCAGATGTACAGGAAGATCAGGGCCCAGAAGTGGATGATCGACAGCTTGTACGAGAATACCGGACGTTCCGCCTGTTTCGGGATGAAGTAATACATCATGCCCAGGAAACCCGCAGTCAGGAAGAAGCCCACGGCGTTGTGGCCGTACCACCACTGGATCATAGCGTCTTGCACGCCCGACCAGACGATGACGGATTTAGATCCCCAGATGCTGACCGGGATGGTCAGGTTGTTGACCACGTGCAGCATCGCAACGGTGACGATAAAGGCTAGGTAAAACCAGTTGGCCACATAGATATGCGGCTCTTTCCGTTTGATGACTGTGCCCAGGAAAACGGCCAGATACGCGACCCAGACGATAGTCAACCACAGGTCAACATACCATTCGGGTTCGGCATATTCCTTGGATTGCGTGCCACCCAGAACATAGCCGGTCGCCGCCAGCACGATGAACAGCTGATAACCCCAGAACACGAACCATGCCAAATTGCCGCCCCAAAGACGCGCAGCGCTGGTGCGCTGTACCACGTAGAACGAGGTCGCAATCAACGCGTTGCCGCCAAAGGCGAAAATCACCGCAGATGTATGCAGTGGACGCAACCGACCAAAGTTCAGATAGCCCTGCGCCCATTCAAAGTTCAGCGCGGGAAAGGCCAATTGAAAGGCGATGAACGTTCCGGCGATGAACCCGATCACGCCCCAGAAGGCAGTCGCGATAACGCCATAGCGGATCACGCCGTCCATATACTCGGCCGAGTGGTCCACGAGGATATCTGGCTCATCGGTGTTTCTAAGCGTCCAGATGAACAATCCGCCGGCGATCAGCATCACCAGAATTGCATGCACCTGATACGCCAAATCGCGTGCATAATTTGTCCCGATCGCGGCAAAAACCACGATCAGACCAAGCACGATCAGCTTGATGTAATTTGACATATTGCGTCCCTTTGCCATGCTCTGCGCGATTCTATTATATCGCAGAACCTTTTTGATTGGCTGCTCTTTTGTCGGACAGCCGCTTTAACTGCTTTGATCTGTGTCAAGACAGGACGCTGAATACTATGACAATCCTAAAGAAACGACTGGGCTGGAAAGTCGCAGCTTACAACGGTTCGAAGGTAAGAGGTCAAAAATGGCTTACAAATCTCTTCTCACTGTGATGACAGATTCCACGCAATCGAATGCGGCCCTTGCGCAGATGGCGGCACTTGCTTTGGCACAGGATGCCCATGCCGAGGCGCTGTGTCTGGGCGTGGATCGTAGTCAGACAGGGTATTACTATGCCGGCGCAAATGCGTTGATCCTGCAAGAAACACTAAGCCGCGCCAACGCCGAAGCAGAAGAAGTTCTGGAATATACCAACACGTTTCTGGGGAAATCCGGTGTTCGGTGGTCTGCCGAAAGTGGCGTGGCTCAGATCGCCGATATTGGACGTCATGTCGCCCATCGCGCGCGGTTTTCGGATCTGGTTGTTCTGCCCCAGCCCTATGGCGAAGATCGGGGCGCAGAATGCGAACCCATAGTCGAAGCCGCGATGTTCGAGGGACACGCGCCCGTGCTTATCACCCCGGAGAACGCAAAGCCGTTCGAACGACCGGGGACGATTCTGATCGGCTGGAACGAAAGCGTTGAGGCCATGCGCGCCATACGCCGCGCCCTGCCCTTCCTGCAACAGGCCGAACTTGTGCGGATCGTCGTGATCGACCCACCCCGCCACGGGCCGGATCGGTCCGACCCAGGGGGGATGCTGTCGCAAATGCTGGCACGGCACGGCGTTAAGTGCGAAATCGACGTTCTCAGCAAAACGATGACACGCGTGTCAGACATCCTGAATCGCCACGCCTCGGACACCGAAGCTGACATGATTGTCATGGGCGCCTACGGGCATTCGAGATTCCGCGAAGCCATTCTGGGCGGCGCCACTCGGAACATGCTGGAACAATCCCCGGTTCCCGTATTTCTGGCGCATTAAAGCCGGTAAGTTAGTAAAACCGCCCCTAATAAGGGCGGTTTTTTACCCTCGTCTTACAAGGCCGATCAGGAACAGCAGAATGACTGCGCCGATCGTGGCAAAGAATATTGACGAGAACAGGCCGCCCCCGACCGAAAAGCCAAGCGCCGGAAAGACCGTCCCCGCCAGAAACGCGCCAACGACTCCGACAATAATGTTTCCAAACAGACCGAAGCCCCGGCCTTCCATGATCTTGCCGGAAAGCCAACCGGCAATGGCGCCAATGAAGATCATGGCGAGAAGGCTACTGAATTCCATGGTTTGCTCCTGAATTGACTGCACTCAGGCCACTAAACCACGACTACTGCGTCAGGTCACGTCAGACCAGAAAACCACCGTCTGAATCGTCACCAGCTTCTTCCATCAGACGTCCCATATCGGGGATGGTCACGTGACGCTTGCCCTCAAGGGTAATGACGCCGTCCCGTTTCAGCGCCGAAATCTGGCGGCTGACCGTCTCCAAAGTCAAACCAAGGTAGTCCGCCATCGCCTCGCGGGTCAGAGGCAAATCAAAGACGATCGGGCCGGCGTTCCCCTCGTGGCTGATCGAAGCATCCCGACGGGCGATGATGGACAACAGGCTGGCAATCTTTTCACGGGCGGTCTTACGCCCTAGCACCAACATCCATTCACGTGCTGCATCCAGTTCATCCAACGTCATCTGCAGCAGGCGATGAGCGATATGCGGGGTTTCGTTCATCATCTCTTCGAAGGGCTTCTTGCGAAAGCAGCACATCACCAGATCTGTCGTAGCCTGCACGTCGTAGGGCGCCGATTCGCGACCGGGGCGCCCCACAAAATCGCTGGGCAGCAATAGACCGACCATCTGAGTACGGCCGTCTTCCATCGTTTGCGTCAAAGACGCGATGCCCGACACGACCGAACCCACGAAATTCATCTGATCCCCAGACCACAGGATTGTCTGACCAGCCTCGAAACTGCGGTAATACTTAATGCCTTCAAGCTTTTCCAACTCATTGGCATCGCAATGCGCGCACACCGCCCGATGTCGAATGGGGCAGTCGGCACAATTGGTATGGTCGATCTTGAACATCGGTGTCATGCGGGTTTCCACTTGATCTCTATCAAGGTTTATTTGCGAGCCGTCCTCTAACGGTATCGCCATGATTGTTAAACCACAACTGGCACAGCTTGGACTATTTGACGCGAAAGTACCGCGTTACACAAGCTATCCAACCGCCCCCCACTTCAACAATGGCGTGGGGGAAAATCGTTATGGCGACTGGATTTCCAAGATTAAGCCCGGCAGCGCCATCTCTTTGTACATCCATGTTCCGTTCTGCCGCAGGCTTTGCTGGTTCTGTGCCTGCCGCACGCAAGGAACCCAGACCGACAATCCGGTCATTGCCTATGTGGACGTGTTGAAGGCCGAGCTGGATCTGCTGGCCGAACGCCTGCCCCAAGGGGTGACACTGTCGCGCCTGCATTGGGGCGGCGGTACGCCCACCTTGCTGAACCCGGATCTGATGAGAAATCTCGCGGCTCATATTCTGGATGTGGTTCCCTTGGGTGCTGACGCGGAATTCTCGGTCGAGATCGACCCGAACGAAATTGACGCAGATCGGCTGAATGCATTGGCCGAGGCGGGTATGAACCGGGCCTCGATCGGGGTTCAGGACTTCGACGATGAAATCCAGAAAACCATTGGCCGGATTCAAAGCTATGACACCACGCGCAACGCGGTCGATATGATCCGCGCCCGTGGGATTTCCAGCCTGAATGCAGACATCCTGTATGGCTTGCCGCATCAGACCAAAACACGAATGACCGAAAGCGTGCAGAAGCTTCTGTCTCTTAACCCGGACCGGGTGGCGCTTTATGGATACGCCCATGTGCCATGGATGGCCAAGCGACAGCAGCTGATCCCGTCAGATGCTCTGCCCACGCCGGAACAGCGGCTGGATCTTTTCGACACGGCTCGCCGCCTTTTCATGTGGGACAACTACGCGGAAATCGGAATCGACCACTTCGCCACGCAGGATGACGGTCTGACCCATGCCTTGAAAGCAGGGCGGCTCAAGCGAAATTTCCAGGGATATACTGACGATCAGGCCGAAGTGTTGATCGGAGTCGGGGCCAGTTCGATCTCACGCTTTCCACAAGGCTATGCCCAGAACGCACCCGCGACGTCGGCCCACACAAAAGCAATCCGCGAAGGGCGTTTCTCGACGTCCCGCGGGCATATGTTCAAGGGGCAGGATGTTCTGCGAGCGCGTTTGATCGAAGCGCTGATGTGCGACTTTCAGATCAATTCGGCGGAGATCCTGCGCGATCACGAAGTCTCGGCCACTGAACTGAATCAGATGTTCCAAACGGCCAATGCCGCGTTCGACAACCTGTTGCGCGTCACCGACGAAGGGCTGTTTATTCCACCCGAGGCCCGCGCCCTGACCCGGATGATTGCTCGCAGTTTCGACGCCTATGACCTGAGCAAAGCTGGCCACAGCTCGGCGATCTGACGTCTTGCATTTGCGCTGATCCTGCGGCCTGCCATCGTAACATTCGCGCGGGGGCTTGACGCAGGTATCCGATTTTCTCCACACTTGGGGTGTGCGATCCGCACCCTGAGGCAGGTGAATTCGCAGACAGTTCTTGCCGACGCATCCGCGTGGGACGGACCTTTTCGTGCAGGTATTACTGCAACCTGAAAGAGGGACAGCACTCATGCGCGTTTTCACCGTCCTCGGCCCCAGTCAGTCGGGCAAGACAACCCTGGTCGAGGCCATCAGCCGCCTCGACGGTCGACCCACCACATTCGACGTGTCCGGAACCGTGCATTTGCACGGTTTTTCTTATTTGGGCGAGCAATGGTGCGCCGTTGACGTGGATGGCGGCGGGGATAACCTGGGCTATGTCGGCCCGGCGATGGCCATTTCCGACGCGGCTGTTGTGGTTGTGCCCCCGGACCCGGACGCAGCCGTTCTGTGCGCCCCTTATCTGAGATTGGTAGAAGAGGCCGGGATTCCCTGCTTCCTGTTCATCAACCGGATGGACAGCCCAAACGGGCGCATTCAGGACATCATCGCGGCACTACAGACCTATTGCGTTCATCACATCGCGTTGCGGCAGGTCCCCATCCGTGACGGAGAAACCATCGTCGGTGCGGTCGACCTGATTTCGGAACGGGCCTGGAAATACCAGGAAGGGAAACCTTCCAATCTGATCGAACTTCCGCAATCTGTGGAAGACCGTGAACAAGAGGCCCGAACCGAGCTTTTGGAAACTCTGTCCGACTTTGATGACAACCTGCTCGAGCAACTGATCGAAGACAAACAGCCTCCCAGCGCCGAGATTTACGACCTTGCCGCGCAGGTGTTGCAGAACCATCAGCTTATCCCGGCCTGTCTGGGGTCCGCCAGCCATGGAAACGGCCTGACACGCCTGATGAAAGCCCTGCGGCATGAAGCGCCCGAGTTTGACATCGCAGCCGGACGCGACGAAGCCGCCGAAAACGCCCGCGCGATCGCCGGGTTTGCCGATGTGAAAAAACATATCGGCAAGATCATTGTCCTACGCGGACTAGGCGACGGCGTAAAAGCCCATGAGCCGCTGGGAGGTGAAACCGTTGGCAATCTGACGGGACTGGATGCAAAAACCCAGATCGACAAGCTGGGCGCGGGTCAAATCGGGTTGGCGGTCAAATCTGATCACCTGAACCCCGGCAATCTCTATGACAGCAAAGAGGCCACGCCGTTGCCCGAGTGGGCCTTATCCCATCCGGCGGCTCACCGTCAGGTGGTCTCACCCGCGCATGAACGCGACGATGTGCGTTTGTCCAATGCCCTGACCCGGCTGGTTGAGATTGACCCGGGCCTACACATGGAACAGGACGAACTTAGCGGTCATTCAGTTCTGGGATCGCAGGGTCCGCAGCATATGCGCCGTGTCAGCGCGAAACTGGCCGAAGACTTCGGGATCGAGATCGTCGCCGATCCGGTTGAAACCGCGTATCGGGAAACCATTCGCACACCGATTGAACATCGCCATCGCCATCGCAAACAGTCCGGCGGGGCCGGGCAATTCGCCGATGTCGTGATCTCGGTTGCGCCCATGCCACGCGGATCGGGGTTCCAGTTCGAAGAGGTGGTCAAGGGCGGTGCGGTGCCGCGCAACTATATCCCCTCGGTCGAACATGGGGCCAAAGACGCGCTTGAACAGGGTCCCGAGGGGTTCCCGGTTGTCGATGTGAAAATCACGCTGAGCGACGGCAAGCATCACAACGTAGACAGCTCGGATTATGCCTTCCGCACCGCCGGAAAAAACGCCGTGCGAGAAGCGCTGCCACAGGCCAAGCCCGTGGTGCTGCAGCCGATCCTAAATGCCGAGATTCACCTGCCTTCGGATTTCGTGGGCGACCTTGTTCCCACGATCAGCTCGCTTCAGGGTCAGGTTCTGGGCTTTGAGGGCAATCCCAACGCCTCAGGCTGGGAGATTTTCAACGCGCAACTACCGGCAGTAGCCGAGGATGAACTGCACCGCAGTCTGGCCAGCGCGACACGCGGCACCGGCTGGGTCAAGCTGAGCTTTGATCACTATGAAGAACTGCGCGGCCCGGTGCCAAAACCGGTGGCTAAGGAAAAAGCTAGCGCCTGAGCAAATTGTAGGGCGGGCTTCAGCCTGCCGCTGCGATCAATTCACGGGTGTAGTTTGTCTGGGCGTTCTCAAACAAATCCTCGGCCGTGCCCATTTCAACCACATCACCGTTTCGCATAACGATAACGTTATGGGACATGGCGCGCACGACCTTCAGATCGTGGCTGATGAACAGGTAGGCCAAACCGTATTTCTTCTGCAGGTCACGCAGCAAGTCGACGATTTGAACCTGCACCGTCATGTCCAGCGCACTGGTCGGTTCATCCAGAACCAGCAACTTGGGCCGCAACACCATCGCACGCGCGATGGCGATCCGCTGACGCTGACCGCCTGAAAACTCGTGCGGGTACCGGTCCATTGCAGCCGGATCCAGCCCCACTTCCGTCATCACCTCAGTCACCAGTTCACGCGGGGCGCGGTGCGGGTCGACTTTGTGAATTGCCAAACCTTCGGCAATGATCTGCTGGCACGTCATACGCGGGCTCAGGCTACCGAACGGGTCCTGAAACACGATCTGCATGTCCTTGCGCAGGCGCCGCAGTTCTCGCGTGGACCAACGCCGGACATCCTGATCGCGGAAGGTGATGCCACCCTCGGACGCAATCAGGCGCATGATCGCCAAAGCCAGCGTTGTCTTGCCCGAACCACTTTCGCCCACAATTCCCAACGTCTCACCCGCGCGCACGCTAAGCGTGGCATCGTTGACCGCCTTGACGTGTCCCACCGTCCGCTTCAGGAACCCGCGCTGGATTGGAAACCAAACCTTAAGATGATCTGTTCGCGCGACTTCTTCTGCGTCTGCGGCCACCGCTTGCGGGTGACCGGACGGCTCGGCCGCCAGCAGCTTGCGCGTATAAGGGTGTTGTGGGTTGTCGAAAATCGCGACCGTCGGGCCGGTTTCGACGATTTCACCATCCTTCATCACGCACACACGGTCCGCAATCCGGCGTACAATGCCAAGGTCATGGGTAATGAACAGCATTCCCATGTTTTCGGATTTCTGCAACTCGGCCAGCAGTTCCAGGATCTGTGCCTGAATAGTGACGTCCAGCGCCGTTGTCGGTTCATCCGCGATCAGAATGTCGGGCTTGTTGGCCAGCGCCATCGCGATCATCACGCGCTGGCGCTGCCCGCCCGACAACTGGTGCGGATAGCTGTCTAGGCGATCCTGCGGGTCGCGAATACCAACCTTTGTCAGCAGCTCGACAATTCGGTCACGCGCCGCATCACCGGTCAAGCCCTGATGCAGGGCCAGAGACTCAGCCATCTGTTTCTGGATCGTGTGCAGCGGGTTGAGCGAGGTCATCGGCTCTTGGAAGATAAAGCTGATGTCGTTGCCGCGCACATCCATCAACCTGTCCTCGGACGCGCCGATCATCTCATTCCCGTCATAGCGAACCGAGCCTTCGACGATCGCGCTGTCGCCCAGCAGCGACACTGTCGACAAGGCCGTAACGGATTTTCCCGACCCGGACTCACCTACCAGAGCTACCGTTTCACCACGATCGACGGTGAACGACACCCCTTTCACCGCCGCGCTGACCTGCCCGTCCTGTTTGAACGAGACCTTGAGGTTGTTCACATCCAAAAGGCTCATGAGAAGGTCTTTCTGGGATCAAACGCATCGCGCACGCCTTCAAAAATGAAGACCAGCAACGACAGCATGATGGCAAAGGTGAAAAAGGCAGTGAAGGCCAGCCACGGTGCCTGCAGGTTCTGTTTCGCCTGCAAGGTCAGTTCACCCAGCGAGGGGGCCGAGGATGGCAGGCCAAAGCCAAGGAAATCCAATGAAGCCAGACCGCCAATGGTTCCCGTGACGATAAACGGCATGAAGGTCAGCGTCGCGACCATCGCATTCGGCAGCATGTGCCGGAACATGATGGTCATGTTGCCTACGCCCAGCGCCCGCGCCGCGCGCACATATTCAAGGTTCCGGGCCCGCAGGAATTCGGCCCGGACAACCCCAACCAGCCCTGTCCAGCTAAACAGGATCATCAACGCAACCAGCAACCAGAAACTTCGGCCCAGAATGGCAAACATAATGATGATCACGTAAAGCGAGGGGGTCGCGGACCATATCTCGATGATCCGCTGGAAGATCAGGTCCAGCCATCCGCCAAAGAACCCCTGAATGGCTCCGGCGAAAATCCCGATCAGACTGGCAACGCCGGTAACCATCAGGGTGAACAGGATCGACAGCCGGAATCCGTAAATCACCCGCGCCAGCACATCGCGCTTGGTGTCGTCCGTGCCCAGAAGGTTCTGGCCGTTTGGCGGCAGCGGCGCGGCACCCGGCCGGTCAACGCTGGTGTTGAAGGAATAGGGGATCAGGGGCCAGATGGCCCATCCGCGCTCGAACCCTTCGGCTTGGAACGTACCGGCGTCGATCTGCTCGATAATGCCCTCGGGGTCGTCAAAACATTGCTCCAACCCGCCGCTGTCGATCAGGCAGCGCACCTCAGGATCGCGATAGATCGCTTCGGTCTGGAAGTCGCCCCCAAATTCGGTTTCGGCATAGAAGTTGAAGACGGGCGTGTAAAACTCGCCCCGGTATTTCACGAGGATCGGTTTATCATTGGCGATGAATTCGGCAAAGAGCGACAGGCCGAACAGGATCGAAAATATGATCAGCGACCAGAATGCACGGCCATTACGCCGAAAATTGCGCCAGCGACGTTGGTTCAGCGGAGAAAGCGCCATCTACCCCTCCCGCTTTTCGAAGTCGATGCGCGGGTCGACCAGCACATACATCAGATCACTGATGATGCCGACAACCAGACCCATCAGGCCAAAGATAAACAGCGTGCCAAAGATCACCGGGTAATCGCGCGCAACGGCGGCCTCGAACCCCAATCTGCCCAACCCATCCAGCGAGAAGATCGTTTCGATAATGATCGACCCGCCAAAGAACACGCCGATGAACACAGCAGGGAACCCGGCGATCACGATCAGCATGGCGTTGCGGAACACATGACCGTAAAGCACCTTGCCTTCGCTCAAGCCCTTGGCGCGGGCTGTCATCACGTACTGTTTCTTGATCTCGTCCAGGAACGAGTTCTTGGTCAGCAGCGTCAGGGTCGCAAAGGCCGAGATGGTCAGCGCGATAATCGGCAAAGTGATGTGCCAGAAATAATCCGCAATTTTTCCCATCAGGCTAAAGCTGTCCCAATTGTCCGATGTCAGCCCCCGCAACGGGAAAATCTGCCAATATGACCCACCAGCGAACAGCACCAGCAACAGGATTGCGAACAGGAAACCGGGAATGGCATAAGCCACGATGATCGTTCCGCTTGTCCAGGTATCGAAGGTCGAGCCATCCTTGATTGCCTTGCGAATGCCCAGCGGGATCGACACCAGATAAGCAATCAGCGTCGACCACAGACCCAGCGAGATCGAGACAGGCATTTTTTCGAGGACCAGATCAATAACGCTGATCGACCGGAAATAGCTCTCGCCAAAGTCCAGTGTCAGGTAGTTGCCCATCATGGACAGGAACCGTTCCAGCGGCGGCTTGTCGAACCCGAACTCTTTTTCCAGCTCTGCAATGAATTCCGGCGGCAATCCTCGGGCGCCGACGTATTTGTCGTCAAACGAGCCTCCGGCGGGTTCGGCGGCGGCACCGGCATCTCCGGCACCGGCGAAGCCTGCAAAAACGTCGCCTTGGCCTTCGATCTGCGCGATAATCTGTTCGATCGGTCCACCCGGTACAAACTGAACCAGTGTGAAGTTGACGATCATAATGCCCAGAAGCGTGGGAATAACCAGCAACAGGCGTCTTAGTATATATGCGCCCATGTTACCGCAGCGCGCCCTTCGCCTTTAATGCAGCCTCTTTCTCGGGGTTGACCCACCAAAGATCGAGATAGCCAAGCGTAAATGGCGGCAGGTTTTCGGGGTACTCATACATGTCGTAATAGGCCGTCCAGTAGTCCGCCACATATCCATCGGGGATGATGAAGAACTCATACCGCAACACACGATCCAGCGCCATAAGCGCCGCGTCCTGTTCCGCCTGATTTGTGGTGTCAAAAGAGGCTTCGATCACGGCATCCACCAGCGGGCTGGCAAGTCCGGCGGGGTTGAACAGGCTGAACGCTGCCTCTTCCGAACCATACATCTGGCTCAAACCGCCACCTGTCGACAGGAATGATCCATACCGATTGGAATACACCATATCGTAATCCCGCTCGCGCCTGCGCAAGGTGAACTGAGACGGGTCCACCTTTTCCGCCGAAGCGTCAACGCCGATCGACTGCAGGTTCTGAACAAAGGTTTCGATCATCGTCGCGGTCGAGGTTGGAATACTGGACGCATAGGGAATGTTCACCTTAAGGGTTTCACCTGCCGCATTGCGACGCAGATTTCCATCGCCCACCGGCCACCCGGCCTCATCCAGAAGTTTCGACGCCTTGCGCAGGTTGCGGCGATCGTTCAACCGCGCCGGGTTGGACTCGTGCGTCAACAGGGCCGGTTCGCTCAGAACATCTGCTGGGACCACATCACCCAGCGACTCCAGAAACGCCAGTTCAGCACCTTCCGGCGCGCCGGTGGCTTCTAGATGCGTGCCCTGAACAAAAGAGTTCCGGGGAGTATTTAACCCGAACATCAGTGATTCATTGGCCCATTCGAAATTGAACGCCAGCGCCAAAGCCTTGCGCACGTTTTTATCCGCGAATTGGGGCTTGCCGAGGTTGAAGACAAAGCCCGATGGTGTCGGTGGGCTGCCATCGGTGATCTCATCCCGCACGACCGAGCCTGCGCTCAGTTTTGGAAAGTCATAGCTAGAGGCCCAGAGTTTTGGGTCACTTTCGATACGCATCGTATATTCACCCGCCTTGAATCCTTCGAAGGCGGCGGTTTGGTCGGCGAAATACTCGACCCGAATGGTGCCATAGTTGTTTCGGCCCACATTGATCGGCAGATCTTTCGCCCAATAGTCGTCCCGAAGCTTGTAAACGATGCGGCGATTGATGTCGTAGCTGTCAAGTTTGTACGGCCCCGAGCCCACCGCCACCTCAAGCCGGGGTTCATCCAGACGCCTGCTCTCGTCCGCTTCGAACCACGCTTTTGAGAAAACTGGCGTTGATCCGACGGTTTCAATCAACCCCCGTCTTGTCACGTCGGGGCTGAAGGTGAACTTGACAGTGTGGTCATCCAGCGCCTCGGCCCCGGTAACCATCCGCCCAACCGCCTGCGCATAGGATGGCAGACCCTGTTCGATAAACAGGCGATGGCTATAGACCACATCCTCGGCCGTGACCGGGGTTCCGTCCCAAAACGTCGCCTCGGGGCGCATGTGGAAAATCACATAATTGCGGCCTTCGTCGTATTCCATGCTTTCCGCAAGCAAACCGTAATATTGCCCGACGCTGTCCGAAGTACTGTCGATCAACGAGTCGTATTGCAGCGTCGTAAGCGCCCCGGCCCGGCCTTTGCGCGAGTACGGGTTCAGAGAATCGAATGTACCTGATCCAGCAAGCGACAACTCTCCGCCCTTTGGGGCATCGGGGTTCACATAGTTCAGGTGCGGATAGTCAGCGGGATAGTCGAGGTTTCCAAAGTAGGAATAGCCGTGGCTGCGGGTGACGTTTTCCTCGGCGGCAACAGCTTTGTCACCAACCCCAAGCATGAGCGCCGCGGCAATTCCCATAAAGGCTGCCCAAGGCCGAACAGTCGTTACGCGCGGTGCAGGCGGCAGGGGTTTCATATGCTCATCCTCTGGTTCGTTGACTTCTTTAACCTTGTAAGCGCCAGCTAAAAGACCAGCGCTGTCATATGCAAGTTTAGAATGCGTGAACGCTTTGTGAAGTTCTTCTTAAACAAAAATAAAGCCGCTGCGGGAAGCAGCGGCTTTGAAAATCGGTAAAACCGAGTATCGGATCAGTTGCCGATTGTCTGCAGATAAGCAATCAGGTCGGCGCGCTCTTGCGGCTTTTTCAGGCCGGCAAAGCTCATGGAAGTGCCCGAGATATACGCGCTTGGGCGCTCCAGGAAGGCATCCAGCGCTTCGGGTGTCCAGTTTCCGCCATGGGCCTGCATGGCAGCCGAGTAGCCTGTGAATCCGTTTGCCGAGGCGACCGGGCGGTCAACTACACCGTACAGGTAGGGGCCGGTGCCGTTCGCGCCGTCTTCCAGCTTGTGACATGCGGTGCACTTGCGGAAAACTCTGGCGCCTTTTTCGGGGTCAGCGGCGGCCAGCATATCTTCGAAAACCACCTCTTCGCCGTCAGCGCTTTCACCCGCGCTTTCGGTTTCGATGATATATGCGGCTGTCTCGCCATGCCCATCGGCGTGGTAAAGAGCTTCGGCACCCCATTTGGCCAGAAGCAGCACCAGAAAGGTGCCAAACAGGCCTGCGGCGGCCTTGGTAACTGTCATCGTGTCGAACATTGATCGCGAGTCCATTTCAGCTGTCTGCGGGGTGTCTAAGGCTTCCCCTAGCAAGAGGCAAGGTATAGACACCGCGACTAAACGCCCAATTCAAGAACTTGTTGCACGGAATCGACCAAATGACCAAACGTATCGCATTTCAGGGAGAACCCGGCGCCTATAGTCACGAGGCCTGCCGCAATGCCCGCCCCGACATGGAGGCCCTGCCCTGCCGCACATTCGAGGATGTGATCGAATCGGTCCGATCGGGTGAAGCTGATCTGGCGATGCTGCCGGTGGAAAACACGACCTATGGCCGCGTCGCCGATATACACCGTCTGCTGCCCCATAGCGGCCTGCACATCATTGACGAGGCATTTGTCCGGGTTCACATCAATCTACTGACCGTTCCGGGCGCCAAGCTTGAAGATATTACCGAGGCGCACTCTCATCTGGTTTTGCTGCCGCAATGTGCAGAGTTCCTGAAGAAGCACGGAATCAAAGGCCGTGTCAGCCCGGACAATGCCCGCGCCGCCCGCGAAGTTTCAGAGCAGGGCGATCTGCATTCGGCGGCGCTGGCCAGTGAACTGGCTGGCGAAATTTACGGCCTGAACGTCATGGCCCGACACATTGAAGATCGCGACAACAACACCACCCGGTTTCTGGTCATGTCGCGTCAGGCGGATATGTCCCGGCGTGGCGAACACGGCATGATCACCAGCTTTGTCTTTCAGGTGCGCAATATTCCTGCGGCGCTGTACAAGGCGATGGGCGGATTCGCGACCAATGGCATCAACATGACCAAGCTGGAAAGTTACATGGTGGATGGATCATTCACCGCCACGCAATTCTACGCGGACATCGTCGGGCACCCGGAAGACCGGAATGTAAAACTGGCGATGGAAGAGCTGGAGCACTTTACCACCAACGTCGAGATTCTGGGCGTCTACCCGGCTGCCCAGCCGCGCGGCTAGCAGCTTTTTCCAGCGGCGCCTGCCAAATCCGGTCAGATGCCATGCTGATGTCGTTCTTCCATCTCTCTGGCGAACTCGCTTAGGCGCGCCTGAAACCGACGCCGGAACCGGTTTTGACCCAGCCGGAGGGATTGCAGGAAAAGCCGGGCAGGCAGCGACTTGGCCGCGAGTGACATGTCCACTTCCAGCCGAGTGCGGCGCTGCGACAAGGCCATAAACTCGACGGTCGTCGTGCCGTTCAGTCCTTTTCCTGTTGCCTCGAACCGCATCTGTGATGGCGGATCGCATTCGGCCATCACAATCTCGACCTGCCGCGGTTTGCCACGCAGCCTGAATTCCGTTGTCCAGGTTGTTCCGGGGACCACGCCCATATGGCCGGTCAGGCGCCGCACTTCGATTCCCCGGCGCATCGCCATTCGTTCAAAACGCTCAAAATCAGTGACCATCTCGAACACGGCGTTGATCGGGGCTTGGATATCTTCACGCGCAGTGAATTGCATTTCAGTTCGCGGCTCTCTTACTTGTCAGCCCAGTATTTTGTCAGTCCAGCGTGTCCGCAAGCCAGTTTTGCAAAAGGAAATGTGCAATGGCACCTTTACGCGCAGGCAAAAGGTTTGGGTGTTCGCCTGCGAAGGCCTGCATCATCTCTGACTTGCTGACCCACATCGCGTCTTCAATCTCAACCGGATCAATTTTGATCTCTTTGGACAGCGCCTCACCCGCGCAGCCAAACATCAGCGACGCGGGAAAGGGCCAAGGCTGGCTGGACAGGTAAGAGACCCGGCCGACAGGCACGCCCGCCTCTTCCATGACTTCGCGCCTGACGGCGGCTTCCAGTGTCTCACCCGGTTCGACAAACCCGGCAAGCAGCGAATACATCCCCTCGGGCCAGCCCGGTGATCGACCGACCAGAACCGTTTCTCCGTGTGTGATCAGCATGATGACAACCGGATCTGTGCGTGGAAAATGGTGCCCTCCGCAACTAGGGCAGCTACGCTGCCATCCGGCCTGCGTCATTTCGCTGGCCGCGCCGCACCGGGCACAAAACCGATGCGTTTCGTGCCAGCCAATCACAGCCTTGGCCGAGGCCGCCAATTCTGCGTCACGCGGGGACAGGCGGGTCATAATGCGGCGCAGTTCGGCAAAGACGAACCCATTGGGCAGACCGGGATGCTGCTGCTCGGACCTGTCAAAGAAACCGCCGACCTGCGAGATATCCAGATCATCGGCGGCCCAGTTCGAAATATCGACGGCAAACACGGGCGCGTCGTCGGACAAGCCCAAAAATATCGGCTCATCCGTGATACCGCCGGGTCCGTTGTTCACCAGTTGATGCGTCATTGGAATGAAACCCAGCCGGTCCAGCGCCTCGCCCTGAACCAACAGCTTGCCACGCCACAGCAAAATGCACCGTGCCTCGGGATTCGCGCGCGCCAGCGCGATCTCATCTGCGTCTGCGCGAATATGCGCCGCACGATCCAGGCCAGAGCCACCAAACGTCACATGTTCCGCGTTTTTCATTGCAGTTCCTTCGGATTTTCCGCACAGGGCTGCCATGGCAGCCACGACGTTGCAACGGCTTTTCAGCTTCTTATGAAAAAGTTCCAGTGCCGCTGAAAAGCCTTAGCCTGACCTTGAAATTTGCACCTGATACGCTTTTTGTTGAAATTGATTAATAAAAAACTGCCAAAAGTAGAGTAGTGAAACCTCCCTCTTCCTTAATGACGGCGCAGATCCGGATATTGGCGACAACCGATCTGCACATGAATTTGACCGGATTCGACTATTATTCGGACGCTCCTGACCCTTCGATTGGCCTGAGCAGAACCGCAAGTCTGATCAAAGCGGCCCGAACGCAGGCCCAGTCTCAAGGGCACCTTGTCTTGCTGTTCGACAATGGTGACGCCCTTCAAGGTGCGCCCATTGGTGAAAGGGCAGTAGCGCAGACCGACAGCCGTCACATCCTGATGCAAGCCTTTGATGACCTTGGTTATGACGCCGGGGGATTGGGAAACCATGACTTTGGGTTCGGGCTTGAGGTACTGGACCGCATAGTCGCCCAAGCCACGTGCCCGGTCATTTGCAGCAATGCCACCAGAGCCGACCGCCCGGCAAGCTGGCAGGCGCATACGATTCTTGACCGGAACATCAAAATGCAGGGGCAAGATCTGGTTTTGAAAATCGGTGTGTTCTCTGTCCTCCCACCGCAGACAGCCAAGTGGGAAGCGCACCGCCTGCAAGGTGCCGTTTCGGTAGAGGACATCCTGACGTGCGCCCATCGAAAAACGCGGGAATTGCGATCCGGGGGATGCGATCTGATTGTGGCACTTGCCCATACAGGGCTTGGCGCCGCTGAACCCGCACCCAACCTTGAGAATGCGGTTATCCCCTTGGCAGCGGTGCCCGAAATTGATGCGATTATTGCTGGGCATTCCCACTTGACCCTGCCCGGCTCTGCTCATCAGGGTCTGAAGCATGTCGACCCACAACGCGGTCTTGTTCACGGAAAACCGGTTGTGATGCCGGGCGCGGCCGGTTCTCATCTGGGCATCATTGACCTGACGTTGCACCAAAAAGACGCGGACGGGTGGTCGATTGGGAACCAACATGTGGAACTGCATTCTGTTTCACCAGCGACGCCCGCGGCCCCGACGGAAGAGGACGCTGATCTGAAGCGTCTGTTCGCACAAGCACATAAAGAGACACGGTTGCACTCGGCCAAGCCTGTCGGCGAAACGCGTCAAAATTTGCACAGTTATTTCAGCTTCTGTGCGCCGGACAGGGGGCTTGCGCTGGTCGCGGCAGCGCAAGCCGCCGCGTTGCGCCCCTTCCTAAAAGGAACAACGCACGAGGACCTACCGGTTCTGTCAGCCGTATCGCTCTCGAAATTCGGAGGGCGCGCAGGGCCACGATCCTTTACCGACGTTCCGGCGGGTCAAATCCGGCTTCGCCATGTCAACGACCTGAACATCTTTCCAAACGAAATGCAGGCCGTCGTGGTTTCGGGCGCGCAGATTAGAGACTGGCTTGAGATGTCGGCTGGCGTGCTCAATCAAATGCACGCAGGTCAACAAATCGACCTGCGGAATTCCGCGCGCGCCGGTTACAATTTTGATATCCTGCACGGCCTTAGCCACCAGATCGACCTTGGTATGCCCGCGCGGTTCGACGCGGGCGGCAATTTGACGAATTCATCGCATAACCGCGTCAAGAATATTCGCCTTGCCGAGCACCCTATCGACGATCAGCAATCCTTTGTTGTTGCCCTCAACAACTACCGGGCCAGCGGAGGTGGGCATTTCCCCTTCGTAGACACCGCAAGGCAGATTCCGTTACCAGTTTTGTCGATCCAATGCATTGTTCGGGATTATGTCGCGGGCCGCCTTCCTGCGGATCCGTTGGCGGATGCGCCGCGGCCATTCACACTCAGACCGCTCTCCGGGGCGTTTGCGATTCTCAGAACCAGTCCCAAGGCGCAGCACCATTTAGCTGAATTGCAGACGTATAACCCGTCAGTCATTGGGCGCGATGACGATGGTTTTTTACTAATCCGGCTTACGCTGTGACGGGTTGTCATCCGCAAACGAAATGCATATATCCACCCCTGAGAGGTTGGCGCGGGCGAGCGCCTCGCCAACCTGGTCAGGTCCGGAAGGAAGCAGCCACAACGAGCCCCGCTTGGGTCGATGTCCAACCTCTCACTTCCCCCCAACATGCTTAAGGCTATTCCACGATCCGGCATGAACAAGCCCGCCGCCCTATCGGGAAGACAACCCTGCGTCTAAAGCGGTGACAAAGCCCGCTTGACTCGGACCGATTTCACCGGATAGCGATGACTTGATGGTTCTCGACCCGGCTTACCGGGAAGGGATGAAAAGGGAACACGGTGCGGTCCTGCCCCGGCGATGCCGAAACGGACCAATGCCGCGACTGCCCCCGCAACTGTAAGCGGTGAGCAATGCCGAGACACCACTGGCCCAACGGCTGGGAAGGTTGGCAAAGCGATGACCCGCAAGTCAGGAGACCTGCCATCTGACTGAAACCGAAACTCGGGCGGGGTGTCCGGGCAGGTCAAAGCCGCACAAAGCGACCTGACCCACGCCCCCCGTCCATCGCGCGGAGGGCGCACAATGATCTGGAAGACAAAAACGCACGAGTTTTCTGCAACGATTTGTCAGAAAACCGGCAAACCGTGTCCGGCCTTGGCAAGGATGGCACGTGCCATGGCGGACGCGATAGCAACAGCGCAGCCTGTCACAACCAAAGAGTTCGAGGTCGAAGGCAGCGGAGAGCTTTCGCATTGCGCAGAAGGGTGCACAGCACGGTTTCGCGCCCATTCAGATCTGATCAGGGTGTATTGTGGAACGGCCTCGGAAACCCCGACAACAAAGCTGGACGATTACGCCGACATGATGTTCGGGACCAGCCTGTCGGCCATGCCAACCGGAACGCTGTCCGATATGCCCTGCGCAATGCTCGAGGTTACAACCTTGGGACTGCGTCCCGCGGCTGGTGACCCACAACCAGCCATGGCGTGACGTCAAAGCCCGGTTGATGCCGGTGCCGTGGCCCAAGCCATCTGCGCGTCGGTTTCGACGGCGCACGGCCGGACCGCGCGCAACCGGCGCAGCGCCTTATCCGGGGCTTCACCGCCTTCGACCAGCAAGCGCAACACAATCATGCCGGACCGCCCGCATCCGCCCCGGCAATGAACCAAGACCCGTCCACCCGCAGACAGGACGCGGTGTGCATCGGTGCTGGCGTTTGGCCAATCACACCTTACGTTCGATGACGGTGCGCCAAAATCCTGCACCGGAAGATGAACCCAAGTGATTGCGCGGCTCTGCAGGTCGCGCCCGAGGTTGTGCGCTCCTGCGGCTTCCAACTCACCGGAGGTTGTCATCGAAATCACCATGACTGGGCGCCATTGCATGATCCGCTCAAGATCCCCGGCAAAGTCGCCGAGCCGACCTGGTATTTGCGCCAAGCCCAACAGACCGGACCGAACCGGCATTGAGTAAATTTCAAACCTGTCCAAGGTGCGCACTCTGCCCGAAGGAAATGGCTGGGCAAGCCGATACACGCCCACCCGAACCTGTATCCAATGCGCCGCAGTAATCCAAATCGAATTTCATCGCTCTCTGCGGTGGACGTGAGCGGCAGGGGTCACTACGCTGCAAAGCTGATACGAATCCGACAGAGCAGACATGACCGAAACACCAAGCCCCGCCTATCAGGTGCTCGCCCGCAAATACCGTCCTGAAACTTTTGCCGACCTCGTGGGCCAGGACGCCATGGTACGCACCCTGAAAAACGCGTTCGAGGCCGACCGGATAGCGCAGGCCTTTGTCATGACCGGCATTCGCGGTACCGGCAAAACCACCACCGCGCGGATCATTGCCAAGGGCATGAACTGCATCGGACCAGACGGTGAAGGCAAAGCGACAATCGAACCCTGCGGCCAGTGCGAACACTGCGTGGCCATCATGGAGGGCCGCCATGTCGACGTAATGGAGATGGACGCCGCAAGCCGCACCGGTGTGAACGACATTCGCGAGATCATCGAAAGCGTCCGCTATCGTGCCGCCAGTGCGCGCTACAAGATATACATCATCGACGAAGTTCACATGCTGTCGAACAGCGCGTTCAACGCTTTGCTCAAAACCCTTGAAGAACCGCCAGAGCATGTGAAGTTCATCTTTGCCACAACCGAAATCCGCAAGGTTCCGGTGACGGTCCTGTCGCGGTGTCAACGCTTCGACCTGCGCCGGATCGAACCCGAAGACATGATCGGCCTGCTGAAAAAAATCGCAACTGCCGAGAACGCTCAGATTGCCGAGGACGCCTTGGCGCTGATCACTCGTGCGGCGGAAGGTTCGGCCCGGGATGCGACCTCGCTGCTGGATCAAGCCATTTCGCATGGTGCCGGGGAAACCAGCGCGGATCAGGTGCGGGCCATGCTGGGGTTGGCTGATCGCGGGCGGGTGCTGGACCTGATGGACATGATCCTGCGCGGCGATACCGCCGGAGCGTTGACGGAGCTTGGCGGTCAATATGCCGAAGGTGCCGACCCGCTGGCCGTACTGCGCGATCTGGCCGAGATCACGCATTGGGTCTCGGTGGTCAAGATTACGCCGGACGCAGCCGAAGATCCGACAGTCTCGCCTGACGAACGCGCCCGGGGCGTCCAGATGGCCGAGGCCCTTCCCATGCGCATTCTGACCCGGATGTGGCAGATGTTGCTGAAAGCACTCGAAGAAGTTTCGGCAGCGCCCAATGCCATGATGTCCGCAGAAATGGCTATCATCCGGCTGACCCATGTCGCCGACTTGCCCACCCCGGAAGAGCTGATCAGACGTCTTCAGGACGCCCCGCCCCCTGCCCCGAACGGCGGGCCCGGCGGTGGAATGTCAGCGCCGACACAGGGCACCGTTCAGGCACATGCGCCAGCGGCACAATCCTACGCGGCGCCAGCGGGTGGTGGCGCGGGCGCACCCAGCGCGGCTTTGGCGCGGGACACACAGACCGCTCTGGCCCGGTATCCGACATTCGAACATGTGGTTGAACTGATCCGCACAAACCGGGATGTGAAACTGCTGGTCGAGGTTGAAAACGGCGTGCGTCTGGTTTCGTACCAGCCGGGGCGGATCGAATTTACTCCGGCCGACAACGCTCCGACGGATTTGGCGCAACGACTGGGGTCAGCGTTGCAACGCTGGACCGGAAATCGTTGGGCGGTATCGGTCGTATCGGACGGCGACATGGCGACAATTGCCGAAGTCAGGGACGCGGCAGACCTCGCCCTGCGCGCTGAGGCCGAGCAGCATCCGCTGGTTCAGGCGGTGCTGAAACAATTCCCCAAGGCTCGGATCAAAAGGATCGAAACGCCCGAGGAACGCGCCGCAAAGGTCGAAACCGAAGCCTTGCCCGAAGTCGAAGACGAATGGGACCCGTTCGAAGAGGACTGAACCCTTCGCGTAAAACACCCGAAATACTCCCGCACCCGCCACGGACCATCGGCTGACGCCGACAGCCCTGAGCGGACTTGGGCCCGGCAGCGCGGGCAAAGCCCGCGCTGCCGGGCCCAACGGGAGGAAAGGTCTTGCCAAAGACCTTGACGACAGGCGGGAGACCTACGGCCCTTGTGCCGCGCGGGTGCCGCCCGTATTTAGGCTTCAAACGGACTTACAGGAGAAACACGATGCTCAAAGGACTCGGCGGTCTGGGCGACATGGCCAAGATGATGAAATCCGCACAGGATTTGCAGACCAAGATGACCGACATGCAGGAAGAACTGAACACCATCATGGTTGTCGGCGAATCTGGTGCCGGGCTGGTCAAGGCCACCGCCACTGCAAAAGGCGAGCTGAAAGGTCTGGACATCGACCCGTCGATCTTCAATGGCGACGACAAGGAAGTGGTCGAGGACCTGATCCTTGCTGCCATCAAGGACGCACAGACCAAAGCCGCAGAGCGGTCGCAGGAAGAAATGGCAAAGCTCACCGAAAGCATGGGCCTACCCGCAGACATCAAGCTGCCGTTCTGATAGACACTCCTGACGAAACACAGGCCGGGCGCGCATGCCCGGCCCATTTGCAGGAGCGCGCGCAGTGAGTTCGAACAGCGACATCGACAACCTGATCGACCTGTTGGCCAAGCTGCCGGGTCTGGGTCCGCGCTCGGCCCGCCGCGCAGTGCTGCACCTGATCCGCAAGCGTGCCCTGCTGCTGACGCCCCTGTCAGACGCCATGCAACAGGTCGCCATCACCGCCCGCGAATGCCTGAACTGTGGCAACGTCGGCACCACCGATATCTGCGATATCTGCGACAGCGAGGCCCGCGCGACTGGTGAGCTTTGCGTGGTCGAAGACGTCGCCGACCTTTGGGCGATGGAGCGCGCGGGCGTGTTCAAAGGCCGCTATCACGTGCTGGGCGGCACATTGTCGGCACTGGACGGCGTCGGCCCGGACGAGCTGCGCATTCCGCGCCTCAAGGACCGGGTGGTCGCCGAAGGAGTTACCGAGGTCATCCTCGCCTTGAACGCCACCGTCGATGGCCAGACCACAGCGCATTACATCGCCGATCAGCTAGAGGGGCAGGTCCGCCTGACCTCTCTGGCGCAGGGCGTGCCGATTGGCGGAGAGCTGGATTATCTGGATGACGGGACGATTACAGCGGCGCTGAGGGCGCGGAAAGAACTTTGATCTTATCAAAAGTTCCGGGTGACAAATGCTCCGGCTAGTCTCTTGTGATTCCACATTGTACCACCCATTCGTGCGGCAAAACATTGACTGCGATGTTGTTTGGCAGTTGGTAAAACGACATGGTTCGGTAGCTCCAAGCATAAGGAACGCAGTCCTTAAGCGCAGCCGCATGCAAATAGAACTGAAACTCTCTTGGCGCATTTCGAAGCGTCTGAAAGAATGAGTTTCTGAACTCCGCATCCGCATCAAAAACGTTGATCGATCTAGCGCGCAGGACGCTTGCATAAGATCCGACAAAGACGCTTGATAGGCTCATGGCCAAGACAATGAATACTGGCAGGGTTATATGAGATTTGAATTTTAGCCTGCTTAAGAACGCACTGAACAACAACCCAAAAAATCCGCCAAAAAACACGAAAACCGGCCAAAAAGGGGCGCCCAATCGACCGCTCCAAAACGTAACAAATGCAATTGGCTGAAGAATATTTCCGAACAGGATAAGCGCCATTGCAGTGTATGCAAAAACACTGCAAAAAATGGCGAGCAGCAGTTTCAATGAACCAAATTACCCAATTCCATACAGAGAAATTATGCCTTTGTAGTTCAACAAAAAGTCACTAACGTCAACAGTACCAAATTAGCTATAGAGTTGTTTAGTGACCCGCCTTCTCGCCCTCACCCTCGCCGCCTTCACAGCAACCGCCGCCTGGTCGCAGGAACTCGTCGACAAAGGCTTTGCCGAGGGTTGGAACATCATGATGGACCCTGCGCTTGGCAACGGGTGCTTGATCCAGACGGTGTATGAGGACCTCTCGGTGGTTAGGATCGGTTACGACGCGCTGAACAATCGCGGGTATTTTACGGTTTTCAACAAGGCGTGGGGCGACATCGAACAGGGCCAAAGCTATCCCATCCGGTTCGAACTGGATGGCAAAAGTTTTGATGCCACGGCCACGGGGTTCAAATTGGACCGCGTGCCGGGTGCGACCGTGTTTTTCACCGACCGGAACTTTGTGAATGCGATCGCTCAGAACCGCACGATGACCGTTTACAATCCGGCAGGGGAAACTGTCATGGCCATAGACCTGAAGGGCACGGCCAAGGCGCTGGAATACGCGCGCGACTGTCAGAACAAGAAACTCTAGCGAATCGGATCGAACAGAGCATCCTTGGCTGCACAATCGCGGATCACGTCCCGGCCGCAAGGAACGGGTTTAAGATCGCGCGACAGGCACAAACGGGCTTCTTCAATGTAGCCTTGTTTGCAGGTGATGGTGATCATGTCCGGTTTTAGTCCCGGATTAGCTTTCAGAAACGCCTCCTCAACCACCGAAGCCGGCAGTTTGACGGCCTCTTCCAGCTTGCGAAAGACCTCGGGCCGCGCGACTTGCTGATATGCTTGGCGCGACAGCGCGAAATAGTCCGGCGCGGACAGGCCCGAGCAGGTTCCGTGTTTCTTCCACTGGTGCCACGCCAAACCGGACATGCCCTGAATATCCGCCATTTCCCGCGTCATACGACGGGTGGGTGGCGCCACGGCGGTTCGGCAATAGGACGGCCAGCCCTGATGAAACTGAGGCCACAACCCGTGCAGGATCCAACCATGATCGTGACGCGCATCGCATTGATCCGAGCTACGCGCATCCCCTTCACGCGCGCACCAGTTGGGCGACCAACTGAGGGACAGAACATAATAGTCGAATTCCCCTGCCTTTTCGCCCTCGGCCAGCGCCGTCGCCGCACTCAGAACGCATAATAACAGCCCCAGAATCCCTTGGCGCATTCGCCTCTTCCCTTCTTGACCTTGCGCGACTATATACGGGCCAAGTTCCCCGACAACGGAAACCTGCCCCAAGACCACGGGGCCGCCGAATTCCGGCGACGGGACAGATGTATTTAAAGGAGACGGGCTGATGGCAAAACCGCTTATGGCCAAGGCAACAGCCGTATGGCTGGTGGACAACACCACGATCAGCTTCAAGCAGATCGCGGATTTCGTGGGCATGCACGAGCTTGAGGTGCAGGGCATCGCCGACGGCGACGTGGCCGCTGGCGTCAAAGGCTTTGACCCCATCGCCAATAACCAACTAACCCAGGACGAGATCGACGCCGCGCAGAACAACCCGCTGCACAAGCTCAAGCTTAAGTTCAACGCTGCTGCGGCAGGCGAGGAAAAGCGCCGTGGCCCGCGTTACACCCCGCTGTCCAAGCGTCAGGACCGTCCGAACTCGATCCTGTGGCTGGTCAAGTTCCACCCTGAACTGAGCGACGGCCAGATCGCCAAGCTGGTCGGCACCACCAAGCCCACCATCCAGTCGATCCGCGAGCGCACCCACTGGAACATCGCCAACATGCAACCCATCGACCCGGTTGCCCTGGGCCTGTGCAAACAGTCCGAACTGGATGCGATCGTGCAGAAGGCGGCCGCCAAGAAAGCCGCCGAAGGTGGCGTCATGAGCGATGACGAACGCCGCAAGCTGGTTTCGACCGAGCAGTCGCTGGAAATGGACGCCGCGCCAAAAATCCCGACCGCCATCGAGGGCCTCGAGACATTCTCGCTGTCTGACGAGCCGGTCGAAGAAAAAGACGATGAGCCGGTCATCGACGCGGATAGCTTCTTCAACCTGCCCAAGGGCGGGGCCGAGGATGAAGACGAAGACGATCTGCGCCCCTAATCTACAGTCAGCCCCAGCCTGAACAGGCCGGGGCTTTTTTGACGGTGCCCCCATGCTGAATGTATTGTCTGCCGTATTTGGTCCACACCGTGCCGTGTCGATCTATGCTTTTATGAAGACCAAGGGCCTGGCTGTGCTCGGAGGTGTCGGAGTCGTTGCCGTTGCAGCGGCCCTCTTGCTTCTCAACGATGACGGGCGCCACGAACACGAAGCATTCATGACGGTTCCGGTCCTGTCTGCCACGCCGATCAACGGAGATCTCAAGAATGGGGTCATTGCCTCGGTACGGTTGCCGGACGGGTCTGCAACGTCGATCTCGTCGACAGAAGCACCAATTTCCCAGACCGTTGGCGACAGCGCCTGCATAGAAAAACGCGTATATGTCGAAAGTGGTGAACCGCGATACCGCTTCAAGCTGCCACGCTACTGCGACGCAAGCTGATCACGCAAAACCGCCCGGTGAGAAAACACTGGGCGGTTTTTCCTTTTACGCGTCTGGGGTTCAGCTTGGCACCCAAATCGCACTAAACCATCTGAAAGATGATCCCTGCGATAATGGCGCCGGTTATGCCCAGCCCCAGATAGGTCGCAAACACCTTCGGCTTGACCAGCGACCAGACTGCTGCCATGGCCGGGATCGAACTGACCGCACCTGCAACCATGAAGGACATAGCTGCACCGACGCTCATCCCTTGTTCAGTCAGACCGGCCAGCAGCGGCGGTGCGACGTATGAGTTCAGGTATGCCGGCATTCCAACCAGGGCTGCGATAACGATGGGCACGACACCCTCACCACCAACCACGCGGGCAATCAGATCGGCGGGCACATAGCTGACCAGCAGCGCCTCAAGGACATAGGCAAGGGCCAGCCATTTCAGCAGGAACAGACCGTTGTGAACAAACTCGGTGCGAAAGCGCTGACGACGCTCGGGCTGCTGCCAGAACCGCCAGACGGGTTTGTCGTCTTGCTTTGGGCCGCACCCGCAGCATCCAGCGGGTTTGTATTCCCGTAGCGGCTGCGCGAATGCGCCGCTGCGCATCAGACCGCGCACGACAAAACCACCGAACAATCCCAAGGCAACGGCGGCTACGGCTTTACCGATCGCGAACGGCCAGCCCAACGCACCTGCGGTGATCAGCAATGTGGGCGGGTCGATCAAAGGCGAACTGAGCCAGAATGCCATCACCGCCGACAAGGGCGCACCCAGCGCCAGCAGACCGGCGATAAACGGGATCACCTCGCAGGAACAAAATGGTGCCAACCCACCAAACAGAGCGGCGAGGAAAATCATCCGTGTCTCGCGCCCTTCAAACGCGCGCGCAACCATGACCTCGGCCCCGGTCGCCTTGAGGTAAGACAATAGCAGAACAGCAAACAAGATATATTGACCGGTGTGGGCAAGGGCCTTGCCTGCGAATGTGACGACCTCTGCCCAGTTTCCGGGGTCCAGAATCGCCACTGCAATCAAGATCGCAATGATCACAGCCCAAGGCGTTTTAATCACGTCCAGCGCGGCTTTTCCCGAAATCTTCGGGTTCTGTGTCAGTTCAGCCATCGTTCGCGGCCTTTCCTACTTCGTCCGCGCAGCACTCGGACAGGATGAACTGCGCCAGGTTTCGCAACTCGTCATAGCTGGCGCGGTTGATCGTGGTGCGCCCGATCTTTTCCTGCTGCACCACGCCTCCGGCTGCCAGAAACCGCAGGTGATGGGCCAGCGTAGAAGGCGCGATACCCGTGCGTTCTTGTATTTCCCCAACGGTCAGCCCGGCTTCACCTGCACGGACCAGAGTTTTCAGAACCTTCAACCGGGCCTCGGACCCCATGGCCGAAAATCCCGCAGCGGCGGTTTCCCACATTTCGTGCGCTCCACTAAACTAGATTTCTAGTTATTTAGGTGAGTCGATTTCTGGTGTCAATGAAAATGGTCAAAAACCAGTAAGTCCAGATTGCTCACCCCATAAGTCCACCCTATAAAGCCCTATGGGCATTTCGGTCGACACTTTCTTTCTGGAACTCAACGGTCAGGGCACGCTGCAGGCACAGATCCAGCAGATGATTGCCGAGGGTATCCTGTCGGGCCGTTTCCACGTGGGTGAGAAACTGCCGTCATCCCGCAAACTGGCCGCACATCTGGGTGTCAGCCGGATCACGGTAACGCTGGCCTATACGGAGTTGCTGGCCAATGACTACCTCACCTCCAAAGGGCGGTCGGGGTATTATGTGTCGGAAAATGCGCCGGTGCCGCCGAAATACACGCCCACCCCGCGCGGGAATGAAACGGTCGATTGGAACACGGCGCTGGCCCGGCGTTTTTCGGACGGGGATACCCTGACCAAACCCGCAGATTGGCGCGATTACCGCTATCCGTTCATCTATGGTCAGGCCGACCGGTCGCTGTTTGACCACGCCAACTGGCGGCTTTGCGCGGTCAGGGCGCTGGGGCATAAGGATTTCGATTCCCTGACCGGGGATTACGTGGATCAGGACGATCCCCTGCTGGTCGAGTTCATCGCCCGCCACACCCTGCCCCGCCGCGGCATCGCAGCCCGACCCGAAGAAATTCTGATTACAATGGGCGCGCAAAACGCGCTTTGGCTGGCCTCGCGCATTCTGTTGAACCGCAACCGGACGGCGGTGATCGAAGACCCGTGCTACTATGCCCTTCGCGACCTGCTGAACCATTCCGATTGCAAAGTGGCCCCGGTCGCCGTGGACCGCGACGGCTTGCCACCCGAGGCATTGCCCGACCAGACCGATGTGATTTTTACCACCCCCAGCCACCAAAGCCCGACCACCGCGACCATGCCTGTGGACAGGCGTACCGCTCTGCTGGCCCATGCCCGCGAATTGGACGCGATGGTGGTCGAGGATGACTATGAATTCGAGATGGCCTTTCTGGGTGCGCCCTCGCCCGCGCTCAAGTCGATGGACCGGGACGGGCGGGTGATCTATGTGGGCAGCTTCTCGAAATCGCTCTTTCCCGGCTTGCGCCTTGGCTACATGGTAGGGTCCGAGCCTTTTATCCGCGAGGCCCGCGCCCTGCGATCACTGGTCTTGCGCCACCCGCCAGGACATATCCAGCGCACGGCCGCCTATTTCCTGTCGCTTGGCCACTATGACGCGCAGATCAGGCGGATGTCCAAGGCGCTGGCCCAACGGCGCACGGCGCTAGATCAGGCCGTCGAACAGAATGGCCTGACTGTCGCCGGGCGCGGCGTTCTGGGCGGTTCATCAATCTGGATGTCGGCACCGGATCATGTGGACACAACCCAGCTGGCTAAGGCCCTGCAAGGCCAAAGCGTCCACATCGAACCCGGCGCGCCATTCTTTTCCGAACCCGACCGGCCCCGGAATTTCTACCGTCTGGGATATTCCTCAATCGCACCGGATCGCATCGCACCGGGCGTAAAACGCATCGCCGAGGCGATCCGCGACTATTAGCGGAATACTGGACCTATTCCGCTGCGCATTCTGGCCCTAACGTCGCCCTGCCCCATCCGTCAAAACCATATCTAAAGGCGGGGCGAAAGACCCGGCCATTCCACATATGCGCGGAGATCATTCAGATGAAAATGACCACGGAAGAGGCCTTTGTTAAGGTTCTGCAAATGCACGGAATCGAACATGCGTTCGGGATTATCGGCTCGGCCATGATGCCAATCTCGGACCTGTTCCCTAAGGCGGGGATCATGTTCTGGGACTGCGCGCATGAAGGCAGCGCCGGAATGATGGCCGACGGCTATACCCGCGCCACCGGCAAGATGTCGATGATGATCGCGCAGAACGGCCCCGGCATCACCAACTTTGTCACCGCTGTTAAAACCGCCTATTGGAACCACACCCCGCTGCTGCTGGTCACCCCGCAGGCCGCGAACAAGACCATCGGTCAGGGTGGTTTTCAGGAAGTCGAGCAGATGAAACTGTTCGAAGACATGGTCGCCTATCAGGAAGAGGTCCGCGACCCGTCCCGCGTGTGCGAGGTTCTGAACCGCGTGATCATGCAGGCCAAACGCGCCAGTGCGCCTGCGCAGTTGAACATCCCGCGCGATATGTGGACTCAGGTCATCGACGTCGACCTACCCGCAGTTGTTGAGTTCGAGCGCCCTTCGGGCGGCGAAAGCGCCGTGGCGCAGGCGGCCGATCTGCTGTCGAATGCCAAGAACCCGGTGATCCTGAACGGCGCGGGCGTGGTTCTGTCCGAAGGAGGGATCGAGGCGTCTAAAGATCTGGCCGAGCGTCTGGATGCGCCGGTCTGCGTTGGTTATCAGCACAACGATGCCTTCCCCGGTTCGCACCCGCTGTTTGCCGGGCCGCTGGGCTATAACGGCTCAAAAGCGGGGATGGAATTGATCAGCGAGGCTGATGTGGTTTTGTGCCTCGGCACCCGCCTGAACCCGTTCTCGACCCTGCCCGGCTATGGCATGGAATACTGGCCGACGGACGCCAAGATCATTCAGGTCGACATCAACCCCGACCGGATCGGCCTGACCAAGACGGTTTCGGTGGGCATCATCGGTGACGCGGCCAAGGTGGCCAAGGGCATTCTAGCGCAGCTAAGCGATACTGCAGGCGATGCAGGGCGGATTGAACGCAAGTCGCGCATCGCCCAGAAAAAATCCGCATGGGCGCAGCAACTCTCCAGCATGGACCACGAAGATGACGATCCGGGCACCACATGGAACCAGCGCGCCCGCGCCGCCAAGCCCGACTGGATGAGCCCCCGCATGGCGTGGCGCGCGATTCAGTCCGCCCTGCCGAAAGAGGCGATCATCTCGTCCGATATCGGCAACAACTGCGCCATCGGCAATGCCTACCCATCTTTCGAGGATGGTCGCAAGTATCTGGCGCCCGGCCTGTTCGGCCCGTGTGGCTATGGCCTGCCGTCGGTTGTGGGCGCCAAGATCGGCAACCCGGACGTGCCGGTTGTCGGGTTCTCGGGCGACGGAGCCTTTGGTATCGCGGTCAACGAACTGACCGCCATCGGGCGCGAGGAATGGCCCGCGATCACCCAGATCGTCTTCCGCAACTATCAGTGGGGGGCCGAAAAGCGAAACTCGACCCTGTGGTTTGACGACAATTTCGTTGGCACCGAGTTGGACACCAAAGTGTCTTACACCGGAATTGCACAAGCTTGCGGTCTGAAAGGCGTCGTGGCGCGCACGATGGACGAGCTGACGGCCGCCCTGAATCAGGCCATCGAAGACCAGAAGAACGGCATCACCACCCTGATCGAAGCCATGATCAATCAGGAACTGGGCGAACCCTTCCGCCGCGACGCGATGAAAAAGCCGGTGGCGGTTGCGGGCATCAGCGCCGATGACATGGCCCCACAGGCCGGGGCGTAACCCCCGTGAAGCCTCTGCGCGCCATTCTCGGGACGGCAAGCGCGTCGGACAAAATCATCGCCCTGTCCGAGGGCGACGATCCCCGCGTTGTCGAAGGCGCGGTGAAAGCCGTAAAAGAGAATGTCGCGCGGATCATCCTGATCGGAGACAGGGCCGAAGTTTCGGCCCTGCTTGAAACCCATGACGGGTATGATTCAGACCGGATTGACATCCACGATCCGGCCACGTCGGACCTGACGCCCGGCCTTGCGCAAGCGCTATACGAACGGCGCAAGCACAAGGGCATGACGTTGGAAAACGCGCGCCAGCAGATCACCAACCGTCTGATCTATGCCGCAATGCTGGTGCAACAGGACATCGCCGACGGCACGGTCGGCGGCGCGGTCGAGACAACCTCTGACACCGTGCGCGCCGCGTTACAGATCATCGGCACCGCGCCCGAAGCCGCGATGGTATCCAGCTTTTTCCTGATGTTGTTCTGCCAGGACCATCACGAGGTCAAAGGCGCCCGAATCTTTGCCGATTGCGGGCTGATTGTGGACCCCGACGCACAAGAGATGGCAGAGATCGCCCGCGCCTCGGCTGACTCCTACACGACCCTGACCGGCGAGGTTGCGCGGGTGGCGATGCTATCCTTTTCCACCTCGGGCAGCGCAGAACACCCTAAGGTTTCGAAAGTGGTCGAAGCGACGCAGATCGCCCGCGCCAAAGACCCAAGCCTGCTGATCGACGGAGAGCTACAGTTCGACGCCGCCTTCGTGCCTGAAATCGCCGCCGCCAAGGCCACGGACTCACCACTCAAAGGTGAAGCAAATGTCTTTGTCTTCCCCAGCCTGAACGCGGGCAATCTGGGTTATAAAATCGCGCAGCGCATCGGTGGGGTCGAGGCGATCGGCCCCGTGCTGCAAGGATTGGCGAAACCCGCCAACGACCTGTCACGCGGCTGTTCATCCGAGGACATCCTGCACATGATCGCCGTCACCGCCGTTCAGGCGCAACACAACGATTCCGGGACGTAAGCCGTCCTCACAAGAAAAAACGAAAACATTATTCCGATTTACCTCATTTTATGAGAAAGGTCGGATCGCAGTCTTTAAGGGGGCGCTTTTGAACCAGCCAGTGATCGACACCTCGCCCAAGGTCTCAGACGAGGTCCGCAAGACCACCTGCTACATGTGCGCCTGCCGCTGCGGTATCAATGTCCACATGAAGGACGGCAAAGTTGCTTATATCGAGGGCAACCGCGACCACCCCGTGAACAAGGGCGTTCTGTGCGCCAAGGGCAGCGCCGGGATCATGCAGGTCAACGCACCCTCGCGCCTTTGTAAACCGCTGCGCCGGGTCGGCCCGCGTGGCTCGGGCGAATTCCGCGAAATCGAATGGGACGAGGCGATCAGCACCGCTGTCGGCTGGCTGAACGAACTGCACGAAACCGCCCCACAGAAACTGGCCTTCTTCACCGGGCGCGACCAAAGCCAGAGCTTTACCAGTTTCTGGGCGCAGCATTTCGGCACGCCAAACTATGCGGCCCATGGCGGATTCTGCTCGGTCAACATGGCGGCGGGTGGGATCTACACCATGGGCGGCGCGTTCTGGGAATTCGGCCAACCCGACTGGGAGCACACCAAGCTGTTCATGCTGTTCGGTGTGGCCGAGGACCACGACAGCAACCCGATCAAGATGGGGATCGGCAAGATCAAAGCGCGCGGCGCGCGGGTGATCGGGGTGAACCCGATCCGCTCGGGCTATAACGCGGTGGCCGATGATTGGGTCGGGATCACGCCGGGCACCGACGGGCTGTTCATCCTGTCGCTGATCCATGTGCTGATGAAGGCGGGCAAGATCGACCTCGACTACCTTGCCCGCTACACCAACGCGCCGGTTCTGGTGAATGCCTCTGACGGCCCCGAGAAGGGCCTGTTCCTGCGCGACGCCGACGGCAAACCTCTGGTGATCGACCGTGTGACCGGAAAGCCCACCGCCTTTGACAAACCCGGTGTGCGCCCGGACCTGTCGGCCACCTATGACAAGGATGGCGTCACCCACCGCCCGGTCTTTCACCTGATGGCCGAGAAATACCTCTCGGACGATCACGCCCCGGAAAACGTGGCCGAGCGCTGCGGCATACCGGCCCAGAAAATCCGCGCCATCGCAACTGAGATCGCCCGTGTCGCCTTTGATGAGGCCATCGAGCTTGACCAGGAATGGACTGATTTCCGGGGCGAGAAACACAGCAAAATGACAGGCCGCCCGGTCAGCTTCCACGCGATGCGGGGGATCTCGGCCCATGCCAACGGTTTCCAAACCTGCCGCGCGCTGCACGTGCTGCAAATCCTGCTGGGCACGGTCGAGGTTCCCGGCGGCTTCCGCTTCAAACCGCCCTACCCCAAACCGGTCGAGGCCCACCCCACCCCGCACGGCGATCGCCGCCCGGGTCGCCCGCTGGAAGGCCCCCATCTTGGCTTCCCGCGCGGCCCCGAAGACCTGCTGCTGGACGAAAACGGAAATGCCCAGCGCATCGACAAGGCGTTCACATGGGAAAACCCAATGTCGGCGCATGGGCTGATGCATATGGTGATCTCGAACACCGCCGCCGGTGATCCTTACAAGATCGACACGCTGTTCATGTATATGGCGAACATGTCGTGGAACTCCTCCATGAACACCAAGGGCGTGATGGAGATGCTGTCGGCCAAGACCGAAGACGGCAAATACGTCATCCCCAAGATTATCTACTCGGATGCCTATTCCTCGGAAATGGTCGCCTATGCCGACCTGATCCTGCCCGACACAACTTATCTGGAGCGACACGACTGCATCTCACTTCTGGACCGCCCAATCTGCGAGGCCGACGCCGCCGCCGACGCGATCCGCTGGCCCGTGATCGAACCCGACCGCGACGTACGCGGGTTCCAGTCGGTGCTCATTGAACTGGCCAACCGCATGAGCCTGCCGGGCTTCACAAACGAAGACGGCACACCAAAATGGAAGGATTACGCTGACTATATCGTCAACCACGAACGCAAACCGGGCATCGGCCCGCTTGCCGGGTTCCGGGGTGAGGACGGCGACAAGGAAGGGCGTGGTGAGGTCAACCCGGACCAGTTAAACCGGTACATCGAAAACGGCGGCTTCTACGTGGCCCACATCCCCGAAGGCGCGGATTACTACAAACCGTGGAATGCCGCCTATCAGGACTGGGCCGTTAGCATGGGCCTCTATGACAGCCCGCAACCCTACTTGTTCCAGCTCTATTCCGAACCGATGCGCAAATTCCAACTGGCCGCCGAAGGGCATGGTGACCGCCAGCCCCCCGAGCACCTGCGCCAGCGCCTCAAAGACACGATGGACCCGCTGCCCATCTGGCACGAAACCGACCAGCAGGGCAACGAAGGCTTCACCGTCAACGCCCTAACCCAACGCCCCATGGCGATGTATCACAGCTGGGGCACCCAAAACGCATGGCTCCGCCAATTGCACGGGCGCAACCCGCTTTACGTGCCCACAAAGCTGATGCGCGAACACGATCTGCAAGACGGTGACTGGGCCAAAGTCAGTTCACCGCATGGGGAAATCACAGTCCCAGTCATGGAAATGGCTGCACTGAACGAAAATACCGTGTGGACATGGAACGCCATTGGTAAGCGCAAAGGTGCCTGGGCCCTGCAAGAAGACGCCCCCGAAGCCACCAAAGGCTTCCTGCTGAACCACCTGATCCACGAACTCCTCCCACACAAAGGCGATGGAATGCGCTGGGCCAATTCCGACCCGGTTACCGGACAGGCCGCGTGGTTCGACCTGAGGGTCAAAATCGAAAAGGCCGCGCCGCCTGAGGATGCGGAAAGCCAACCGGAATTTAGCCCGATCAAGTCGCCTGTGGGGACCGGGCCCAAAGACCTCGCTTGGAAGGTTGGCAAATGACCCGATCCGCTCTTCATCTGGCCCAAAATATCCCGGGGTCTGGGGCAGAGCCCCAGCCCGCCGTCACCCCAAACGCAGAGGCAAGGCAACCATGACCCAGCTCCCACAATCCACCGAGCGTAAAATGGGGCTGGTGATCGATCTTGACACCTGTGTCGGGTGCCATGCCTGCGTAATATCGTGCAAAGGTTGGAACACGGAAAACTATGGCGCTCCCCTTTCGGATCAGGATGCCTATGGCAGCAACCCCTCAGGCACGTTCCTGAACCGAGTTCATTCCTACGAAGTGCAACCCAATCAAGGCCCGGCCCAACTGATCCACTTTCCAAAGTCCTGCCTGCATTGCGAGGACGCCCCATGCGTCACCGTTTGCCCAACCGGGGCCAGTTACAAACGGGTCGAGGATGGCATCGTGCTGGTCAATGAAAGTGACTGCATCGGATGTGGGCTCTGCGCGTGGTCCTGCCCTTACGGCGCGCGTGAGATGGATGTTGCGGAAGGTGTAATGAAGAAATGCACATTGTGCGTTGACCGTATCTACAATGAAAACCTGCCCGAGGTGGACCGAGTTCCATCCTGTGTTCGCACCTGCCCCGCAGGGGCACGGCATTTCGGTGATCTGGGAGACCCCGAAAGCGATGTCAGTAAATTGGTGGCCGAACGCGAAGGAATGGACCTGATGCCCGAGATGGGCACAAAACCCGTGAACAAGTACCTGCCACCGCGCCCCAAAGATCAGGTGGAAGACCAGATTGATATTCTCGCGCCCCTGCTGGCCCCGGTCGCCGAAGAACCCAAGGGCTTTATCGGCTGGCTCGACAAAGCTCTGGAGAAGCTCTGATGCATCCAGCGCCTTCCGTCATCATCTTCACCACCCTGTCCGGTCTGGGTTTCGGTCTTCTCTTCTTTCTGGGTCTGGGGATGCCGGACGTCACCGGCTGGGTTGCGTTCGTCTTCTTTATTATCGCCTATGGCCTGTCTGTTGGCGGACTTATGGCGTCGACCTTCCACCTTGGGCACCCTGAACGCGCCTGGAAGGCGTTCACACAATGGAGATCCAGTTGGCTTAGCCGCGAAGGATGGTGCGCCGTCATCGCACTGACCGTCATGGGCTTTTACGCGATTGGAGCGGTCTTTCTGGGACAAAAGTGGAGCGTGCTTGGGGTCATCGGGTCAGTGTTTTCGTTGGCGACTGTTTTCACGACGTCCATGATCTATACCCAACTCAAGACCATCCCTCGCTGGAACATGAAGCTGACACCGGCTCTGTTTCTGAGTTTCGGTCTGGCTGGCGGGGCTCTGCTTGCAGGTCAAACCCGGCTTGCCGTACCTTTGTTACTTATCGCCGCGACCATTCAAGCCCTTTATTGGTGGCAGGGCGACAAAGCGTTCGCCAAATCTGGAACCAACCTAGGCACGGCAACGGGTCTGGGGTCGCGCGGGGCAGTTCGGGCGTTCGAACCTCCGCATACCGGGACGAACTATCTGCTGCGCGAGTTCGTGCATGTCGTGGGACGCAAACATGCCGAGAAGCTGCGGATCATTTCGTTTCTGTTGGCTTTCTTCGTACCAGTCGTTCTGCTGTTTTTGCCGTTCAACCACTTTTTTGCGCTGATCGCGGTGGTCTCGCATCTGGCGGGTGTCGCCGTGTCACGCTGGTTGTTTTTCGCGCAGGCCGAGCACGTGGTCGGATTGTATTACGGAAAGAGATAAAGAAGGGGGCCAGCCCCCTTCTTGGTCTTTCAGACCAATTCATCCCCCGGGATATTTTCAGCCAGATGAAGGGCGGACCCCGCCAAGGGTCAGCCGGGCTATAGGAGACCGGCGTGGACCAATGCCGCATCAATCGCAGATTTGGTACCTTCTTCCAGCTCAGTCAGAGGCGAACGGACTTCGGTGCTGCAGAGGCCGAGTTTACTGAGGGCGTATTTCGCGCCCACAAGACCCGGTTCAATAAAGATCGCCTCGTGCAAAGGCATCAGCCGGTCCTGATATTCCAACGCCTTGGCGTAATCACCCTGAAGCGTCGCTTGCTGGAACTCGGCGCAGAGTTTCGGCGCCACGTTTGCTGTTACCGAAATGCAGCCCACGCCCCCATGCGCATTGAAGCCAAGTGCAGTTGCGTCTTCGCCTGACAATTGACAGAAATCTTCGCCGCAGGTGGCGCGCTGCTGGCTGACACGCGCCAGATCGCCGGTGGCGTCCTTAACGCCCACAATGCGCGGCAGTTCCGCCAACTCTCCCATCGTTTCAGGCGTCATGTCGACGACCGAGCGGCCCGGGATATTGTAAATGATGATCGGAATATCTGCGCAATCGTGCAGCGCCCGGAAATGTGCGATCAGTCCTTTTTGCGTCGGCTTGTTGTAATACGGGGTCACAACCAGCGCGGCGTCAGCGCCAACCTTCTGAGCGAATCGCACAAAACGGATTGCTTCGACCGTATTGTTCGATCCCGCACCCGCGATCACTGGTACGCGCCCGGCCGACGCCTTTACGACCTCTGCGACGACGGTTTCGTGTTCATCATGGCTGAGGGTGGGGCTTTCGCCGGTGGTGCCAACGGGAACCAGACCGGTTGACCCTTCGTGAATTTGCCATTCGACCAACCGTTTGAGCGTATCCAGGTCCAACTCGCCGTTTGTGAACGGGGTGACCAGGGCTGGCATCGAGCCTTTGAACATGACACGCTCCTCAGAGTGCAGTTGGCAATTATTGTGCCGCCAGCGATCACAATCTGAGTGATGTGAGTTGATCCCGGCGGCGCAAGGTTTATCCTGAATGGCTCTATCCTTGGTTGGTTAGGAAATGCAAGGCATGACACGCGTTCTGACGCTATTGATGGCAATGATTCTGGGATCATTCGGGCAGGCGCATGCCGACGCAGCAAGCGATCTGCGCGCCGGGCTGGATGAAATGCGCAAAGGCGACTGGAATGCCGCTTTGCGTGAGGCAGGCGCGCGGGGATCGGTATCACGCGACATAATCGTCTGGCATTGGCTTCGCGAAGGTTTTGGCAGCTCTGGTGACGTACTGGTCTTTTTGGACCGTCGCCCTGATTGGCCGGGCCTGACATGGCTGCGCCGCAAAAGCGAACCGGCGTTTACCGTGGCAGATCCTGACCGTGTATTGAAGTTTTATGCCGATGTACCACCGCAAACGGCAGAGGGCGCATTGAACTATGCGGTGGCGCTCAAGGCCAAGGGGCGCCCAGGGGATGCCGAGGCAGATATCGTTGCGGCGTGGCGGACCATGCCGATGGGTAAAGGCCTGCAGAAGGATTACCTTGAAAACTTCGGGAAGCTCCTCAAGCCCCACCATGAGGCCCGGCTGGATCGGATGCTGTGGGATAACCACCTTGTCAGCGCTGGACAGATGCTGCCTTTGGTCGGGTCTGATCATCGTAAGCTGGCCGAAGCCCGGATCGCGCTGCAAAAGCGCCTGCCTGGTGTGGATGGTAAAGTTGCTGCCGTTCCCAAATCGTTGGCAGAGGCCCCGGGGCTGGCGTTTGACCGGTTTGTCTGGCGGGACAAAAAGGAACTGGACGACAGCGCCATTGACCTGATGCTGGCGCGGTCCACCGGCCCCGAGGCTTTGGGCGAGCCGGACAAATGGGCAGAAGGCCGACGCCGCCTGGCGCGGCTGGAGATGCGCGGCGGCGATATCAATCGCGCCTATGACATCGCGGCCAACCATCACATGACGCCTGAAATGGGCTATGGGTATGCCGATCTTGAATGGCTGTCAGGGTTCCTTGCCCTGCGCAAACTGAACGACCCGGCAACAGCCGTGCGTCATTTCCAGAATTTCTCGGACGCCGTTCAGTCGCCTATCTCGAAAGGGCGGGCCGGATATTGGCTTGGGCGGGCTTACGCGGCACAGGGCAATGCGGACAAGGCCTACGAAGCCTATGCCATGGGAGCGGATCATCAGACCTCGTTCTACGGATTGCTGGCGGCTGAGCAGATTGGCCGCCCGTTCGATGGTGAATTGGCAAACCCCAGACGCGCGCCACATTGGAAACAGGCCGAATTCGCCGAGTCCAGCGTGCTGGAGGCGGGGTTGTTGCTGCTGCAAGCTGGCGAAGCAAACCTGTCGGAACGGTTCCTGACACATCTGGTGGAGGACCTGGACTCGGTCGAGGCAACCCAACTGGGTGATCTGGTTATCGAATTGAAAGAGCCTCATCTGGCCGTAATGATTGCCAAGCGCGCGGCCAAAACCGGTGTTGTCCTGCCTGCTGCCTATTACCCGGTGCATCCGGTGGCCGATCTGGGCCTGCCGATGGCCAAGGAGATGACGTTGGCCATTGCGCGCCGCGAAAGTGAGTTCGACCCCATTGTCGTCAGTGGGGCAGGTGCCCGAGGTTTGATGCAGGTCATGCCTGCGACCGCGCAACTGGTTGCCAAAAACATGGGCATCCTCAGTGGTCATAAGACGGGCAAGCTGACGTCTGACTGGAAATACAATGCCAAGCTAGGTGCGAATTACCTGTCTGGGCTGGCGGCGGATTTCAACGGCAACGTAGTGATGATGGCCGCCGGATATAATGCCGGGCCGCGCAGACCGATCTCTTGGATGGGTCGGTATGGTGACCCGCGCGCAGGTGAGATTGACGTTGTCGACTGGATTGAGACGATCCCGTTCAGCGAGACCCGCAACTACGTGATGCGCGTCGCCGAAAGCCTGCCGGTCTACCGCGCCCGTCTGGGTCAACCGGCCCTGCCGATCCCGTTTTCGCAAGAGCTGATTGGCTCAACTCTGGCGGCGTTCGCGCCATAAGGTGAACAGGCCAGCGGCGATGACCAGTCCGGCGCCGATGACAACCGCGGGCCGCAGGGTTTCGCCAAAAACCGAGATTCCCAGAATCGCGCTCCACATCAGGTGGAAATAGGCAAAGGGCTGAACGGCGCTGGCTTCGGCCATTTCATAGCATTTGATCAGCAGCCAATGTCCCAGCACCCCGCTGAGACACAGCAACCCCATCCAGAACCAATCGCGGCTTTCCATAGGTTCCCAGAACCACATGCCGACCGCAGTCATGGCGACCGCTCCGGTGATACCGGTCCAGAAAAAGCTGGTTGCAGTGCTGTCCTGTCGGGCGACATACCGGGTCAGCAACCCATAGACCGCGAACATCAGAGCCGAGATCAGGGGGATCACTGCCAGCGGGTTGAACACACCCATACCGGGTTGAAGGATAATCAGCACGCCCATGCAGCCGACGCCAATTGCCGTCCATCGCCGCCAGCCCACCTTTTCCCCCAATACCGGACCGCTAAGCGCCGCCACCAATAGCGGATAGCAGATGAACACGGCCTGACTTTCAATCAGACCCAGTACGGTAAAGGCATAAACGGCCACGCAAATCTCGCCGGCAAGCAGTACACCGCGCAATATCTGCCATCCCAATTGGCTAGTCCGCGCCGTCACTCCGATGCCACCCGGGGCGCGAAGGGCCAGGGCCAGAACGAACGCAGCAAAGAACCAATACCGGATCATAACGACCATGTAGGTGTTGTAGGTTCCGGCAAGGTGGCGGGACATGCCGTCCTGCAACGCGAAGACAACGGTTGCCGCGATCATCAGGGCAATCCCTGCGCGTGTATTGTTTTGCTGCGTCATGATCTGACCGCCCGCGTCATATGGCGTTTGCGGCCATATCCGGGGACGCGAGTGACAGAAAAGCCCGCATCCTCCAATCCGCGGCGAACGAAACCTGCAGCTGTGTAGGTCGCGGCAGTACCGCCGGGGGTCGTATGGTCAGCCACATGCTGCATCAACTCAGCCCCCCACATTTCCTGGTTCTTGGCCGGAGAGAACCCATCCAGAAACCACGCATCCGCGGATGCGGCCCATTTGGGCAGCGTTTCGCGCGCATCCCCTTCGATAACCTCAAGCCGCAGCGTACCCAGATCGCACGACCCTCCGCGCCAGTGCTGCAGAAAACGCGTGCTCCAGGGGGTGATTTCGGGAAAAGCCTCCAATGCGCGGGACATATCCGCAGGGTCCATTGGGTAGGCTTCGAAACTGGTAAAGCTCAAAGGTGTTGTTTGTCCGGACTTCTCCCACTCTGACCACGCGGTCAGCATGTTCAGGCCGGTGCCAAACCCAAGTTCAGCAATACGAAATCCCGGCGCGAAGCGCGCGGGCAGGTCGTTGCCGTCAAGAAAGACATGACGCGTCTCAGCCAGCCCGTTTTGCAACGAGTAATACGGGTCGTCGAACCGGTCTGAAACGGGTATTTGATCGTCGGTCCAAGTCAGTTCGGCACGCTGGTCTGCCATCGGGGAATCCTGTAGCTAAGCGGCGCGACACTGAACAAGGAAAAGGGGTTTGGCAATGGTCGATGTGACGGTACGCGGCGCGGGTATCTTTGGCCTGTCCATCGCCTGGACCTGTGCCCGACGCGGTGCAAAAGTTCAGGTCGTTGATCCTTTTGGCGCAGGTTCAGGATCAAGTGGCGGATTGGTTGGTGCCCTTGCCCCCCATGTCCCCGAGAACTGGAACGCTAAGAAAGCCTTTCAGTTCGACAGCCTGATCATGGCCGAACCATTTTGGAAAGGCGTTAAGGAAATCGGCGGGGTTTCAGCGGGTTTTGCAAGGCTGGGGCGGCTTCAACCTGTACCTGACCCCAGAACCTTGGAACTGGCTCACGCCCGCGCGGACACGGCGGCTGAACTGTGGCAGGGCAAGGCCGAATGGCGTGTCGTTGAAACCGAACAACTGGGATCGTGGTGCCCACCCAGTCCAACTGGATACGTAATCCACGACACGCTCAGCGCCCGGATGCACCCACGGCGCGCCTGTGCCGCGCTGGTATCAGCACTGGCCGTCATGGGTGTTGATGTCGTGGCTGAGGCACCGGACAGGGGGCAAGTCGTTCACGCCACCGGGTTGGCTGGACTTCAGGAGCTAAACGACGCATTGGGGAAAGTTGTCGGCAATGGCGTCAAAGGACAGGCCGCATTGTTGCGGTTCGACGCCGGCGATGTTCCCCAGCTCTTTGCCGATACGGTCCATATCGTGCCGCATGCGGATGGCACGCTGGCCATCGGCTCAACCTCCGAGCGCGAGTATGACGATCCAACCAGCACAGATGCCGCGCTTGAGGACGTGCTGGAGCGTGCCACGCGCGCAGTCCCTGTTCTGCACGGGGCCGAGGTGATCGAACGCTGGGCCGGGGTTCGTCCCCGCAGCAAAAGCCGTGCCCCTATGCTGGGCGCGCATCCCTTGCACAAGGGACAGTTCATCGCCAATGGCGGGTTCAAGATCGGCTTTGGAATGGCCCCGAAGGTGGCCGCAATCATGGCCGATCTGATACTGGACGACCGCGATACGATCCCAGACGATTTCCGGCCCCAAGCGTCACTGTGACCGCGCGGCGGCATCGGCAATCATGCATTGCCGCCCGTCGGGGCCACGCACCCACATGCTCTGACCGTCCCGGCACAGGGTCGCAGTTTCGGTATGCATCAACGGCGAAGTCGCGCGGAACGAGAACCGTGCAAGCGGACCCATCACATCCTCGGCAAACAACATCAACAACTGGGCCAGCAACGGCCCATGCACGACCAGACCATCATACCCTTCGACCTGACGCGCATAGTCCAGGTCATAATGGATACGGTGACCGTTGAACGTCAGCGCCGAGTATCGAAACAACAAAGTCGAGTCGAAAGTTACCTCGCGCCGAGCGGTCTCGTCGGTCCGGGCCACCGGCGGCATGGGGTGTGGTTCATTGTCAAATGGATCGTTGCGGTAAACGAGGTCCTGCCACTCGGTCAGGCAATGCGTTTCATCCTGCCATATCTCGTGGCGCAGCGTGACAAAGGCCAGCGGCCCGGTTCGTCCTGTTTTGGACACAAGATTTTCCCGGACAGAGCGCCGTTCGGCTACCCTGCCCGCAAAAAGGGACGCATGAAACTCTAGCCGACCGCCTGCCCACATCCGGCGAGGCAAACCCAAATCGGGGATCAGGCCACTTCCAACCTTTGGGTGACCGTCCCGGCCAAGGCCGTCGGGTGGCTGCGGTGTCCAGAAATAAAGCTGGTGGAAAAAGGCAGGCAAGGGTGTGCCTGCCCTAATGGTCCCGCCCTGCCCCAACGCGATCTGAAGCGCGGCGGCGCGGGCCGGGTCCAGAACATCTGTCCGTGTCTCTACCTTCATGGCAAAACACTAGACAGCGGAACCGGCACCGACAAGCGACCTGTGGTTATTGGAAACCAGCCTCGGCCCGCAGCTTTTGCATTAAAGTTTGCAGAGCGCTTTCGTATCTTTCGCTGGTCAGTTTTCCCTGCTCATCGAATTCACTGGAACTGCTGGCCAGATGAATTTCCGGTCCCTGCAAAATACGTGGCTGGAACGGCACCATATAGCCGCGCAGCACCATTTGGGCCCGCTCTCCGCCTGCGCGACCCGCGGCGGCGGACATCACCGCAACGGGTTTGTCGGCCCATGGCTTGCCCTTGGTTCGGCTTACCCAATCCAGCGCGTTCTTCAACACACCGGATGGACCCTTGTTGTATTCCGGGGTCGAGATGATCACGGCGTGCGCCTGTGCGATCTGGTCCGCCAGCAATTGAACCGGCTCGGGGATACCTTCGCCGTCCTCCAGATCACCGTCATAAAGCGGCAGGTTCAGGTCTGCCTCGACATATGTCCCGGGGTCAAACAGCCGCGCGGCTTCGCGCAGCAACTTACGGTTGGTTGCGCTCTGGCGCAGCGATCCGGACAGGCCAAGCAGGATCGGTTCAGACATGGTAGGGCTCCGTGATAGTGTCTTTCACTAATTAGCGCGACACCTCTGCGCGCCATAGCCCCCATGACGCGCAGTCAATGTGCGAAAAAGCCAGAGCACCTAATTATGCCCTGTTAAATTCAGGTGCGCCCGTTTGGAATGATCTCGATATCGACCCGTCGATTAAGGGCTTTACCCTCAGGCGTCAGGTTCGAGGCCGCTGGGCGGTTCTCACCCAGTCCAATCGTGCTGATCCTTGCACTGTTGACGCCATTGGCCTGCAAAATATCGGCGACAGAGCCCGCCCGACGTTCTGACAGAGCCTGATTGTACGACGCCTCACCGTCACTGTCCGTATGGCCAATGACCTGCACGGTTGAGTTGGGGTAATTCACCAGGTTTTGCCCCACCCGCACCAGATCGGACCGCAGCGCCGGGCGCACGGTCGAACTGTCGGTGTCAAAGGTGATGTCGTTCGGCACGGTGACAATCAGCCGGTCTCCGGCATTGGTTACGGTAATCCCCTGATTGGCCAATTGCTGACGCAGTTCTGCGGCCTGTTTGTCCAGTTGGTTACCGATCAGGCCGCCACCCGCCGCACCAATCGCACCACCAGCCAACGCACCAAGAAGCGGATCAGAGCCATTCGCGATCGCTCCGACACCCGCACCAACCAATCCACCCAGAATCGCACCCTGTTTTGTGTTCTGGTTTGGGTCGGCTGGCAAATTCAGCGTACCGGGGTCCGTGCACGCGCCCAAAAACATTGCCGAGCACAGCCCGGCGGAAACAACAAACTTGGAAATGGTCATGAAATCACCTTCTGCTCTGGTACCCGTTTGCCGGGACCATCTTGTTCAGCGCAGTATATCGCGCCGACGCCGAGCAGGCTCAAGCAACAATCCGGTGATATCGGCAGTTACCCGCCAGTCATTGTTGTGTGGCAGCGTCCCAGCGATTTTGCTCTTGCCATATCGCGCGAAGCGGCGCGCCCTGACCGCAAAAGTGATCATCGATCAGATCACAGGACCAGATGCGGTCGGTCCGAAAATGTCGAAACCCGTTTCTTAACTCGCACCATGCAGCAAGCATCGTGCACTCGATATGATAGATCAGCGCAACTGGGCGCACGGTCCGTTCCGTCCGGTCACCAGCAGAATTGACATAGGTAATACGGATCTTGCGCTCGGACCGGATCGCCTCACGGTAGTTCACAACCTGAACGCATCCCTTTTCGGGGTCGTCTGCGGGCGCGCCCCACGGGGCCACTTGCAGCCAATCCGCAGGCGCACGCAGAGCGTCGATTTTGCGACACACCCGATCGGCGGCCTGTTGCAGCGTGCTGTCGCCGGTGCGCGCCAGCATGGACAGACCAACCCACAATGCTTCGACCTCTTCCGCGTCAAAGTTCAGTGGCGGCAGATCATAACCACGGCGCATCAGATACCCGATGCCCGCCTCACCTTCGATTGGGATGCGCTGCGCCTGCAACGCGGCAATATCGCGATAAACCGTCCGAACGGAAACCTTGAGCTTTTCGGCAAGCATCTCGGCGGTGACGGGCGCGTTTGAGGCGCGCAGAATTTGGATGATCTCAAACAAACGGGTCGAACGGCGCATGAAAATCTCCGGCTGAACTGCTGACACTCTAACACAGCCCCCTGACAAGGTGGTGTCAGCAGTGATCGGCAAGGCTGGACCAACACAAAAAAGGATGCCCTCCATGCCAAGCCGAGACAATCATGTTCTAATGACCCTCAAACTGGGTCAATGGGCCGAGAAGCACAACCTGCGCGCCTTTGAAGTAGAACGCGAAGTCGCAGCAAACCGTCAACGCTGCACCGCCAGACGCCACGCAAGGCGGTTTTCTCTGGGCAATCTCAAGCTGCTCTGGACCAACGCAGTCTGACGTCAGAATTCGGGTGCGGCGCGGAATTTCATAGAAACGCCGCCCTCGGGGTTTTTCAGGCGCAATTCTTCGGAATGCAGCATAAGGCGCGGATAGTCGCGCGCTGCACCGTCCGCATAAAACGGGTCGCCCAAAATCGGGTGACCCAAAGCCTGCATGTGGACCCGCAACTGATGGGACCGCCCGGTTTTCGGAAACAGGCGCACACGGGTCGTGTCGCCTTCGTGTTTAACGACCCGCCAATCCGTGACAGCAGGTTTACCAGTCTCATGACACACCTTCTGACGCGGGCGATTGGGCCAATCCACAATCAGCGGCAGATCAATGGTGCCGGTTTTGGGTTCAACCCGACCAAACACACGCGCGACATAGGTTTTGCGCGTCTGGCGCTTCTCGAACTGCATGCTCAGATGCCGTTGGGCGTGCGGGGTCTGCGCGAACACCATCACCCCCGACGTATCCCGATCGAGCCGATGCACCAACAAGGCTTGCGGAAAGGCTGCCTGCACCCGTGTCAGCAGGCAATCGGCAAGATGCTCTCCGCGCCCCGGAACCGACAACAGGCCCGATGGTTTATTCACCACGATCAGTTGCGCATCTTCGTGCAACACGTCCAGAGGTGTTTGGGGTGGATCGTAGGGTTCGCTCATGCGCGCCTGCCTATCGCAGCCCGCTGCCTCCCGCAACGTCGTCCTTGCTTGCGCCGCATAGTTCCGCAACTCTGCCCCTAAAGCGGAGGAAAATTCATGCACACCACAATCGAGCGCATGCAAGAGGTTGTTGCCAAAGGTGACGAATCCCAGATTCTAGAACTGCTGGCCGAGGATGTGCGGTTTTCACCCCCAACCTATTTCAGCACATGGACAGGGCGCGCCCCGGTCGCGGCGGTACTGGGCCATGTGGGGCAGGTGTTCACTGATTTTCACTATCGGCGGGTCATGGGCGACGGCAAGGATTGGGCGTTGGAATTTCAGTGCAAGGTTGGCGATCTGGATGCGGTCGGCGTAGATCTGATCACACTGGATGACGATGGTATGATACAGGAGTTCGAAGTCGTCATGCGCCCCTACAAAACGATTGGTGCCCTGCGCGAAGCGATGATGGCCCGCGTCATGACCGATCCGCGTTTTCTGGAATACAAAAACGCACTGAGCTGATGATGCCAGTAGCCCCAGACCAGTTGTTGCGGGTGCCGCTGCTGCCAGTTCTGGCCGCACAGGGCCTGTCTGTCCGACGGAGCGCGCAACTTTTGCCCGAACCCATAGGCCCCCGCAGCGGCCGAAATGGTCGGGGGCCCCGACTGCGCCTTTTGATCGCCGGGGACAGCTCGGCCGCCGGTGTAGGCGCCGGCACGCAGGCACAGGCGCTTTCAGGGCATCTGGTTCGGGAATTGTCCCGGTACTACACCGTCGAATGGCAGCTTGAAGCCATGACCGGCCACACCACGCAGGATACACTTAACCGCCTACAGGTTTTGGTCGGCCAATTTGACATGGCAGTCACAGCGCTGGGAGTGAATGATGTCACGCATGGCGTCACACGCAAGAAGTTCGCCGACCGACAGACGCTATTGATGAACCTTCTTGTCCGGCAGCTTGGCGTTCGTCGCATTGTCGCGACAGGCGTCCCCCAAATGGCCCGGTTTCCAGCGCTGCCGCAGCCATTGGCCTGGGTTCTGGGTCAGCAGGCCGCCCGGTTGGATCAGGCTTTGCAAGAAGTCACCGCCGGGTTTTCTCAGGCGCGCCATCTAACGCTCAACTTGCCTGACGATCCCGCATTGGCCGCGCCAGACGGCTATCATCCCAGCCCAAAAACTTATGCCATCTGGGCATCCGAAGCCGCGACACTCCTGCGTCAGGCCTGAGCGCGCATCTGCCGGATCATTGGAATCGAGTACACAACCAACGCAGCCCAAATCAGCGGAAACGCAATCATGCGCCCCCTGTCAATCTGCTCGCCGAAAACAGTGATCGCGGTGATGAAGATCATGGTCGGTGCGATGTACTGCAATATGCCCATCGTCGACAGGCGCACCAGCTTTGCCCCGTTTGCATAAACCAGCAGAGGAACGGCCGTCACCACCCCCGCAGCGGCCAACAACAGGGTATCCGAACCCGTTGCCCCAAAATGCCCAGTTCCTTTGGCACCAAGCCACGTTACGTAAACCAATGCCGGAATCAAGAGGATCAGGACCTCAAGCAGGAACCCCTGATTTGGGCCGATAGGCAAAGATCGCTTGAAGAATGCGTAGAACCCCCAACTGACCATCAGGCCCAGGGCCGCCCAAGGCAAACTGCCAGCCTGAAGAACTAAGACCAGTACGCCGGCCGCAGCAAGACCAACGGCAATCAATTGCGTTTTGTTAAGTGGCTCCCGCAGTAGAACCGCGCCCAAAGTTATGCTGAACAGCGGGTTGATATAATACCCAAGCGCGGCATCCAGCGCATTTCCGCTGGCAATGGCCCAGATGTAAATCGCCCAGTTCACAGATATCAGCGCCGCAGTCAAACAGGCCATGCCCAACATTTTGGGGTTTTGCAACGCCGCTTTCAGATCAGCGGTTCGCCCAAGCGCGATCAACAACGCACCTGCCACAGGTACCGACCAAATGACCCGATGCGCCACGACCTCAACCGGGCCGATATGCACCAACGCCTTCATGTAAAGTGGAAGAAACCCCCACAAAACATAGGCCGTGACCGCCAGCGCCAACCCTTTAGGCGTGTCGCCATTGTTCGACGGGACTGGGGTGTCTGCCATGGTGAGTCTCCGATTGATCTTGAAGCTCTGTAAGACAAACTCAGAAAAAAGAAATCCGCGAAATCTGTGACGGACACCATCATGGAATCTGATATGTCTCGCCAATTGCGACGGCTCACCTTGCGAGGCTCTGCCTCGCGCTCCGGGATATTTTTAGCCAGATGAAGAGTGGATCTCCTGCTTCATCTGGCCCCAAATATCCCGGGGGAGTCGCGGCTTGCCGCGGCGGGGGCAGAGCCCCCTTTTGCCGCGCATCAGACTTTTACGCGTTCCGATTTTGGGTCATACATCGGTTTTAGCGATGCTTCTGCTGTGACCTTCACCCCGCAGACGTCGATCTCATAGCTTGAGGCCAAAACATCGGCAGCCTTTTCACCCGCGCAGGGCACATAGCCCAGACCGATGGCACCACCCAGCGTGTGTCCATAGTTGCCCGAACTCAGATAACCCACATATTCACCGTCCCGCAGGATGGGTTCGTTGTGGAACAGCAGCGGTTCGGGGTCAGTGAGTTTGAACTGAACCAATCGGCTTTGTGGTCCGGTTTCCTTTCGTGCGATCACTGCCTCGCGCCCGATGAAGTCGCAGCCCTTGTCGGTTTTCACAGCAAAGCCCAGCCCGGCATCGACCACGTGATCTTCACAGGTGATGTCATGGCCGAAATGGCGGAAGCCTTTTTCGATCCGGCACGAGTCCATCATGTGCATCCCACAGAGTTTCAGGTCCATATCCTGCCCGGCCTCAAACAGGGTGTCGAAAACATGGCCTGCCATGTCTGAGGAAACATAAATCTCCCACCCCAGTTCACCCACATACGTGACGCGATGCGCGCGGGCGAGGCCCATGCCGATCTCGATCTGTTGCGCGGTGCCAAACGGATTTGCCGCGTTCGAGAAATCAGCAGGCGAGACCTTTTGCAACAGCGTGCGCGCATTGGGACCCATGACGGCCAGAACACCTTCGCCTGCGGTGACATCCGTGATGACCACGTTGAACGCATCCGCGTGGCGCTGCATCCATGTCTGATCGGCCAAGCGTGTGGCGGCAGGTGTGACGACCAGATAGGTGGTCTCGGACAGGCGGGTGACGGTCACGTCCGCCTCGATCCCACCTGTGCGATTTAGGAATTGAGTGTAGACGATCTTGCCATTGGGTACCGCGTAGTTGCCGCCGCCGACATAGTTCATGAACGCCTCGGCATCGGGGCCTTCAACGCGGATTTTGCCGAAGGAAGACATGTCATACATGCCCACATTCTCGCGCACCGCGCGGTGTTCGGCAGCCGCGTTTTCGAACCAGTTCTGACGTTTCCAGCTGTAGTGGTATTCGCGTTCCTGACCTGCGTTGGCGAACCAGTTGGCCCGTTCCCACCCGGCGAGTTCACCCATGACAGCACCCTGTTCCAGCAGGTGATGGTGGAAGGGCGTGCGCCGTACCCCGCGTGCGGTGGCCTTCTGGCGATAGGGGAAGTGGTCGGCATAGAGCAGGCCCAGCGTTTCCTTGGAGCGTTCAAACAGATACTGTTTGTTGCCCTGAAACGGCTGCATCCGGCCAATATCTACATCGCCCAGGTCAAAGGGTTTTTCTCCGCTGTCCATCCACTCGGCCAGTGCCATACCCGCACCACCGGCGGATTGGATACCGATCGAGTTGAACCCGGCAGCGACCCAAACATTGTCCATCTCGGGCGCGAGACCCAGATGATAGGCGTCGTCGGGCGTGAAAGATTCCGGCCCGTTGAAGAACGTATGAATTCCCGCCTCGGCCAGCATCGGCATCCGGTTTACCGCCGCCTCTAGGATCGGTTCAAAGTGGTCGAAATCCTCGGGCAGTTGGTCAAATTCGAAACTATCGGGGATGCCATTCATCGCCCAGGGCTTTGCGTTAGGTTCAAAGGCCCCCAGCAGGATTTTACCCGCGTCTTCCTTGTAATAGGCGCATTCATCCGGCACGCGCAGTACCGGCAGTTGGGTCAGACCATCTATCCCTTCGGTGACGATGTAGAAATGCTCGCACGCGTGCAGCGGCACGTTTACGCCTGCCATGCGGCCGACCTGATGCCCCCACATACCCGCGCAGTTCACGACCATATCGCATTCGATATGGCCTTGCGTCATGCCATCATCGCTGACCCATTCCACAGAATTGACCCACCTCCCCTGCCGAGAAATGCCGGAAACTCTTACCCGTTCCTGAACAATCGCCCCACGTTGACGCGCACCCTTGGCCAGTGCCAGCGCAATATTGGCGGGATCGGCCTGGCCATCGGTCGGCAACCAGACCCCCCCGGTCACACCATCAAGATTGATATGCCCGTAGCGCTCTTTCACCTCGGTCGGAGACAGCTCTTCGACCGGGACGCCAAAGGCGCGGGCCATTGCGGCGTTCCTGTAAAGCTCTTCCAGACGTTCGTCGGTCAGCGCGACCGAGACCGACCCGACTTGACGCATCCCCGTTGCCACGCCGGTTTCTTCTTCGAGCCCTAGATACAACTCGGCCGAATAGCGCGCCAATTTGGTCATGTTCGACGTTGCGCGCAACTGCCCGATCAGGCCTGCCGCGTGCCATGTTGTGCCGCTGGTCAGTTGCTTGCGCTCCAGCAGGACAACATCGTTCCAGCCCTTTTTGGTCAGGTGATATGCGACCGAGCATCCGATGACGCCGCCGCCGATGATGACCACACGGGCCTTGTTGGGAAGATCAACCATCCTGAAATCTCCGCACTGTCAGGTTTGGGTCAAATTGGCATGGAAGATCGACAATAAATGTGCCAAAAGCGTCACAATATCGGTAATTTTCACCGATGTGCTACGCGCTTTTCGCGGCGCAGAACAAACGGCGTGACGCCGAAAAAGCTTTTGTAGACAGACGAAAATCCGTTCGGAAATCCACAAGCCAGGCCGATTTCGCGCACGCTCATAGTAGTGTTGAGAAGAAGGTTATTGGCCTTGGCCAACCGCATTTCGCGGTAGAACCCGTTCGGGGTGGTGCCGAAGAAAGTCTTGAACTTGCGCTCAAGCGAACGGTTGGACAGGTGCAGTTCTTCGACGATCTGATGGATCGGCAAGGGGTCTTCGATATTGGCCTGCATCAGCTTGATGCACAGGTCCAGCTTGGCATCCCCGGTGGCGGTCAGGCGCGCGCCGGAAAACGGCTGCATCGAGGAAAAATCGCGGATGTTCTCGTGCAACATGATATCGGCCACGGTCATCTTGGCGGGCCCCGAGATGTGACGGCCGATCACCGACAAAGCCACATCCGTCGTCGCCTCCATCCCCGCACACGTCACTACAGCGCCTTGCTGGGTGGCGATGGACAGCTTGGCCTCGAACCGGGCGCCGCGTTCGCGCAGGAACGAAGCGTTCTCCCAATGGGTCGCCATATCCTCAGTTCCGTGTTCGTCGATGTAACGACTGGCGGCTTCGGCCAGCAGAAACACCTGCGCGCCGCGATAGGTATAGTCGGACACCACGCGACCCAACGACAGGTCAGGGTGATCGGGATCGGTATTGCCAATGACAAACAAGTAATCCGCCTTGGGTTGGGCACTGACGGCCTCGGTCTGGATCATCGCGTCGCTGCTGGAATGGATCGGGCCGCCCTTCAGGGATTTATACGCATAGGTAAAAGGCGGATGTGGGCAGACGCGGTTGGCCAGACGCAGCACCTCGACCAGCGACGCCAGTTCCAGCAGCACATAGCCGGGGGCGACGAGGATATCGAAATGCTGCTGTGTCGCCATCGCCCTAAACGATCCTGTGTCGGGCGGCGTGCAGCGCGTGGGCCAATGCCTCGATATGATCAGGGCCTACCTCGCAGCAGCCGCCGACAATGGTGGCCCCGTGCTCGACCCAAGACATTGCGAAATCGGCATAGGTTTCGGGGGTCAGGTCATGACGTTCTTCCAGCGCATCAACGGTGGGGGCGTCCTCCAGAAATTCTTGCGTGATGCCGGTGAAGCCATTGGCATAGGCCCCATACGGGCGGCCCATCGTTTCAAGGATCGTCAGCGCGGGCATCACTGATTCCGGGCGGGTGCAGTTGATCAGCACCGCTTGCGGCTTACAGCGATCCACCAGCGGCGCGACCTGCGCCAGATGCTCGCCCGAGCGCAGGCGGGTGCCGTCAGTGTCCATCACCGACAGCGCCAGCCAGACGGGTTTAGTCGCGCTTTCCGTGCCGCGCAGCGCGCCTTCGGCCTCTTGCAGCGAGGACACGGTTTCGTGCAGGAACAGGTCCACCCGATCGTTCATCAGACCGACCAGCTCGGCATATTTCAGCGCCGCCTCTTCAACATCGGGTTTCAGGTCGGGCCGGTACGAGGCCAGCAGAGGCCCCAGTGCCCCGGCGATCCGCCCACGCGACGCAGGTCGCGCGCCTTCCGCCTGCGTCAACGCCGTGTCGATCAGGGCGGGCAGTTGATCCTCGATCCCTTCGCGTACCAGACGCGAGCGGTGGATAGCGTAGGTGTTCGTAGTCGCCACGGTCGCGCCGCGTCGAAAGTAATCTGCATGGACCTGCCCCACCAATTCGGGCTGATCCATCATCACCCGCGTCGACCACAAAGGTGTAGGCTTTTCGCCGCCACGTTTGACCAACTCCTGCCCAATCGAGCCGTCCAACAGAGTGATATCCGCCATGTCCTTACCTTTCCTCAGGGAATGAGAACCAGTTTTCCCGCAAACGCCTTGGACTGAAAGTCTGCTTGCGCTTTGGCAATGTCTCTTAGCGGATAGGTTTTCGAGATCAATGGTTTTACCCGGCCGGCGTTCATCAGTTCGACCAATCGGCCGAAAACCTCGAACGCCTGATGGGTGCAGCCGTGAATGGCGATGTCGCGCAAATAGATATCGCGCAGGTCGGCCTGAACGATAGGTCCGGCGATAGCTCCCGAGACGGCATACTGCCCGCCGGGCTTCAGTGACAGGATCAGATCGGGCCATGCGGGACCGCCGACCACGTCAATCACCACATCGAACATGTCTTTCGGCAAAGGCGCGCCTCGGTCGAACGTATCAATCGCGCCTTGATCCCTCACCACCTCGGCCTTGGCAGGACTGGTGACGCCCCACACGGTCGCCCCGCGCAGCCGGGCCAGTTGTACGGCGGCCAGACCAACCCCGCCCGAGGCTCCGGTGATCAGAACCTTGTGCCCGGCAGTCACACCTGCGCGGGTCAGCAGGTTTTCCGCCGTGCCAAAAGCACAGGGGACGGCAGCGATTTCGACATCTGACAGGGGTGAGGCCGACACATCGTACAGATCAAACGCCTCGACCAGACAATATTGCGCGAAGGCCCCGTCAATCTCGGACCCCAAAGCGATGAAGCCAGTCGGGTTGCCGGGGCGTGGGCGCGGTAGGTTGATCGGGCAGGTTACGCGCTGGCCTTTGGTGAAACCCGTGCCCGGCGCGGCCTGTTCAACTATGCCGCACAGATCGCCGCCCTGAATGCGTGGGAAGTGCAGCGCGCCTCCCCAGCCGCCCGCGTCGACCTCCTGATCCACCGCATCTGTCGCACCGGTCACATCCGAGGAATACCAACCGACGCGCGTGTTGATATCGGTGTTGTTCACCCCGGCGGCAGCAACCCGAACCAGCACTTGACCGGGTCCGGGTTGTGGCACCGGGATATCCGCGCGCCATTCGAGCGCCTCTGGTCCACCATGGTGGGTCAGATAGACGCCTTGCATGACGTTTGGCACAGCCATCAGGCCCGAAGCCGTTCGTTGGCTGGATCCCAAAGCGGTTGGTCCTCTTGTACCACGGCGGGGTATTTTCGACCGTAGATTTCAACCTCCAGCGCCGTGCCCGGATTTGCCAGTTCCGACTTGATCATGCCAAGTGCGATAGACTTGCCCACGCGGTAACCCCATGCGCCGGACGTCGTCTCACCCACAATCTGATCGCCTTGCCAGATGCAGGACATGTAGGGCGCGTCGCAGTCACCGGCCTCGACCGTCAGGGTCACGAAGGACTTCTTCACCCCCTGCTGCTTTTCGTTCAGGATCGCCGCCTTGCCCGGGAAATCTTGCGGCTTGTCCAGTTTGACGAAGCGCCCCAACCCGCCTTCCAGCAGCGAGTAATCAGTCGACAGATCGCCCTTCCATGCGCGGTAGCCTTTTTCGATCCGCAGCGAGTTCAGCGCATACATGCCAAACGGCGTGGCTCCAGCCTCAAGGATCGCATCATAGATCGCGGGCATGTCGTCGTTCAGGGCGTGAACCTCCCACCCCAGTTCGCCCGCGAAGGATACGCGGATCAGATAGGCAGGTTTTCCGGCCACCGCGGCAGCCTGATGGGTCAACCAGCCCAGCGACAGGTCGGCATCGGTCAGACCCGACAGTATGTCCCGCGATTTCGGCCCGGTGACGATCAGCGTGTCGCGTGTCGTGGTGACATCCTCGACACTGATACCAGAGGGCATCGCATTCACCAGAATGTCCCGGTCATGCCATTGCGCGGTGGCGGCTGTGATCATGACGAACTCATCTTCACCCAAGCGCAAGCAGGACATCTCGGTCAGGATACGCCCCCGGTCGTCGGCGATATAGACCAAATTAATCCGGCCCACCTTAGGCAGACCACCCGTTACCAGCCCGCGCAGCGCCTCGGCCGCGCCTTCGCCTTTGACCATGAAGCGCGAGAAACCCGGCAAGTCCAGCACGCCGCAATGGTCGCGGACGGCCTCGCATTCTTCTTTGATCCGCTGCTCCCACGGGCCGGATCGGCCCCATGTATGCGTCGCGTCCAGCGAGGTGTCGTCGCCCGGCTTGGCGAACCAATTGGCGCGTTCCCAGCCGTTATAGGCACCCATAACCCCGCCCAGTTCCTTGATCTTGTCATGAACCGGAGACAGCTTCTTGTCGCGCGCCGCAGGCCATTCGTGATGCGGGAAATGCATGGCGTATTCGTTGCCGTAGACCTCCATACCCTTCTGGTTGCAGTAGTCCTGATCGGTGTAGTCGGTGTAACGACGCGGATCGACGGCCCACATATCCCATTCGGTCGCGCCATCGACGATCCATTCGGCCAGCACCTTGCCAGCGCCACCACCCTGCGCGATACCGAAGGTGAATGTGTGCGCCTCGAACGCATTTCGAACACCGGGCATCGGCCCGATCAGCGGCAGCCCGTCGGGCGCGTAAGGGATCGGGCCGTTGATCACCCGACCCACGCCCGAGGTCGCCATCAACGGCACCCGCTCCATCGCGTCGGTGACGATGTCCTCGATCCGGTCTAGGTCGTCGTTCCACAGCTGAAAACTGAAATCCTCGGGCATCGGATCGTCTTCGCTCATCCAATGACCCTTGCAGTTGGGCTCATACGGGCCAAGGTTGAAGCCGTTCTTTTCCTGCCGCAGATAGTACGAGATATCCACGTCGCGCAGCAGCGGCAGCTTGCCGCCGTTTTCCTTCGACCACGCCTCGATTTCCGGAATCTCGTCGGTCAGCAGGTACTGATGGCTCATGACCATGGCAGGCACGGTGCGCCCACCAAAGGGTTTGAACCATTCGCCCACGCGCTGCGCATAGTACCCGGCGGCATTGACCACGTAATCACAGGCAATATCGCCCTTGTCGGTGTGAACGGTCCACATGCCGTCGTCGCGCTGAGTCACGCCAGTCGCCGGACAGAAGCGGATGATCTTTTGTCCCAAATCCCGCGCGCCTTTAGCCAGCGCCTGCGTCAGCTGCGCCGGGTCGATGTCGCCGTCGGTGGGGTCGTACAGCACACCCTCAAGGTCATGGGTTTCAAGGAAAGGATAGCGCTCTTTGGCCTCTTCCGCGGTCCACATCTCCATCGGGATGCCCTGATAGCGACCCATGGACATGGCGCGCTCGAACTCCTGCATCCGTTCTTTGCTATGCGCCAGACGGATTGAGCCCGAGACGTGGTAGTTCATTGGATAGTCGACCTCATCGGCCAGCCGCGAATACAGCTCGGTCGAATAGCGCTGCATGTTCATGATCGCCCACGAGGTCGAAAAGGTCGGCACGTTCCCCGCCGCGTGCCAAGTCGAGCCCGCCGTCAGCTCATTCTTTTCCAGCAGAACGCAGTCGGTCCAGCCCTTCTTGGCCAGATGATACAGCGCCGAACAGCCGACAACGCCACCGCCGATAACGACCACACGGGCCTTGGTTGGAAAATCACTCATGGTCTTGATCCTCTGTCAGTGTGCCCGCTGGGGCAGATCGTCTTGGATGTCGTAATAATCGCCCTTGTCAGCGACAAAGATGTGCCGAGCGAGTTTCACTCCAGTGGGCTCGTCCAGAGACCCCATTGAAACCGCAATCGTATCCTCGTCATTGTGCTGCCAGAACAGGAACGAGCCACAGGCGCTGCAAAAGCCGCGCTTGGCGATATCCGAGGCGCGATACCAACCCAGTGTATCGCTGGCGGTAAAGCTGAGGTTGTCCTGATGCGTGACGGTTGAGGCCCAAAGATGCCCCGACTGCCTACGGCATTGACCGCAGTGGCAGGCATTTGGCGGCGTGAGATCTCCGACAATTTTGAACGCAACCTTGCCGCAAAGGCAGGAACCGGTGTGCATGTCTTTACCCCCTTGTTGCTGGCGTTGAGCTGGTGCCCAGCAGCACGCCGTAAATGATGAAACAGGTCGCCATTACGCGGCGGACCCAGATGTTGAACACAGCCCCCAAGGCCGCTTTGCCCATCAGCGCACCCAACAGGGTGAACCCGGTATAGCTGAGTGTTGTGATGATCAGTGCGGTCGGCATGATCACCCCCATCTGCTGCCAGACTGGCACGTCCGGCTGCACGAACTGAGAAAACGCTGCCAGATACCCGGCCACGCTTTTGGGGTTGATCGTCGCCACCGCCAACGCATGCAGATAGACATGGCGCGCTGGCCGCTCGGACGCAGGCGCGGGCTTGCTGGCATTGATCCAACCGCGGATGCCCATCCAGATCAGGAACCCCGCGCCGATCAGCTTGGCGATGAAAAACCCTGTGGGAGAGGCCGCAATCAGCGCCGTTATGCCCAGCGCCGAAAGGATCAGAAACGCGCTGGCCTGCGTCAGGATCGCCAACACCCCCAGCATTGCCTTGGGAAACGGCAGGCTCATCCCGTTCGAGATACAATTCACCGCGTTTGGCCCCGGAGTAGTCACGAACACCACCCAAAACAGCGCGAATATGGTCCAGGCTTCGAAGCTCATTCAATACACCGGTGGCGCGATGACCCAGACGGTCACGGCGGGCTCATCATAAGGGTTGGCCCATTGGTAGGGTTCATGTTTGATGCGGAAACTGTCCCCCGGCCCGACCGAGAACTGCCGTCCTCCAATCATCAAGTCCAGACGGCCGGACACCACATAGCCGACCTCTTGCGTCGGACGATCGGCGGGGGTCTGCATTTGGGATCGGGGTTCGAACGTGGAATGCACCATTTCGAAATCATCGGTCAGATCAGGTGACAGCAATTCCTCGATCAAACCTTCCTCACCCGATCCCATAGGACGGCGTGAACCAGCGCGCACAATATACCCCTGTTCGTCCGCTGGTGCGGCTGAATGTGCGAACAACATCGACATCGGCACACCAAGACACTCGGCGATCTGGCGCAGGTCCGAGATCGACGGCTCGGACTTGTCCCTTTCGACCTGGCTGAGCCATCCAACCGAACGCTCCAGACGCGCCGCGATCTCGGTCAGGGTCAAACCCCGCGCTTTGCGCAATGCCCGGATATCCGCGCCAAGAGTCGACCTGTTTGGGGCTTGGCTGTTCACGTGGTGCTCCGGTTGTTCGTGAAAATTTTAGTGACTTTTTCACGATGACCTGAGTCGGTGAAATTTCCAAGCATTTTTTCACTTGGGTGTCTGACGGGGATTGTTTTTTCGTCGGACATGTGGATTGCAGTTACGTATCTTTGGGTCATTAACCTGCTGACCCTGCTGGCATTTGGATGGGACAAACTGCGCGCCAAACGTCGCAAAACCCGCGTGCCCGAGGCCAAACTGCTATGGCTCGCCGTGATCGGCGGGGCACCGGGCGCGGTTTTGGGACGCTGGATTTTCCAACACAAAACCCGCAAGCGACGGTTTTCAATGTACCTCTATCTGGTGCTCGGTCTGCAGGGTGCTGTTCTGTACTTTCTGGCCACCCACTTCCCACCCTGACACACGCGAACTTTCAATCAAAAATTATCCGCAGCCAAAGAGGAAACTGTCTGCTACACTGACGTAGTTACTGAATTCCTGAAATAATCTTATATTGGCAAAGGGTTGGAAGAGACATGGAAAATGGCATCGGGTTTTTCGACATAGTGTGGTCGATCTTCTGGCTATTCCTGATGGTAGCCTGGTTCTGGGTAATGATTTCGGTGGTGGCCGATGTGTTCCGCTCAAAAGACCTGAGCGGTTTCGGCAAGGCCGCATGGATCGCGTTTGTTATCCTTGTTCCCTGGCTCGGGGTTCTGTCCTATCTGATCGCACGAGGCGAAAAGATGCATGAACACAATGTCGAGGCGATGAATAAAATCGAAGAAGCACAGAAGGATTATATCCGATCCGTCGCGACGGTATCCACCGCGGACGAGTTGGAGCGTCTTGCCGCCTTAAAGGAAAAGGGCGTTCTGACAGACGAAGAGTTCGCAGCCCACAAAGCCAAGATCCTCAGCGCGTAACAAATAATGCTCCGGCCAGTGCCGCACTTGCCGGAGTTATTTTGCGAAAATGGCACTTAGAATTGCACCAAGCGCGTCCGCGTCCTGCTGCGTGAATGCGTCCGGTTGATCGCTGTCGATGTCAAACACGGCAATAATGTCGCCTGACGCGTTTCGCACCGGCAAGACCAGTTCTGACCGCGTGGTCGATGCACAGGCGATATGGCCGGGAAAAGCATCCACGTCGGGCACAAGCTGCACCTCGCCCGTGCGCGCGGCGGCGCCACAGACTCCCCGCTCGAACGGGATAATCAGGCATCCGTGACCGCCCTGATACGGGCCGATCTTCAACACATCCGGTTCTGTCACGCGGTAAAACCCGGTCCAGTCGAACCGGTCGTCGGAATGATGCACCTCGCACGCGACGGTTGCCATAAGCGCGACCGCGTCAGTTTCCCCTTCGGTCAGGGCTGACATGGTTTTCGCCAGCAGGTCGTAATCAACGGTCATCTTGGATTGTCCGGCATAGGTCGTCTTGCTACGCCACCTATGCCGAAACCGCCCATGGGTCAAACACGTTCGATCGCGATCGCGGTGCCTTCTCCGCCACCGATGCAGATCGCCGCGACACCCCGTTTCAGGTTGCGCTTTTCCAACGCATTCAAAAGCGTCACCATAATGCGCGCGCCCGAAGCGCCGATCGGGTGCCCCAATGCACAGGCCCCGCCATTTACGTTCACTTTGTCACGCGGCAAGCCCATTTCATGCATGAATGCCATCGGCACAACAGCAAAGGCTTCGTTCACCTCCCACAGATCGACGTCATCCTTGGACCATCCGATCCTAGACAGCAATTTCTGGGCGGCGGGGACAGGTGCGGTTGTGAACAACCCCGGCGCCTGAGCATGGCTGGCATGGCCCAGAATTCGCGCACGTACGGTCAGCCCCCGATCTTTGGCCGCATCCTCGGACGCCAGCACAAGCGCAGCCGCGCCATCCGAGATCGAGGATGAGTTGGCTGCCGTCACGGTCCCATCTTTGCGGAATGCAGGTTTCAGTGTGGGTATCTTCTCGGGTCGGGCAGATTGCGGCTGTTCGTCCGCGGCGTGCTGCACCTCACCCTTGCGGGTCGGGACAACGACCGGGGTGATCTCGTCCGAAAACGCCCCGCTTTCCTGTGCAGCCAGAGCATTGGACAGGGACTGCAGCGCATATTCATCCTGCGCTTCGCGGGTGAACTGGTAGGCTTCCGCACAATCCTCGGCAAAGGTGCCCATCAGCCGACCCTTGTCGTAGGCATCCTCCAATCCATCAAGGAACATGTGGTCCACGACCTGACCATGCCCGATCCGGGCCCCGCCGCGCATCTTCGGCAGCAGGTAAGGGGCGTTGGTCATACTCTCCATCCCCCCCGCGACCATTGTGTCCGCGTGTCCCAGCGCGATCTGGTCGAACGCCATCATCGCGGCCTTCATGCCAGAGCCGCACATCTTGTTCAGCGTTGTGGCTGGGACGTCTTCGCCCAGACCCGCCGCAAACCCGGCCTGCCGCGCCGGTGCCTGCCCCTGACCAGCGGGCAGAACGCAACCCATCAGTACCTCGTCTACCGTCTGGGTTCCGGCCCCTTGCAACGCAGCGCGAATGGCAGTGCCCCCCAAATCGGCCGCTGGCACACCGTCAAACACGCCTTGAAATCCGCCCATGGGTGTCCGGGCCGCGCCTGCAATAACAACATGATTCATCGGGGTGCTCCTCCTGTTTTCCGGAATGATGGATACCGAATGGTAAGAATTGCCGTCTAGCGTATTTCTACGATTGAATTTCAGTTTAAAGGATCATCGCGCATGAGCCTGACCAGCGAAACAACAGGCGGCACACAGATCATCACGGTTCATTCCGACCGGATAGATGCAGCCATGGCCATCCAGTTCAAGGAAGACATGAGGAACGAAGCTCAAGGTGACAATGCGCGGGTCATTCTGAATCTGACCCATGTAGAGTTCATTGATTCCAGCGGTCTTGGCGCCATCGTCGCTGCGATGAAGCAGCTCGGCAATGGTCGCAGGCTGGATTTGGCCGGACTGCATCCCTTTGTCGAAAAGGTATTTCGGTTGACGCGCATGGATACGGTTTTCAAGCTGTTTGCGTCGCTGGACGACGCGCTGTCCGCCCCCACAGACTAACCAGCCGCTCAACGGAATTGGCACGACACCAATGAGTAACTGTAACTGCCTGGATTTGAGTTTTGTAGCGACAGAAGCAGAAGCCAGCCTTGGCATCGCCAGGTTGAGCTTGTGCCTAGAAGAAAAGGGCCTGCCCGGTCACAAGGCCGGTGACGTGAAAATCGCGCTGGCAGAGGCTATCAACAACGTGGTCGAACATGCGTATGCCGGGATAACCCCGGCCCGGGTGCAGGTACATTGCCGCTTTCACCAGAACTGGCTCGACATCCTGATTTCCGACACCGGCATGCCTCTGCCAGGGTTTTGTATTCCCGAAGGCATTCCTGCAGCATTGGGCGAAACGATTGATGAATTGCCCGAGGGTGGGTTTGGCTGGTTCCTGATCCATGAATTGACCAGCGACATCCGATATGAGCGCAAAGGGGGCTGCAACAGGCTGTCGCTTCGGTTCGACTTTCCAGACTCCGGCTGACCCAAAATCGCCACAATCAAACCATGGTCACGCCGCAAACAAAGGGCATAGTGATTCTCGTAGCTCAGATAGCTTCCCTCGGCGTCCAGTGTCACAGCCCCCACCCAGTGAACGGCGCCGAGGAACTTCCCATTGATTTGACTGGACAATATCTGCCTGCGCGATACCTTCGGCGCGTTCAATCAGGGAAACAAAGCTATGCGGGATTTTCACACTCCGGGCAGATCCGAAGTTCTGGCGACAGAAGGCATGTGTGCCACATCGCACCCTTTGGCAGCTCAAGTCGCAGTGGACATTCTGCAAAAAGGCGGCAACGCAATGGATGCGGCGATCGCCGGGGCCGCCCTTCTGGGTATTTGCGAACCGCAGATGACTGGGCTGGGCGGCGATTGCTTTGTGCTTTTCAACCGGGCCGGAGAAAATGAAATCCGCGCGCTGAATGGTTCGGGGCGAGCACCTTCGGCGGCGGACCCCCAGAAACTGCGCAATGCCGGTCTGACGACTGTGCCGCTGAATACAACGGAGTCAGTCACCATACCCGGTGCGGTGGACGCTATATGCCATCTGGCCGAAACCGAAGGCAAACTGGGCCTCGACGCGATCCTTCAGCCTGCGATTCACTACGCCGACATCGGTGTGCCGGTGGCACCAAGGGTCGCGTTCGACTGGCAAACAGGCGAGGCAACACTGCAGGGTCCCGCGCGCGGTCATTACCTGATCGACGGTAAAGTGCCGAAGGTCGGGCAGGTCTTCCGCGCGCCTGGTCAAGCCGAAGTTCTGCGCCAGATCGCCAAGCGGGGGCGCGACGCCTTCTATTCTGGCGATATCGCGCAAGACATGGTCGATGCACTGACGCAAATGGGCGGGGGACATTCGCTTGCTGATTTTCAGGCAACCAAATGCACCGAAGCCCAGCCCGTAGTTGGCAATTATCAGGGTGTTGACCTTGTCGAACACCCACCAAACGGTCAGGGTGCGACCGCGATCCTGCTTTTGAACATTCTGAAAAGCTTCGATCTGGCCAGCATGGATCCCTTCGGGACCGAGCGCATACATATCGAGGCCGAAGCCTCGAAACTGGCATATGATGCGCGGAACCGGTTCATTGCAGACCCTGATCACACTGCGCGGGCCGAGTTATTCTGCGATCAGGTCTTGGCCGACAGGCTGGCAGCCCTGATCGACCCCAAACGCGCGATGCCTGCGGCGCCCCTCCTGACCGAGGCAATCCACAAAGACACCGTTTACATTACGGTCGTTGACCGCGACCTGATGGCCGTTTCCCTGATCTATTCGATCTTCCACAGCTTTGGCTCGGGCATCGCGTCCGAGAAATACGGGATACTGCTGCAAAACCGAGGGGCCGGATTCACGCTTGAACCCGGGCACCCCAATGAAATGGGCCCCGGCAAACGCCCGATGCACACGATCATCCCGGGTATGCTCTGCGAAAATGGGCGCGTCACCATGCCATTCGGCGTTATGGGCGGCGCTTTTCAACCAACCGGGCACGCCCGGCTTTTGTCCAACCTGACAGATCACGGGCTGGGACTGCAGCAAAGTATTGACGCCCCGCGTGCCTTTGCAGATGCAGGCGTTCTTAAGCTAGAGCGCGGAATTCCGCCCAAGGTCGCTCAACAATTGGCCAGCATGGGTCACAATGTCCAAACTCCAGAAACACCACTTGGCGGCGCCCAGGCAATCAGGATCCGTGAAGATGGCGTCTTGGAAGGCGGAAGCGATCCCAGGAAAGACGGTTGTGCGCTGGGATATTGATCCGAGCGCAGAGCGCGCACCCGATCAGTTCAAATGAAAGTGCAGCGGATATGCCCCGTTTTCGAACGGGCCGAACATGTCGGGGATATCAGGATGTTCCACAGGTTCGCCCGACTGATCGGCAATCAGGTTTTGTTCAGAAACATAAGCAACATAGAAGGATTGATCATTCTCTGCCAACAAATGATAGAACGGCTGATCCTTGATCGGGCGGCTGTCTTCCGGAATGGCCTGATACCATTCTTCGGTATTGGAAAACTCTGGATCCACGTCGAAAATCACCCCCCGAAAGGGATGTTTTTTGTGGCGGACCACCTGGCCCAAACGGTACTTGGCGTTTGTCTTAAGCATTTTCACAGCCCCCAAGGGTCTTACTACCTCTTTCCGCGCGAGAATGCCAATCATTGATCTGAAATTTAGGGAAACAGTCTGTGAACCTCTTACTGACAGTCTTTGAAATCGTGGCCCCTGTCTTTCTTTTGGCGGGTATCGGCTTTGTCTGGGTCAAACTGGGGTTTGAATACAGGCTGCAGTTTGTAACCCGCCTTGCGGTTACCCTTGCGGTGCCCAGCCTTATCTTTGTTGCGCTGATGCAGACCGAGATCCCGGCCGGTGAACTGACGCGTTTCACTGTGGCGGCCATTGCGGGTCACGTCGTGCTTGCAGTTGCCTTTGAGGTATTCGTGCGGCTTGGCGGATTGGATCGACGGACGTATCTGGCGCCGTTGATCTTTGGGAACACCGGAAATCTTGGATTGCCCTTGTGCCTGTTTGCCTTTGGTCAGGCGGGTTTGGGGTTTGCGGTCGTGTTTCTGGCCGTTACCGCGTTACTTTCGTTCACTTACGGCATCTATCTGGTCGCGGGCAAAGGCGCGTTTGTCAAAGTTGCCCGCGAACCGATGGTATGGGCCACATTGCTCGGCGTGCTGTTCCTGTGGCGCGGATGGGAGACCCCGGTCTTTCTGACCAATACACTGGACTTGCTGGGACAAATGGCGATTCCCATGATGTTGATCACAGTGGGCGTCGCCATCGCGCGCCTGACCACCCGCAAGTTGGGTCAGGCCATCTGGCTTTCATTGCTCAAACTCGCGGTTTGCTTTGTTTTAGGGTGGGGGATCGCGGTGGCGTTTGACCTTGATGCCGTCGCATTTGGGGTGCTGCTTGTGCAAATGTGCACGCCGGTTGCGGTGACTTCATACCTGCTGGCCGAGCGGTTTGACGCAGATTCAGACGCCGTCGCCGGGCTGGTCATGGTCTCAACTGTTCTGTCTGTTGCCGCTTTGCCTATTATTCTAGCTATCGTTCTATAGCGATTGTGATTTCCTCGGAGCGCAATCTGCGCTAGAATAAAGAAAAAAGGCACGAGGCACATGAGCAGAATTCTTATCGTACTCTTCGGGGTGCTGCTTTTGGCATCCTGTGGGGGCGGGTCAAAGCAACCGCCCAGCAAGCTAAATGACGCGTGCAGCATTGCGCGCGAACGGCCGGATTATATCAAAGCATTCAAAAGCACCGAGCGCAAATGGGGCGTCCCGGTTCACGTCCAGATGGCGACTATCTATCAGGAAAGCCGCTATCGCCATGACGCAAGGACACCGCATCAATACGTGTTGGGCGTCATCCCGATGGGCCGTCAAAGCAGCGCCTATGGGTTCAGTCAGGCACTGGACGGAACCTGGGATGAATACCAGAAAGAGACCGGCAAACGCCGTGCCAAGCGCGACCGTATCCGGGACGCTTCGGATTTCATCGGCTGGTACATGAACAAAAGCTATGAGCGGAACGGGATTCATCCCAGCGACACGCGCAACCAGTATCTCGCCTATCACGAAGGTCATACGGGATATGCACGTGGTAGCCACTACAGCAAGACTTGGCTGTTGAACGTCGCAAATGACGTGGATGCGCGCGCCAAGCTGTATCAGGCACAGTTGGCCGGCTGTCGGTACTAAGAGAACTCAGCGGGTCAGCGATTGCCTGACCCGCTTCGCGCGCGGTTGGAAAACAGGCTTTGATCCAACCTGTTATCCGTATCCAATTGGCCCAGCAAAACAGTAGTCTGGCTACCGGCATTGTCGTGGATGACCCATTTGCGCAGCTCTATCGGATCGCCAGTGAACATCAACTCAATCCGGCCCGAATCGGGATTTTTCGGGTCCTGAGCGGTAACGACCGTGGCTGTTCCGTCAAACTCATGCCCGACGACCATATTGGCCTGCCCCAGATTGACGTTGCGCGCCAGTACCAGCGACAACGGTGTGCGCTTCAGCGGGTATTGCTCGGGTGGTTGGTTGGATTTCGGGTCGAATATCTGAACCGTTCCTGCACGCGCCAGAACAACCGCGCTGTTTGGTGGATCATATTCAAACCGCATCTTGCCCGGCCGTTCCATCCACAGTTTACCAGTGCTCAATGAACCGTCATCATTGACCTGCGTAAACGTGGTCTCAACGGTTTTCAGACCGTTGAGATAGTTGGAGATCTGCGACAAAGGCAGTTTTTCAGCGGCCCACGCAGCCGGCGCAGCCAGCGTCAGGGCCAGGGCAAAAGCAATCTGTTTCATGATCTACCAGATATGCGTTTCGCCGCTGTTATTAAATATCCAAATCCGATTTCAGGGGTGCCTAAAACAGCAGACGCGCTGAAACCCATAATTTCAGCGCGTCACTTGATTTTGATACGGCGGTACTCCGCAAAGCCACTTACTGCTCGGGCACAAGGATTTCGCGTTTTCCGACATGGTTTGCCGAGGAAACAACGCCTTCATCCTCCATCTGCTCGACCAGTCGCGCGGCTTTGTTGTATCCGATGGCGAGTTTTCGCTGAATATACGAGGTCGAACATTTTCGATCCTTGATCACGATCGCCACGGCCTGATCGTACAAAGCGTCCTCACCGTTCGTGTTGCCACCAGTGTTCAGGCCCAGCACGGCGTCAATATTGTCGGCTTTTTCCTCGGCCGGGCCATCTACGACGCCGCTCATGTAATCTGGCGGGCCGAACTGTTTCAGGTGGCTGACGATTTCCTCGACCTCTTCATCCGAGACAAACGGACCATGGCAGCGCGTGATCTTGGCACCACCCGCCATATAGAGCATGTCCCCCTGCCCCAGCAGTTGTTCGGCACCCATCTCGCCCAGAATGGTGCGGCTGTCGACCTTGGACGTCACCTGAAACGAAATCCGGGTGGGGAAGTTCGCCTTGATCGTACCGGTAATCACATCGACCGAAGGTCGTTGCGTGGCCATGATCAGGTGAATACCCGAAGCCCGCGCCATCTGAGCCAGACGCTGAATGCAGGCTTCGATCTCTTTACCTGCAACCATCATCAGGTCGGCCATCTCGTCGACGATGACCACGATATAGGGCATAGCTTCAGGCGCGAATTCTTCGGTCTCGAACACGGGTTCGCCCGTTTCATCATCGAATCCGGTCTGGACCGTGCGGCTGAACATTTCACCCTTGGCCAGCGCGTCTTTCACACGGCCGTTGTAGCCTGCGATGTTGCGCACGCCCATTTTGGACATCTTGCGATAACGATCCTCCATCTCACCCACGACCCATTTCAGGGCAACCACAGCCTTTTTCGGGTCGGTCACAACAGGGGACAGCAGATGCGGGATGCCGTCGTAAACCGAAAGTTCCAGCATCTTGGGGTCAATCATGATCAGGCGGCATTCATCCGGCGTCAGCTTGTACAGCAGCGACAGGATCATCGTGTTGATCGCCACCGACTTACCGGACCCCGTGGTCCCCGCGATCAGCAGGTGAGGCATCTTCGCAAGGTTCGCCACAACGGATTCACCACCGATATCCTTACCCAAGGCCAGCGGCAACGCGTGGTTGCCGTCGCCAAAGTCCCGGCTGGCGAGGATTTCGCGCAGCACCACCATTTCGCGGTTTTCGTTGGGCAGTTCGATCCCGATTACCGAGCGGCCCGGCAATGTCGAAACCCGCGCCGACAGCGCCGACATGGACCGCGCGATATCATCCGCCAGACCAATCACCCGGCTAGCTTTCAGGCCCGGAGCGGGCTCCAGCTCGTACATGGTCACAACGGGGCCAGGGCGGACGCTGACGATCTCACCCTTCACGCCGTAATCGTCCAGCACGTTTTCCAGCATCCGCGCGTTTTCCTCCAGCGCCTCATCGCTCAGGTGGTGGCGCTGAATACTGGAGGGGTTCGACAGCAGTCCCAAGGGCGGCAGTTCGAAATCAGAATGCTTTTCCTCGAAGGACAGCGCTGGCTGTGCCTCGGCCTGCGCACGGCGCGACGGTTGCGGTGCGCGGCGCACAGGCTGTGCAACCACTGGTTTGCGGGGTTCGGCAACCGGGATTTTTACAGCCGGGCGCTGTTGCGGAGCCGGTTCTGCCACATCTTCAAACACGGCCCCCTCTTCGTAATCCGCGCCGAGCGTATCCTCTTGCACGACAGACTCTTGCCAATCGTCTGTCAGAGGTGCCGACATCATCGGTTCCACCGGCAAACCCGCCGACGTCATCGGGGGTTCAGGCGGCAAGTCACCAGCCCCGCCTGCATTCAGGATAAGCGGATCCGGCCCCCTGCCGCGCCCCTTGGTCAACGGCAGGTTCGGATCCGGCTCAGGCGTCATCTCGCCGGTTGCGACTTTGCGGTTGCGCACGGCGGCGGAAATTTTTGACCGAATGCGGTCTTCACCCGGCATCTCATCATACCCAGCAACAGGTTCACGATCCAGCAGTTCAGGCTCGGGCATCGGCTCTGGGCGGCGGATCAGGGAAGGCATCCGCGCAAGAAGGCCTGTTTTCACAGACTCCGGCGACTCGAGTGGGGGTTCGTCGAATACGGGGTCGGCATAGGCCAGTTCATCTTCAAAAACAGCTTCGGCGGCTTCTGCCCTTGCCGTTTTACGGTCGTCCCATTGCGCGCGGCGATCACGGGCGGCCTGCGCTGTCGCTGCGGCGCCCCGGCCCAGCAGGTTCATCAACCCATCGTATGACATGACCAGACCCAACAGGAATACACGGAACCCTTTGCGCACATCATCCTTGGTGAACCCCAGAACAAACACGCCAAGCGACAACATTCCGATCGCCATGGCCAAAGACATCACCTTGACCATGAAATGCGATGAGATCGGCAACAGCGTCAGCAAAGCGCCCATAACCGTGTCGCCAAAAAGACCACCCAGCCCAAAGCTGTGTGTGGTACGCCACGCCTCGCCCGGGACAAGCGTTGCCGCGTAAACGGAAACAATCGCGATCCAGATCGGGGCAAAGATCAGCCGGGCAATCGCACGTTCTTCGCCAAAATGACCTGCAAATCGCACGCCCCATCCGATCAGAACCAGCGCGATGCTCCAACTGCCCCAGCCGACAATCATGAACAGGGGCGCGGCAATCGACGCACCGATCCGGCCCATCCAATTCTGCACCGGCGCATCGGTCGACACCATCCAGTTGGGATCGTCCGGCGTGTAAGACCAGATCATCGCGGCTGCGGCCAGGCCCAGCAGAATCAAGGCAATGCCGATCAGCTCTTTACTGCGCCGCTCAATGGCGGCTTGCGTCGTACTGTCCAGCAAAGGATCGCGATTGCGCGCGTTATATGATGCCATTTTGCCCTCGTACCTCACGAATAGATGCAGTCGCGGAGCTTGATCAGCCCTTGCTGCAACTCTGTTTTTGGGGCCACCAAAGCAGCCCGGATAAATTGTTCGCCCGGGTTTTGCCCCGGATCGCCTTGAGAAAGATATGCGCCCGGAAGTACCCGGACCCCGGTTTCCTGCCACAGCTTCAATGCGGTTTCTTCGCCATTATCGACCGGCAACCAAAGGAAAAACCCGGCCTGCGGTGCCATATACCCCTGAATGCCAGCGAATACCTGATCCGCAATGGCGTATTTTGCCTGATAGAGCGCGCGGTTCTCGGCCACATGCGCCTCATCCGCCCACAGCTTTGCCGCAGCCGCCTGCAAAGGCAGCGGCAAGGGTGCGCCCGCGTAGTTGCGCAGTTGTTTGACCCGTTTGATCGTCTCGGGGCCACCTGCGATCAGGCCGGAACGCAAGCCGGCGACGTTTGACCGCTTGGATAGCGAATTGAACAATGTGATCCGCTCAGGATCTGCGCCCAGTTCCTGCGCGACGGTCAAAACGCCGGTCGGGACCTCATCGCGGTAGATCTCGGAATAGCATTCATCCGCGAAGATGCGGAAATCGTATTTTTCGGCCAGCCGGATCAGTTCGGCCCAGTAGTCGCGCGACGCCACCGCGCCCTGCGGATTGGCCGGGGAACAGAAATAGGCCGCAACCGTGCGGTTGAGAACATCCTCGGGCAGACCTGCGTAGTCCGGCAGATGGCCGGTTGCAGCGGTGGCAGACACAAATACCGGCTCGGCCCCGATCGAGATCGAGGCGACCATATAGACCTGATAAAAGGGGTTGGGGCATAGGATGACCGGTTTATGACCGTTCTTTTCCTCGGGACACAATGCCATTGCCGCGTTGTACAGCCCCTCGCGCGTACCGTTCAGCGCCATGACATTGGCGTTTGGGTCCATCGTCACACCATACCGGCGATTGATCCAATCGGTGATTGCGCCACGCAGCGCAGGAGAGCCCTCATTTGGGGGGTATCCCTGAAATCCGGCCGCGTTTTCCATGATTACATCTGTCACCCATGCGGGAAAATCGTGCATGGGCGCGCCGATGGTCATGTGAATGACATCACCGCCCGGCTGGTGATGATCCAACAGGGTGCGCAGACGCGGGAAAGCATATTCCGGTAGGTTCGAGAACCGCTCGGGAAAATTCATAACTACTGCCTCAATGCCGGGATCGTTTTCGCCCCGTTTTTTGGCAGATTACAGGTCGGATTCCGCTTCGTCCAGACAAAGCGACGCCGAATCAGGGGATTGTGGCATTCACGCCAGAGCGGTTTCGACCGCCGCACCCACCCGCAAAAGCGCTTCTTCCGATCCCGGATACCCCATCATCATCAACCCGCACCCCGCCGTTCCCGTCGGAACGGTCAGCGCGGCCAATCCCATCAGATTGCCGATCCGGGTGTTGCGCAATGCCAGCAGGTTCTCGGTGACATAGTAGTCATGATCCGTCATCAACCGCTCAAGATTTGGGGGAAGTATCGGCGCGGTTGGGGCCAGCACTGCGTCAAAACCGGCCGTCGCCGCATCCCATGCGGTCCGGCAGGCTTTCAACCGGGACCAGGCCGCAATGTAATCCGGCCCTGACACGTTCTTGCCCGCGCGGAACCGCTCCAGAATCTCTGGGTACATTGCATCGGGGTTGGCCTCGATCACGTCGCGCCACAGACCGTAGGCTTCGGTCGTATAGAGGACACCGGACAGGCTCATGGCGTCGTTCAGTTCGGGCACCTCTAGCGGGACAATCTCGGCTCCGGCCTCTCGCAAACGGTCCAGTGCGGATTCGTAAGCCGCGCCCGGGCCATCCCGCAGATCATCCTTGGCCACGTTCTGCAAATCGGCGAAACGGCGGCCCTGCAGCGTTGCACCCCGCAGGTCAGCGGGCGTGCCGCCTTCCAGCAGCGCCAACAGATGGGCGGCGTCCTCGACAGAACGCGCCAATGGGCCAATCGTATCAAACCGCAAACACAAGGGCACAGTCCCCTCAAGCGTTACGCGCCCTGCCGTGGTCTTCAACCCGACAAGATTGTTCCAAGCCGAAGGAATACGGACCGACCCTCCTGTGTCCGACCCAATACCGCCCGCGGCCAGCCCCCACGCGACCGATGCTGCAGCACCCGAGGAAGACCCGCCCGGCACCGCGTCGACATCGTCGATACAGGGCGGCGTTCCGGTGATCGGGTTCAGACCCAGCCCGGAAAAGGCCAGTTCGCTCATATGGGTCTTGCCCAGACAAACCGCCCCCATCGCCGTTGCATTTCTGACAACAACCGCATCCCGGTCAGGGACGCGCCCTTTTAAAAGGGCTGTTCCGGCCTCGGTCTCGGTTCCAGCGGTATCGAACAAGTCTTTCCAACTGATCGGCACACCATCTAGCAGGGACCGGCGCAAGCCCAGTTTGACCCGCACGCGCGCAGCTTCGGCCTCGGCGCGGGCGCGTGTGTCGGTAACGCGGGCATAAATGCGGTCCCGGTGGGGGTGCGCGGTAATGGCGGACAGGTAGGTTTCGGTCAATTCGACGGGGTCGATCTGGCCCATTCCAATGCCTCGGCCCAGATCACACGCGGTCATGGTCAACCAATCCTGCATTCCTACCCCCTTGGAAAAATTCGCTTTGGGCGACGGTAGCGACAGGACCGCATATGGACAATCCCGAAAGGGCGCGCATATTGCACGGCATGGAACACAAGCCCGATATCCTGATCGTTGGTGGCGGTCTGAACGGCCCCGCATTGGCACTAGCATTGGCTCAGACCGGGCATACCGTCACGATCATCGACACCTTGGCCGAGAAAGTTCGGAAAAACGCCGCCTTCGACGGGCGTGCCTATGCGCTTGCGTTGGCCTCTCAACGCTTGCTGCAAACAATTGGTGTGTGGGAACGGGTCGCCGACCACGCCCAGCCGATGCTTGAGATCAAGGTCACGGACGGGCACGCAGGGACCGGGCCATCACCCTTCTTCATGCATTTCGATCACGCCGAGATCGAAGAAGGCCCGATGGGATACATGGTCGAGGATCGCCATCTGCGCCGAGCCTTTTTGGATGCGATCGACGCGGACTGCAACATCACGCAGATCAGTGGCCGAACAGTCATTGCGCAGGATCACGACGCAACGGGCGTCACCCTAACTCTGAATGACGGCTCGACCCTGACGGGCTGCCTGCTTGTGGGGTGCGATGGTCGCCGCAGCGGCACGGCTGCGCGTGCAGGCATCAAGCGCAGCGGATGGGATTACGGACAGACTGCTCTGGTCTGCGCCATCGAACATGACCTGCCCCATCACGGTATCGCGCATCAGTTTTTCATGCCGCCGGGTCCGCTTGCGATCCTGCCATTAACCGGCAACCGCAGCTCGATTGTCTGGAGCGAACGGACCGACGCTGCAAAACGCATCAATGCCCTACCCGAAGCGGATTATCTGCAGGTCCTGCGCCCTCGCTTTGGTGATTTCCTTGGTGATATCAAGCTGGCCGGGGATCGGTTCACTTATCCTTTGAACCTGACGATCGCGAACGCATTCATTGGCGAACGAATGGCCCTAGTCGGAGATGCCGCACACGGTATGCACCCTATCGCCGGTCAGGGGCTTAATGCCGGGTTGCGGGACGTGGGTGCGCTGGCCGAGGTGCTGACCCTGGCCGGACGGCGCGGCGAGGATATCGGGTCGGTTCTGGTGCTGGAGCGCTATCAGGAATGGCGCCGTTTTGACACGGCGTCGCTGGCGATGGCGACAGACGTGTTCAACAAGCTGTTTTCAAATGACAACCCCCTGTTACGCGTTGGGCGCGACATCGGGATGGGGATCGTCGGGTCACTTCCGGGCCTGCGCCGGGGCTTCGTGCGCGAGGCCGCCGGGCTGACCGGGGACCTGCCGAAACTGCTTCAGGGGCGTCCGATTTAATCCAGTTGCCGCGCCTCGTCGACCAGCATCACCGGAATGCCGTTGCGGATCGGAAAAGCCAGCCCCGCAGCCTTTGAGACCAGTTCCTGCTTTTCCGCATCATAGTGCAGGGTTGTCTGCGTCTGCGGGCAAATCAACGCCTCAAGCATACGGCGGTCAAAGGCATGTTCAGGTGTGGTCATTGCAGCTTTTCCTCGCTCGATCCGCCGCGCATGGCGAATTCGATCAGTGTTACCAAAGTTTCGCGACGGGTACGCAGGCAGGGCGCTTCTAGCAAGGCCTGTTTTTCCTCGGGGTCGAAATCCAGCAGCATGGACAGCGAGTTGACCAGCAGTTCATCATCCGCGTCCTTCAACGAGTCCCAGTCGGTCGATAGCTGCCGGGACGAGAAAAACCGCTCTAGCAGTGTCAGAAAGTTTGTGCGGTTGAACCCGTCATCTTGTTCGGCCCGGCCCAAGTCGCGGTCAAACCCATCCCAGGACACCTGGCAGCGACGATAAGGGGTAAAGGCGTCCAACTCGGACTTGACGCGAAAGCGCGAAATCCCGGTCAGCGTAATCAGGTAACGGCCATCTTCGGTTTCCGAAAACTGCGTCACCCGCCCCGCGCAGCCGATCTGGTGCAGCTTGTCGTCGTCGCTTTGGCAGGGGTTCGGCTGCACCATCCCGATCAAACGCTCGGGCGTTTTCAGGGAGTCGTCCAACATCTGCAGATAGCGCGGCTCGAAAATGTGCAGCGGCAGGCGCGAGCGGGGCAACAGCAGCGCCCCGGGCAAAGGGAAGACGGAAACCGTTTCCGGCAGATCAGCGGGATGCATCATGTACCCCAGTGTAGCTCTGATCAGAGATTAGGCAAATATCATCGAGCTGAGTTTGCGCCGCCCATTCAGAACAATCGGGTCGTTTGGCTTGAGCGCGTCGAAGATCGTGAACAACTGCGCCTTGGCTGCGCCGTCGTTCCATTCGCGATCCCGACGGAACAGTTCAAGCAACTGGCTTACGGCCTCTTCCACGTCACCATTGGCATGCAACGCCTGCGCTAGGTCGAACCGGGCCTGATAGTTGTCCGCGTCAGCCTGAACCGCCGCAGTCAGTTCGGCCACAGGGCCCGCATCCGCGGCTTGTTTGGCCAGTTCCAGTTGCGCATGCGCCGCCTCCACTTCGGCAGAGGTGGAAATTTCGGCAGGGGCACCGTTCAAAATGGCCTCGGCCTGTTCCAGATCACCGGCTGCGATATGGGCGCGCACCAAACCGCCATAAGCCGCCGCATGGTTCGGATCCTCGCCCAGAATGGCAGCAAAGGTCTGCGCCGCGTCCGCAGCGGCGCCTTCCGACAGCATTTCTTCGGCCGCTTGAACGGCGTCATCCAATTGCCCGCCTGGGCTTTCGCCCCCTGCTGCTTCGATGACACGGTCGACAAATGCCTTGATCTCGGACCCCGGCAACGCGCCTTGAAACCCGTCAACCGGCTGACCCTTGAAAAACGCATAGACGGTCGGAATAGACTGAATACGCATTTGCGAGGCGATCATCTGCGCCTCGTCCACGTTGATCTTGACCATCTTCACTGCGCCCTTGGCGGCGGTCACAGCGTCTTCCAGCAGAGGTCCCAGAGTTTTGCACGGCCCGCACCATGGCGCCCAGAAATCCACGATGATCGGAGTTTCCTGCGAAGCCTCGACGACGTCGGCCATAAACGTGGCCTCGGACCCGTCCTTGATCAGATCCGCTGTATCGGGGCTGGCTGCGCTGTTCAGAAGGTCCATGACACTCACTCTTTCGTTCGAACTTGCGCCCTATATGCAACCGCATAGGGCAGAAACCAAGGGTTGAATTGCAGAATTAAAGGTCGAAAGTGGCAAAGACCGGAGCGTGGTCGCTTGGCTTTTCCCACCCGCGCGCATCGCGCAACACGCGGCTGGAATGCCCCGCGTTCGAGATATCAGGCGTGGCCCAGACGTGATCCAGCCGCCGTCCCTTATCGACCGCATCCCAATCGCGCGCACGGTACGACCACCAGCTGTAAAGCTGCCCCTCGGGGATATCCTGGCGGGTGACATCGACCCATCCGCCTGCATCCTGCGTCTCGGCCAGCGCTTCAACCTCGATCGGCGTGTGCGAAACGACCTTGAGCAGTTGCTTGTGCGACCAAACATCATCCTCGCGCGGGGCGATGTTCAGATCACCCACCAGAATGGACTTTTCGGGCTTTTCAGCATGGAACCAGTCGCGCATGTCGGTGAGGTAATCCAGCTTCTGCCCAAACTTCTCATTCACCTCACGATCCGGCACATCGCCACCTGCGGGGACATAGAAGTTCTGAATGGTCACGCCGTTTTCCAGCCGTGCCGCGATGTGGCGGGCGTGGCCGAGACCGGCGAAATCCTTGTCGCCCACTTCCTCCATCGGGATACGCGACAGGATCGCAACGCCATTATATCCCTTCTGCCCACGCGCAACCATGTGGGTATAGCCCAGTTCCGCAAAGCCTTCGGTCGGGATTTTCTCGACCGGCGATTTACACTCTTGCAGACACAGCACATCGGGGGCTTCGTCGCGCAGCAATTTCAGCACGATAGGCTCGCGCAGACGGACCGAGTTGATGTTCCAGGTGGCAAGGGTAAAGGGCATTGGGGAATCCTCTGTCGTCGGTTGCGCGGAGGTTAGCGTGGGTTGGGATGGGGTGCCATGGGGAAAGAGACTGCAAGTCTGTTCTGCGGACAAAGCACCGTTTCGCTATCCACATCGCCGACGTTTCTAGAACACGTAGTTTGCTAAGTTTGATCCTCGACCTCAGCGCTCTTCAATTGTCGTTCCTGCGTTTCCAACAGGACGGCGAGTTCAGCAAGCAAGGCTCTGCGCGCCTGATCAACCTCGCCATTCTCATGGAGTCCTCGATGTTCAGTGAAGTTTTTCAAGGCAGTGAAGTCACGCGCGTCAAGTAATTTAACGACCCGTTTCGGCAATTCGCCGGATGCGACAAGCGCGCGGATCCAAGCCTCCGAGAGGTTAACATCATCTTCCTTTTGCTCTTGTACGCACCAGATGCTCTCAAACAACGTCATAATAAAATCGAGGACAGGCCGCTTCGGATGCCGGTTATCGGACATGAACGGCTGCCGAAACACATCCATGACAAGTTCGTACGACGGCCAATAGTGAATCATATCGTCACCAGAATACTCAGATACCACTTCGTCGAGAGCTACGCGCAGAACTGACTTGGAAACCGAGTTTGCGGAAATGCACGAAATTTCCCTGAACGTGGCAATCAGCGGCACCGGGGAAAGGGTCAAAATAACTTTTGCGGATGGACGATGCTTTCGGATCAGCTCGCAAATTGCGCGAATGTTGTCGCTATTCTCGGCGACGCTGGACAATCGAAACTTGTGGCGAGTAGGGTCGTAGGCGTCTTTGGGAATAGTACGCCAGAAAACGTTGCCCGTCGGTTCATCGTACCAGACTTCGCTTAGTCCAAAAGTCAAAATGAATACATCCGTCTCATCAAAGATCGCTTTAGTCTGCAAGCGGATATCCTCATCATATCCGAACTCTTCGGCCTTGTAGCCATGCCAAAGCGGTTGTTCGAAGACCTTATTTTCCCAAGCCCATTCGAATTGCTGCCGGATAGCAAATGAATTCACCATGCCTTCTCCCATGGAGACTACATAAGCATTCGCGTGAGCCTCATCTCGAGTGAGAACACGGAAGTTTCTTCGAGCCAACCAGTCGGAAATATTGGCAGCAAAGCAGGACCCAAACGCTGTAATTTGCGTCTCTGAAGTAATCGCCGGCTGGTCCGGCTCCCAACCGTGGAGGACGGCTCCCACCGCGTCCTGCTGCATCGTCATGGCGGAAAGCTTGGGCCGCTTATTCACCGTGCTCCCGCGAAACCATGCCCGGCGTGGCACGTCCATCAGAATACGCTGCGAGGGTCGTCTGTCGGTATCAACGGGTTTGTCGTTTTTGATGGACATTAACATCGGCCTTTGGTTCAGTCTTTGGTGAGCGTGGACCGCGACAAAATAGTTGTCCGCCACTCACCGCCCATTCGACCCCGACGAGTGGGACACTGCAACTACAAATTCGCTGAGACCGGCTCTGCACTGTGGATTTCTGCAGTTGCGCAAATGCCGTCCACTTGCGCCAGTCCAACACTCCCTCCCACAAAAAAAGCCGGGCCATCAGGCCCGGCAGTCCAACAGGGAGGTACATGTCATTACCCGGACATGCACGGGTTGGGAGTAACCTAAATATATCTCCAGAGTATCACTTTGATCTGCATCATTCCATCAAAGTTACGACACAAGACGATATCCGCCCGACTCTGTGACCAAAAGGCGCGCGTTCGACGGATCGGGCTCGATCTTCTGGCGCAGGCGGTAGATGTGGGTTTCCAGCGTATGCGTGGTGACACCGGCATTGTATCCCCAAACCTCGTGCAGCAGCACATCACGCGCAACCACACCGTCGGCCGAGCGGTAGAGGAACTTGAGGATATTTGTCTCTTTCTCGGTCAGCCTGATTTTCCGGTCATCTTCGGTGATGAGCATCTTCATCGCAGGCTTGAAGGTATACGGCCCAAGAACAAAGACCGCGTCCTCGGACTGTTCGTGCTGGCGCAGTTGGGCACGGATACGGGCCAGAAGGACCGGGAATTTGAAAGGCTTGGGTACGTAATCATTGGCACCGGCATCAAGGCCCAGAATGGTGTCGGCGTCGCTATCGTGCCCCGTCAGCATCAGGATCGGACTTTTGACACCCTGCTTGCGCATCAGGCGGCACAGTTCGCGACCATCGGTATCTGGAAGGCCGACATCCAGAATAACCAGATCATAGATCGCTTCGCGTGCGCGCTCCATGGCGGACTGCCCGTCGGACGCTTCGAACACGTCAAAGTCTTCGGTCATCACAAGCTGCTCACTCAGAGCTTCACGAAGATCTTCGTCGTCGTCCACCAGCAGGATTTTCTTAAGCTGTGCCATATCTGGTCCTCCTAAGCCTTTTCCACCACTTGCGCGTCAAAGATGCAATCAACAAGGTTTGCTGCAATCGTCTCACGCCCTCGTGTCTGATGATGAGGAAATGTTTCACATTTCCGTCCGATCAGGCTACAGGAAGGGCTAATCGTTACAGGGTAACATAAATGAGTCTCATCCCGGATATCTCGGAACTGCTGGCACGCGCGCGTGCGGACCTGCGTATGGGTGTGCCTGTCATCCTGACAGATGACAGCGGCTTCAGCGTTCTTGCAATCGCGTCAGAAACACTAAGCGCCCAACGGCTTGCGGATTTGCGCGGGCTGGGCGGTGAACCGGTCGTCGCCATTACCGTGCGCCGGGCAGAAACGCTCAGGGCGCGAGCCTATGATGGGGATTTGGCACGGGTGATTATTCCAGCCGATGCGGATATCGGTTGGGTTCAAGCGGTCGCCGACCCGTCCGATGATCTGAACGCACCGATGAAAGGCCCCCTGATGACGCAACGTCAGGGCAGCTCCAGCCTGCATCGTATCGCCATTGCCCTGACCAAATCCGCCCGCTTGCTTCCCGCAGCCGTTGTTGTCCCCATTGATGACGGGCGCGCCTTTGCCAGCGCACATGGCCTCACCTGCATTGATCACACCCGGGCAGCACCGCATCTGGCAGACCGCAGCATTCTGAACGAAGTGGTAGCCGCGCGCCTGCCCATGGAGGTGTCCGAGGCCGGGCGGCTTCACGTCTTTCGTCCGGAAGATGGCGGCGAGGAACATTACGCCATCGAAATCGGACGTCCCGACCGTAGTAAACCCGTATTGGCCCGTTTGCACTCGGCCTGCTTTACGGGCGATCTCATGGGCAGCCTGAAATGCGATTGCGGCCCGCAGCTTCGGGGTGCGCTTGCCCAGATGGGAACGGAAGGGGCCGGGGTGCTGTTGTATCTGAACCAAGAAGGGCGCGGTATCGGGCTGGCCAATAAGATGCGGGCCTATTTCCTTCAAGATCAGGGCTTCGACACGGTCGAGGCCAACCATCGGCTGGGATTCGAGGATGACGAACGGGATTTTCGTTTGGGTTCGGATATCTTGAAATCTCTGGGGTTCAGTGCTGTCCGATTGCTGACCAACAATCCGGCCAAGATCGCGATGATGGAAAAAACGGGAATCGCCGTTACGGAACGCGTCCCGCTGAAGGTCGGAGAAACAGCCCATAATCGCGGGTATCTGGCGACCAAGGCGGAAAAATCGGGCCATCTGCTTTGATGCCCTCTGACCTCGTGCTTACACCGCGCGGCGTCCGGTTTGCCGGGCGCACGTTTCCCTGTTCGATCGGCAAGGGTGGGCTCAGCAACACCAAGCGTGAGGGCGACGGCGCAACCCCGACCGGTGTTCACCGTATCGTCGGTATGCTTTACCGCCCTGACCGGATCGCGGCGCCGAGCCCATTGGCCATCCCGATTGGGCCGTGGGATCTGTGGTCGGATGACAGCAGCGATAACCGATATAACCAACTGGTCAGCGCGCCCTACCCGTTCAGCCATGAAAAGCTGCGCCGGGCAGATCCCTTATACGATCTGGTTTTGCTTACCGACTGGAACTGGCCTAATGCGGTCCCGGGAAAAGGTTCGGCAATCTTTCTGCATCAATGGAGAAGGCCCGGCTATCCCACCGAAGGTTGCGTTGCGTTTCGAAGGGAACACCTTCATTGGATCGCCGGAAGGATAACACCCGATACGCGGCTGATTATTCCTGCGGTTTGACACGCTCGCCAAAGATCGCCGATCCGACACGCACATGGGTTGCGCCCAATGCGATGGCCTTTTCAAAATCACCACTCATGCCCATGGACAGCCCCGTTAGCCCGTTCCGGTCTGCGATTTTGGCAAGCAGCGCAAAATGCAGCGCGGGCTCTTCCTCGACCGGAGGGATACACATCAACCCGGCCAATGGCAGATCCAGATCACGGCATTCGGCGATGAATGCATCTGCCTCGGCAGGTATGACACCGGCCTTATGATCCTCTTCCCCGGTATTCACTTGTATGAACAGGTCGGGACAGGCTCCGATCTCTTGCGCTAGACGCGCCAGCGTTCTGGCGAGCTTGGGGCGATCAACAGAGTGTATCGCGCTGAACAACTCCATGGCCTGACGCGCCTTGTTCGTCTGGAGCGGTCCGATCAGATGCAGATCAATATCAGAATAGTCCCGCATGAAGTCGGGCCATTTCCCCATGGCCTCTTGCACCCTGTTTTCCCCAAAACAGCGGTGCCCCTCATCCAGAACACCGCGAACGCGTTCGTTCGGCTGTACCTTGGACACGGCAATCAGCTTAACAGACCCGTTTGGCCGCCCGGCAGCGGTTTCAGCTTTTTGGATACGAGTGGCGATATCATGCAGCGACATGGGGATCCTCAATTGGTTTGAGGCAGCAAAACACCATGTCAGCCCAAAAGAAAAGGGCAGGTCCGAAGACCTGCCCTTAAACCTTGCGGTTCAGATCAACTTAGAAGTTGAACTGAGCACCGAAGTCAGCACGGATGGTGCTGTCTGCGCTGCCGACTTTGGTGTCGCCGATACCACCGCGCAGCGATGCACCGCCACCCAGGTCGTAGATTGCGCCGATACCATACTGACGGGTGTCACCGTCAGCCGAACCGTCACCGTAAGCGGCGGTCAGGGTCAGAGCCGAACCAACGTTGTAAGCTGCCGACAGACCGTAGAAGGTGTCGTCGGTTGCTTCACCAGCTGCGTTCGGAGCGGTGTCGCTTTCGTCACCAACAAACAGGGTGCCCGAGAAGTCGCCCCATTCACCACCCAGGGTGAAGACCAGCAGGTCAGGGTCATCGCCGAACGAACCCGCGTCGGTCTGACCATAGGCCAGAGCTGCGGTGATGTTGTTGAAGGTGTAGGTCGCGCTGATGTCCCAGCGGTCTGCATCTTCAGGAACGCCGCCCAGAGCAACGGTTGCCTGGTCATACGATGCGCCGAATGCGAAGTCGCCAACTGCGTACTGGAAGAACACAGCGTTCGAACCCGAACCGGTCGACGAGTAACCCAGGAAGCTGTAGTTAACGCCCGAGTACTGGCCGATGAAGTTTTCCAGGCCCGGCTCGTTACCGTAGTAGTTTGCCAAGTTGTCGAAGGCACCTGCAACGTTGCCCGCGTCAACACGCAGACCACCGTAGATGACCGAGAAGCGTGCGCCGTTCAGGCCGGCTGCGTTTGCTTCACCGTTGCCGGCGTTTTCGTCAGCCTGCAGACGAACACGAGCCGAGAACTCAACGCCGCCATCGGTTTCAACGACGCCGTCGATGTTCAGACGGAAGCGCGAGATCAGGATGGTGTTGTCGGTGTCGACAGTCGCGTTGGCGTTGGTGCCGGTTCCGCGAACAATGTCACCGCTTGCGGTGGTGGTGAAGTTCGCAACCGAACCGGTGCGGTCTTCTTGGTATCCAATACCAAAGCGGCCGTAACCGCTAAAGCGTACATCGGCCGCTGCAACACTTGCGGTTGCGATCAGAGCGGTCGATGCGAAGAGAACTTTTTTCATCTTGTTTCCCTCGGTTTCAAAGTTTTTCTACTCGACACATGCCTCAGCACATGTCTCAGCACGGGAACCGTTTCGCTCTTTTTGCCCCCTTCGCGCAAGCACTGCATAATTGGACAGCCCGTATTGGCAACAGATTGGTGCAAGGATGCCACAGTCCGTTTTGAGCCTTAAAGCATCAGCAATACCGCTTATTTGTTACAATAAGAGGGTTGTTGCCGCACTGGACCTTGTCTAGGAGTATCACTGAACGAACGAGACCAAGTGAAACAGGACCAGTCGACGATGCGCCTGCAGACGATTATCGGTTTGATCATAGTGGCTGCCGCAGTGTCGGCCTGCGGACAGAATCGAGGGGCCGCGCCGAACCCTGATCTGCTTAATACAGACAGCGGACGATCAAGCGAACGCGAACTGAACGATCCCAACCGTTCGACCATCTGGGATGTATTCGACACCAGAAACGCAGAGCAGGTTACAAATGTGAACCGCTATCTGTGGGCGGCGTCGCTGGATGTATTGAATTTCCTGCCCGTACAAGAGGTCGACCCATTTACTGGCATAATTGTAACGGGTTACGGGACACCCCCGGGTGGCGGACGCTCGTATCGGGCGACGGTTCATATCAGCGACCCGGCTCTGGCGGCGCGCTCTTTGTCGGTGGCATTGCAATCCAGCGGCGGCGCACCGGTCAGCGCCGCAACTACACGCGCGGTCGAGGATGCCATCCTGTCCCGCGCCCGTCAGTTGCGCATTGCGGACAACAAGCTCTAGCAACCCGCCGAAAATCACAATATTACCACGCCGGGTTCATTCCCGGCGTTTTCATTCATGAAGGACCGCACGATGTCGCGCTACTCGGCCAACGAAATCGAAGCTAAATGGCAAGAGGCCTGGGACAAGGCCGGGATCTTCACCGCCAACCACAAGGCGGATAAGCCGAAATATTACGTGCTTGAGATGTTCCCCTACCCGTCTGGCCGAATCCATATGGGCCATGTGCGCAATTACACGATGGGCGACGTGATCGCGCGGCACAAACTGGCAACCGGCCACAATGTGCTGCACCCGATGGGCTGGGACGCGTTTGGGATGCCTGCGGAAAACGCGGCGATGGCCATTGGCGGCCACCCCAAAGACTGGACCTATGGCAATATCGCCGACATGCGCGGTCAGATGAAACCGCTGGGTCTGTCGATCGACTGGTCGCGCGAGTTTGCAACCTGTGATCCGGAATATTACGGCCAGCAACAGGCGCTGTTTTTGGATATGCTCGAGGCTGGTCTGGTTTACCGCAAGAACGCCGTGGTGAACTGGGATCCCGTCGATATGACCGTTCTGGCCAATGAACAGGTGGAAAACGGCCGCGGCTGGCGCTCGGGTGCGCTGGTCGAGCGCCGGGAACTGACGCAGTGGTTCTTCAAGATTTCCGACTATTCCGAGGAATTGCTGGACGCGCTGGATACGCTGGACAACTGGCCTGCCAAAGTCCGCCTGATGCAGGAAAACTGGATCGGCAAGTCGCGCGGCTTGCAGTTCGGCTTTGAACGCACTGATGGCGGCGAACCGATCACAGTCTACACGACCCGCCCTGATACGCTGATGGGGGCGTCTTTCGTCGGTATTTCACCCGACCATCCGATCGCCAAACAGCTTGAGGCGGAAAACCCAGAAGTTGCTGAATTTGTTGCGGAATGCCGCAAGGGTGGCACCACGGAAGAGGCCATCGAAACCGCCGAGAAGCTGGGCTATGACACCGGCATCAAAGTAAAACACCCGCTGGACCCGAATTGGGAACTGCCGGTCTGGATCGCTAACTTCATCCTGATGGATTATGGCACCGGCGCGATCTTTGCCTGCCCCGCACATGACCAGCGCGATCTGGATTTCTGCCGCAAATACGGCCTGCCCGTGGTCGATACCTTCTTTGCAATGGACGATGAGTCTCCGGTCGACAAGCTCGCATTCGTTCCGCTGAAAACCGAAAAAGTCCGCTGGGTGAACCACTTCGCTGGCCTGACCGAGGCAACAGGCGACGAGGCCATCAACACCACCGTCGATTTCGCTGAAAAGGCCGGATGGGGCCAAGGTGTCACCAAGTACCGTCTGCGCGATTGGGGGCTAAGCCGCCAACGCTATTGGGGCTGCCCGATTCCCGTTGTGCATTGTGATACCTGCGGCGTGGTGCCCGAGAAGAAAGAGAACCTGCCGGTCCGCCTGCCCGACGATGTGACCTTTGACAAACCCGGCAACCCGCTGGACCGTCACCCGACCTGGCGCGACTGCGTTTGCCCGTCCTGTGGAGCACCGGCCAAGCGTGAAACCGACACGATGGACACGTTCGTCGATTCGTCGTGGTATTTCGCCCGGTTCACCGCTCCGCGCGCCGAAACACCCACCGATCTGGCCGAAGCCGAATACTGGATGAATGTCGACCAGTATATCGGCGGGATCGAGCACGCGATTCTGCACCTGCTTTATTCCCGCTTTTTTGCGCGGGCGATGCAGATCACCGGCCACCTGCCAAAAAAGGCGATTGAACCGTTCGATGCGCTGTTCACGCAAGGCATGGTCACGCATGAGATCTACCAGACCCGCGACGCCAATGGCCGCCCGGTTTATCACCTGCCCGAGGATGTGACCGACGGCAAGCTGGCCGACGGCACCGAGGTTGAGATCATCCCCTCGGCCAAAATGTCGAAATCCAAGAAGAACGTGGTGGATCCGGTCAGCATCATTTCGGCCTTTGGCGCAGATACCGCCCGCTGGTTCGTTCTGTCCGATTCGCCGCCAGAGCGTGACGTTGAATGGACCGCATCGGGGGCCGAGGCCGCGTTCAAGCACCTGAGCCGCGTGCATCGCATCGCGTCGGAAATCGCGGAATCGGACGCTCCGGCCAATGCCGAAGACGAAACCCTGCTGCGTGAGATGCACAAAGCCATCCACGATGTATCGGGCGGGGTCGAATCCTTTGGCTTCAACGCGTCCATCGCCAAGCTTTATGCCTTTACCAACACGTTGGCCAAGTCCAAGGCGGGCTCTGACGCCAAATGTCAGGCCGCCAAGACGCTGGCGCAACTTATGTCCCCCATGACACCACACCTGTCAGAGGAACTGTGGCAGTTACTGGGCGGCGAGGGGCTGGTTGCCACCGCCCCCTGGCCCGCCGCGGATGAGGCGATGCTGGTTGACGATACCGTCACCCTGCCGATCCAGATCAACGGCAAACGCCGCGCGGAAATCAGCGTTCCCAAGGATATGGACAAGGCAGAGGTTGAAAAAATCGCGCTCAGCACCGAAGCTGTGCAAAAGGCGCTGGATGGCAATGCACCGAAGAAGGTGATTGTTGTCCCAGGCCGGATCGTGAATGTCGTTGTTTGACCGCAGAACCCTGTTAATGCTGCCGCTGGCGCTAGCCGCCTGCGGTTTTGAACCCGTTTACGCCCCCGGAGGATCAGGCGATGCCCTGAACGGAAAGGTCCAGGTTTCCGCCCCAAATGATGTTGAAAGCTATTTGCTGGTTCAAAATCTGGAACAACGGCTGGGTCGCAGTTCGGGCTCAGTCAAAGACTACCAACTGGATGTAAATCTGGTCACCCAGACGCGGCGCGCGGCCATCCGGACCACCAACGAAACCGACCGGTATACGATCGAGGGCCGTGCCAGATTCGCCCTTAAGTCGAATGAAACAGGTCAGGTTATGACTTCTGGAACGGTTTCGGACTTTGTCGGGTATTCGGCAGCGGGTTCGACAGTGTCGACCCTTGCGGATGAGCGCGACGCCACTGACCGGTTGATGGTCATTCTCTCTGATCAGATCGTCAGCCGCCTTTACGCGGCACCGGGCCTGACTCAATGAAACTCAGCCCGCGCGAGGCCGACGGCTATTTCGCTAAACCGGACGCAGACAAGACCGGTCTGCTGATCTACGGGGCCGACGCCATGCGCGTGGCGCTGAAGCGCCAGCAGGTTCTTGCGGCGCTGTTGGGCCCAAATGCCGAAGAAGAGATGCGCCTGACCCGATTGCCGGGGGCCGACTTGCGCACGGACCCCGCAGCGCTTTTGGATGCGGTAAAGGCAGTTGGCTTCTTTCCCGGCTCCCGCGCTGTTCTGGTCGAAGACGCAACAGATGCAGCAGCGCCTGCGATCCTTGCGGCGCTGGAGGATTGGCGCCCCGGCGATGCGCAGATTGTCGTTACGGCTGGGCAGCTCAAGGCCAGTTCAAAAATGCGCAAGGCATTCGAGGCACATCCTGCAGCGTTTGCGACCGGAATTTACGATGATCCGCCTTCGCGCAACGAGATTGAGCGGGTTCTGACACAAGCCGGTTTGAAGAACATCCCTCGCGATTCCATGTCGGCCCTGACCGAGTTGGCTGCTGGCATCAGCCCCGGCGACTTCTCTCAAACCGTTGGAAAACTGTCGCTTTACAAGTCCGGCGACGCAACTGAACTGACGATCGAAGATATCGAAGCTTGTGCCCCACGCTCGACCGAAGCCGCGTTGGATGATGTTCTCAACGTCGTTGCCGAGGGTCGCGCCGGAGAGATCGGTCCGCTGATCCGAAGGTTGCAATCGCAGGGCACTGATGCGGTCGCGTTGTGTATCGGCGCCACTCGGCATTTCCGCACGTTGTATGCATGTGCCTCAGACCCCGGTGGTGCGGCGCAGGGGATCGGCAAAATGCGCCCACCGATCTACGGCAAGCGCCGCGATCGGATTGTACGGCAAGCGCAAGGTTGGGGTGCCGCGAAACTTCAGACTGCCCTGACTGTTCTGACAGATACGGACCTGACATTGCGGTCCGCAGGTCAGACAGCCCCGGCAATGGCACTTGTTGAACGGGCGATGATCCGTCTGGCGATGCTGGCACGGCCGCGTTAGCGCCCGGTTTCCAGCCACTCGCAAGCCCTGCGACCAGCCCAGCGCCCGGTTGCCAGACATGCCGTTAGCAAATAGCCCCCGGTCGGGGCCTCCCAATCCAGCATTTCACCAGCACAAAACACCCCCGGCAAAGACGTGAGCATAAGCTTGTCATCCACGGCGGCTTTGGCAACGCCTCCGGCTGTCGAGATCGCCTCATCCATGGGGCGCAAACCGGCGTGATGAATGGGTAAGCGTTTGATCGCAGAGATCAATTTCGCGGGCGCAAGAACTTCACCCTTTGTCATTTCGTGGAACAGCGCGACTTTTTGAGGGGGCAGTCGCAGTGATTTCTTCAACCACTGCGACACGGTTGTCTTGGACTTTTTGGCTGAAAGGCGTTCTGTCAGGACCGACGTGTTCAGGTCAGGCGTCAGATCGACAAACAACGAAGCACCTTGGCGCAGGGCTGGGGTCAATGAATACAACCCTCCGCCCTCCAGCCCATTGGCGGAAATCGTGGCCTCTCCCCGACTGGTGGCGTCCCCGGCCACCCATTGAATCGACTTCAGGGCCGCACCGAAATGAGGGCGCATGTGATGACTCCAATCCACCGAAAGGGCCGAATTCGACGGTTCAAACGGGGCAAGTGGAATCCCTTTGGCCGCCAGAATTGGGGCCCACTGCCCGTCAGAGCCCAACCGCGCCCAACTTGCACCGCCCAGTGCCAAAATCGTTGCATCCGAGTTTACGCTTTGTTTGCCGTCGGGGGTTTCGAATACCAGAGCTCCGTCCTCCCATCCGATCCACCTCCAGCGCGTTTTGATCTCAACGCCAGCCGACCCGAGCCGACCCAGCCATGCGCGCAGCAAGGGGGAGGCTTTCATCGCAGTTGGAAACACGCGCCCAGTAGACCCGGTAAACACTTCCTGCCCCAGATCACGGGCCCAGTCCTGAACATGGGTTGCGTCAAATTCGGCCACGATAGGACGCAGCCACCGGGCAGCGGGACCATAGAATTGCATCAGGTCCTCGAATGGCTCATCCTTGGTCAGGTTCAAGCCAGACTTCCCGGCCATCAGGAACTTGCGCGCGACCGATGGCTTGGCCTCGGCCACTAATACGTCATGACCAGCCGCTGCAAGCTCTTGCGCAGCAATCAGGCCAGCGGGCCCTGCCCCGATCACCACTGCCTGTGCCATTCCTGTCCTATTGCCTTCTGCCGAATCCGACGCAACTCTTGCCAAGTTATGTCAGAAATTGATCCAATCTGCCCACTTTGCGACCGTCCGATACCAGATGGGCACGGCAGCCTGCACCATCTGATCCCAAAACTCAAAGGGGGCAAGGGCGGGCCCACCGTTTTACTGCACGTGATCTGCCACAAAGAAATCCACGCAACCCTGACCGAGGGCCAGTTGGCGCGGGAATTCAATACAGTAGAGGCTTTGCGCGCTCATCCAAGGTTGGAAAAATTCCTGACTTGGGTTCGCAAGCGCCCGCCCAGTTTTCGCTCGAAAGTGCCGGGGCGCAGGCGTGCGCGATAGTTATTCGGGCCAAACTTGATCCCCAAACGCGTCCCGTACCGGGGACGAAAGCCCGCTGACCTCAAGCCCGCGATAGTCCGGGGAAGGCGCGAACGTTCCACCGGCAACATGCTGAAACTCCAGAGTGGTATACGGCCTTTTCCACAGCCATTCCCGGTTTTCGACAGCCCATAAATCCGCATTTGGGGGCGTTTCATCCGTGAACGCATAGAAATGCAGGTCAAACCCGTATTGCGCAACATCCTGCATAGACAACAAGCGCATCCCCTGCACGCGGCAAAATGCATCCTCGGCAGCGATATCGCCCGTGCGCAGCGTGATCTGACCAAGACGCGCTTCTGTAAAGGGGTGTGACGAAGTGGCCGCATTTTCAGGCCGATTACCTTCAAAATCCCACTGCAAGAGTTCGATCACGAAGCCCTCGGGGTCTTTGAGATGGCACATGTAACCGATATCCAGAAATTGCTTCGGCTCCGAAACCTCCACCCCCTTTTCACGCAGGAAGGTTGCCGCCAGATCCACATCCGGCAGGGTTATTCCGATCTTCCAATATCGTTGCCCCTGATCGTGGCTGTATTTGCCGCCACCCGGCATCATGACCACGTCGGCGTCAGGGCCGCCGTAGCCGACACGTTGGCACACCCCTTGGCCTTGGACAGTCATGCCAAGAATGTCCCGGTAAAATGCCGACAATCGTTCCGGATCAGACACGCGCAACCGAAGGGCGGATAACCTCATTCGCACAGCCTTGCGATACCCTGCGCGATTCTGAGATCGGCCTGCACACTGTCGGCAACCAGCTCATGCGCCGTTTGCATCAGCAGGTCAGGTTCTACAACGCGATCCACCAGACCAAAGGAATACGCCTCATCCGCAGTTATCTTTTGTCCCGCCATCAAAATCATCTTGGTGCGTGCCGGGCCGATCAATGCCGCCATACGCTTTGGGTCCGAAGGTTGCGGCAGAAATCCAAGCTTCATCACCGGGTAAAAGAACTTGGCCGATGGCACCGCAATACGCAGATCGCAGGCCAGAACCATACCATTGGCACCACCGGCCAATGTGCCGTTCAGTGCAGCGACTGTCAGGCATGGCAAGGCGGCGATGGCACCTGACAAACGCTCCCACAGGTCCGAGGTCGCAAGGCCCGCGCGGGCTTCGTCCAGATCGGCACCGGCGCTGAAAACCTTTCCTGCACCGGTCAGGATCAGGGCGCGAGCCTCAGTCGCATTTTCTGCGATTTCACACAGTTCGGCTAGCATCGCCCCGGTCAATGCATTGGCCTTGCCCGGGTTGTTCAGAGTGACGGTCCACAACCCGTTAGTCTTGGTCAGTTGGATCACGTCAGCCCCACCCTTTGCCGAATGTCTTCGCGCCTAAGCGAAATTTCAGTGCCCAGAAACTCATCCGCATCCTCGGAACACATCCAAAGCAACGCACGGGCAGGCCAATCAGCCGGGATATGATCGCTCCAATCAAGTTGGCTTACCGCGTTGATGCCGCTTGCCTTGATGACGCGCTGCATATCGGTGGCGACGGTTCCGGGCGACAACCCCATCGCGCGGATGCCGTGAATAGCTTCTTCAAGATGCAAGCACTCAGTCAGCATCTTCGCCCCCGCTTTCGAGGCGCAATAATGGCTCCACGCCTCGATAGGGTTTGAAGCCGCGCCTGAGGATACGGTCAGCACAGTGCCGCCACCGGCCGCACGCATCACGGGCAGTGCCGCGCGCATTCCGTAAAAGACCCCCTTCAGGTTGATGTCGATCGCACTGCTCCACGCCGCGACATCGGCGCTGGACATGTGAAAGATCGGGTCAATAACACCTGCATTCCCGATTAAAACGTCCAATCCACCAAACCTGTCCACGCAATCGGCAACGGCTTGTTCCACCTGAGCAAAATCGCTCACGTCGCATTGCAGTGCCAGTGCGTTTTCGCCCAGCGCGTCGGCCAAAGTTGCAATTTCATCGCGGCTGCGCGCGACCAGAGCGACGTTTGCCCCGGCTGCGGCAAAAACACGCCCTGCCTCGGCCCCGATGCCGCGGCTTGCCCCTGTGATCAGTACGGTTTTCCCTTGCATGTGAACCCTGTACCTCCGTTGTTTTTAAATTGTGTGAACCTCTACCGTGCGAAGGGGGAAAGGGTCCACCCCTTGCCCCTTGACGCCCGCCGCCACAGACACGACGATGCGCGCAAGATTTATCAAGAAGGGTTCTATAATGTCCGTTTTTCTTCGCCGTAGCTGCGGCGCAGTATTTGCCTATGCCATTGTGACTCAGGGCGCGCTGGCCGATTTGACCGCGCGGGATGTCTGGAACGACTGGCAGTCCTATCTTACCCAGATGGGATATACCGTGTCCGGCGAACAATCCGTCGACGGAAACGTGACAAGCGTCAGCGACATGAGCATCGCGATGGCTCTGCCAGAGGAAGACGCCACATTCCAGATGCTGGTTCCGCAGATGACCCTTACCGAAAACGGGGACGGGACTGTCAACATCGGTTTCCCCGAAAGCTTCCCCATGACCGTTTCAGGCGAGGGTGAGGGCGAGACTTTCTCGGCCAATATTCTCTACACCCATAGCGGCCTTGAAATGGTTGTATCCGGCGCGCCCGAAGATATGACCTATGACTATTCCGCGGCGTCGCTTGGCATCAAACTGGATGGTGTAGAGGTCAACGGTGAAGAAATGCCAGGCGATATCCTTGGCGCCAATATGGAAATGAACGGCCTGACCGGCAGTTCGCGGATGAAGGTTGGCGAAAACCGTAGTGTTGATCAGACGTTCAAGGCCGCTGGACTGACCTATGGTCTGGTATTCGAAGATCCCGAAAGCGACGAAACCGCAAAGATCGACGGCAACCTCAGCCAGCTTGATTTTGAAGGCACCAGCGTGATCCCGTCCGATTTTGACATGTCGGACCCGCAAGCCTTTTACGACGCCGGGTTCGAGTTTTCGGGCCTGTTCACATACGGCTCTGGCACGACCGCGATGGCGGGCACCAGCGATGGCGAGGCGTTCTCGTTGGGCAGCGAGTCCGAGGGCGGCCGCTTTGCCGCCAGCTTTGACGCACAGCGGCTGGCCTATGACGTTGAACAAAACAGCGCAAAACTGGCCGTGACAACTGCTGACCTTCCTTTCCCGATCGAAATAGCGATGGCCAATGCCGGGCTGAAGTTCGAGTTTCCCATTCAGCAGTCCGAAGAAATCCAGCCCTTTGGATTTGCCATCAACATGACCGATTTCACCATGTCCGACGTGTTGTGGAGCATGTTTGATCCGGCGGGCGCACTTCCGCGCGATCCGGCTACGATTTCGATTGATACGTCGGGCACGGCCAAGGTCTTGACCAACTTCTTCGATCCCGAAGCCGTAGAATCGCTGGAATTCGCCGAAGATGCACCGGGCGAACTGCACTCTCTCAAGATCAACGAACTGCTGATCTCGCTGGTCGGGGCAAAGCTGACGGGTACCGGTGACTTTACCTTCGACAACAGCAACACCGAAGAACTAGGCGGATTGCCTAACCCGACAGGGGCTGCAAACCTGACGCTGACTGGCGCGAATACACTGATCGACAAACTGATCGGCATGGGCCTGATTTCGGACAGCGACGCACTGGGCGCGAGGATGATGATGGGTTTGATGGCTGTTCCCGGTGAAGAACCCGATACGCTGAACTCGAAAATCGAGTTTACCGAAGACGGGCATATCGTGGCCAACGGTCAACGCCTCAAGTAACCATTTGCGAGAGAAGGCCAACCGGCCTTCTCTCGACGCTGCTGCCAGGCTGTCAGATCAAATTGACGGACGAAGGCACAGGCCCGATCCGGCAGGCTGATTTCCATAGTTTCAGGCAATGTGCCGTGATCAGCGACCCTTGGAGCTTCGTCGAAAACCTCACCAGGGTCCAATTTGCACCATAGTTTGAATTCCGGATTCGCCCTTGCCCGGCTTCAGGTCTTGCGAGCGGCGCGGTGCAACGCTAGGTCCAATGTATACAGACCGGAGACCTCATGACCCGAACACCTGAAGACATCAGCCAAGTCCTGTTGGAAACGGCCATAAAAGCCGGAGCCGAAGCAGCAGATACCATCGTGCTTGACGGATCATCGGTCTCGGTCGAGGTCCGTGGCGGGGCGCTGGAACATGCGGAACGGTCGGAAGGTACCGATTTGGGGCTGCGCGTTTTTCTCGGGAAACGCCAAGCTATTGTTTCCAGCTCGGACAGCCGCCCGGAAACCCTGAAGGCTATGGCCGAACGCGCTGTTGCCATGGCGCGTGAAGCACCCGAAGACCCCTATACAGGCCTTGCCCAATCTGACCAGCTTGCAACGGATTGGGACATTGAGGCACTGGAACTCTTTGACCCCACAGCCGAACCTTCTGCCGAAGATCTGATGCAGGACGCGCTGGCGGCCGAGGCAGCGGCGCTTTCCGTTCAGGGCGTTACTCAAGTTTCTGACGCGGCCGCCTCATACAGGACGCATCGCGTCCATCTGGCCGCCACGAACGGGTTTTCCGGCGGCTATGTGCGCAGCAGCCGATCCACATCCTGCGTTGCGATCTCCGGTGAAGGCACCGGGATGGAGCGTGATTACGACGGCGACAGCCGCACGTTCCAGTCAGACCTGCGCAGCCCGACTGATATCGGCCAAAGTGCCGGAGAACGCGCCGTGCAACAGGTCGGCGCCCGCCAACCCGCAACAGGGACGTATCCGGTTCTGTTTGATGAGCGCATTTCGTCATCGCTGATTGGTCATCTTCTGGGGGCCAGCAACGGCGCGGCCATCGCGCGTGGCGCATCCTGGCTGTCCGATCGTCTGGGTGAACAGGTTCTGCCTGACCACCTGTCGCTGATCGAAGACCCGCACCGCCCGCGTATTTCGGGTTCGCGCCCCTTCGATGCCGAAGGTCTGCCCACCCGACGCAGGGCCATCGTTGAAGGCGGCACCCTGACCGGCTGGACCCTTGACCTGTCCAGTGCGCGCAAGCTTGATATGGCATCAACCGGGAACGCCGCGCGGGGCGTGTCCGGCCCACCATCGCCCAGCAACTGGAACCTGAGCCTGACACAAGGGGATCAAAGCCGAGCGGAATTGCTGCGCGACATGGGCACAGGGTTGCTTGTAACTTCAATGATCGGATCGACGATCAACCCGAACACGGGCGACTATTCGCGCGGTGCATCCGGTTTCTGGGTCGAAAACGGCGAGATTGCCTATCCGGTCAACGAATGCACCATCGCAGGCAACTTACGCGATATGCTCAAACGGATCATTCCGGCAAACGACGCGCGGACATACCTGTCCCGTGTGGTTCCGTCCTTGCTGATCGAAGGAATGACACTTGCCGGCAACTGACCTGCCTCTGCTGATTGATGCCGCACTGGAGGCCGGAAAGATCGCCACGCGCTACACGGGCAGTTCTGCGCGGCGCTGGGACAAACCGGATGGCGCAGGACCGGTCACCGAGGCTGATCTGGCCGTCAACGCGATGCTTGAACGGGATCTTCCTGCCGCCCGGCCCGGTTACGGTTGGCTCAGCGAAGAGACCGAGGATTCGCAGGACCGGTTGAGCAAATCCCGCGTGTTCATCATCGACCCGATTGATGGCACACGCAGTTTTGCCGAAGGGTCACGCACATGGGCGCATTCTCTGGCCATTGCCGAAGATGGCGAGGTGACGGCGGCGGTGATCTACCTGCCGCGTCGCGATTTGCTGTATGCGGCCGCCAAGGGACAAGGCGCGACGCTGAACGGCGCGCCGATCCGGGTATCTGGCGTCACTGATTTGAAGTCCGCCGAAATACTGGCTGCAAAACCCAATCTGGACGCACGCCATTGGCTGCACGGTCACCCGCCCGAGTTCCTTCGCAATTATCGGCCTTCGCTGGCCTATCGTCTGGCGCTTGTGGCTCAGGGCCGGTTCGACGGAATGCTGACGCTTCGCCCCAGTTGGGAATGGGATATCGCCGCCGGGGACCTGATCATTCGTGAGGCGGGCGGGGTATGCTCCGACCGTGCTGGACAGCCGTTGCGGTTCAACAACCCCCATCCCCGACTGACCGGAGTTATTGCGGCTGGCACTGCCGTTCACGATCTGCTTTTCGAACAGCTTGACCCGCGGGGCTCGGGGATTATCCCATGAGCAAGCCGCGCTCACTCAGCCTTGCAGCGTATCGCATCCTGTCCTGGGGCGTGCCCAACGCGACAGACGATCCCTATATTCCCAGACCTGATGGTGAGGTGATCTGGATCCACGTCGGAGCACAGGACCGGCAACGCGCGGCCGTCGACTTTTGCCAGCGGTTGCGGCAATCCCGCCCTACACTTTCGATCATCATGTCTGCACCGCCCGAGGCGGATCTTTCCAGATGGGATGCCTGCCCGCATCCGTTGGTTAATCTGCCTGCGGAACAAACCGGTGCGGCCCGCGCTTTTCTGGACCATTGGCGCCCGGATATCGGGCTTTGGATCGGCGGCGGGCTTATGCCCAACCTGATCACCCGCGCATCCGAGCGGGATATTCCGCTGATCCTGATCGAGGCTGAAGTCGACATCAAAGTCGCACGCGGTGGGCGCTGGCTGCCGGACATTACCCGATATACGTTTGACTGTTTCCACACGATCCTTGCGACCACGCCGGACGTCGTGCGCCATATTCGCCGGTTGGGTGTCTCCTCGTCCAAGGCCGAGGTCTCTCCGCCCCTGCATGTCAGCCCCAACCCACGCCCCTGGCCGGAAGACGAGTTGATCGAGATGACGCATGCCTTTTCGGGCCGACCGGTCTGGCTGGCGGCATGGGTTCAGGACAAAGAGTTCATCTCGGTCCTCAGCGCGCATCGTCAGGCCATGCGGATGCTGCCCCGACTGGCGCTTGTCCTTCACGTCGCCGACATTTCCGAAGCCGGTCCGTTGCACAGACGCCTGGAATCCATGGACCTGCGCTGTATTAACTGGGACGATGGCGGAACCATCGAAGACAACACTCAGGTCATCCTGTCGGCAGAGCCTGAAGATCTGGGTCTTTGGCAACGTGTCTCACCTGTGACCTTCATGGCCAGTTCTCTGGAACGCGGCGCGGGCGGACAGGATCCGCTGATCGCGACCGCGCTTGGCTCTGCGGTCATTCACGGCCCATTTGTGCATCGCCATCAGCAACTGTACGATCAATTGGACCGGGCAAATGCGGCACGAACCGTAAAATCCGCGACTGAGCTTGGTGATGCCGTTGTCTCTCTTCTGGCCCCGGATTGCGCAGCGGACATGGCCTTGGCCGGATGGCAGATCGTGACCGAGGGCGCACCCCAGGCAGATCACCTGATCGACATCGTGCAAGATTGTCTGGATCAGCGGAGTTGAGTTGATGCGAGCACCTGACTTCTGGAACACCACCCCTGACAGATTGAACTTGCAAGCGCGGGTTCTGTCACCGCTGGGGCGTATTTATGCAGCCGCCACCGCGCGCCGGGTAGCCTCGGGGCCGGGTCTGAACCCCGGTGTGCCCGTCATTTGCGTCGGTAACCTGAACGCGGGTGGAACGGGCAAAACCCCAACCGTGATCTGGATCATCGAACAGTTGCGCGACGCATGGCACACAACGCATGTGGTTACTCGTGGACATGGGGGCGCGCTGGAAGGCCCGGTTCGGGTTGATCCCGCCAAACATTCCGCCGCCGAAGTTGGTGACGAACCGCTGCTCCTTGCAGCATTTGCAGATGTTTGGGTCGCCAAGGACCGCGCGGCAGGTGCGCGCGCTGCCGCAGCCGAAGGCGCCACGGTCATCGTCCTTGATGACGGGTTTCAAAACCCGTCTGTTGCCAAAGATTTCTCGATCATCGTTGTGGACGCGGAGCGGGGTTTTGGAAACGGCCTGTGTCTTCCTGCTGGCCCCCTTCGGGAACCCGTCGACATTGGCCTGAAACGCGCCGATCTTGTGCTTTCGTTGGGACAGCAAAACGCGCAGAACCAGTTCGCGGATACTTGGGGAAACGCCCTGACCGTACCCCATGCGACCGGCGCGGTTGCCCCTTTGCAAACAGGAATGGACTGGGCCGATACGCCTGTGCTGGCCTTTGCTGGTATTGGCCATCCCGAGAAATTCTTTGCAACCCTTCGCCAGCAGGGTGCCACCCTTTTGCGTGCCGAAGCGTTGGATGATCACCAGCCCTTGACGCCAGCACTAATGACGCGGCTCGAGACTGAGGCGCGCGCGCTTGGAGCGCAGATGGTCACGACAGAGAAGGATGCCGTGCGCCTGCCAGTCGCGTTTCGCAGCAAAGTCATAACCCTGCCGGTGCGCCTGAACGTGAACGAGGGCGACAAAGTCAAGCAATTGCTTCTGCAAGCCGCCCCTTCACCTTGATCTGTGGCCGGTCCAAAGACCGGCCATCCCAAGACTTAGCTTCCCAGCTCGTCTTCGATCAGCTTTTTGAAGTCATCGTAAGACTGGTTGTCGACCTTATTGCCATTCACAAGGAACGACGGGGTTGCCTGGATGCCATCGCGTTCGGCATTTTCCTGATACCAGGCCACCAGCGTCTGCGCGCGTGTTCCGTCCTGAAGGCAGGCTTCCAACTGGTCATTGTCTATACCGGCCAGACGACCGATCTTGCGCAGCTCATCCACGATTTCAGCCGGGCCGCCAGCGCGGGTCCATTCGGGCTGGCCATCATAAATCAGATCGGAAATAGCAAAGAACTTCTCGGGCCCGCCGCAGCGCGCCACCATTGAAGCCCAAAGGCCGTAGCGGTCAAAATACACTTCGCGGTAGATGAACTTGACCTTACCGGTGTCGATAAAGTCTTTCTTCAGTTGCTTGTACGGCCCAGCATGAAAATTTGCACAATGCGGGCAGGTATAGGAAGCGTATTCTATGATCTCCACAGGTGCGTCCTCGGCGCCCAGTGTCATTTCCACGATGGTCGATGTGTCCAGATCAGCCTCTTGCGCTTCGGCGCTGCTGATCAGCGGATAGGCAGAGTTTGAATTGGACAGCGACAGCCAATAGCCGCCAGCGGCTATGGCGACAGCCGCGCAGATTCCGGTTGCAATACGGCTCATGTCATGGCCCTTTCTCAGCGTTTTTGTTTGGTTAATACGTTACGGCCCAGACGTTCAAGGGCTGCGCGCAGATCACCGTCGTTAACATCCCGCGCGGCGCGGTCCGCCTCGGCCGCAATCTCTGGTTCGATCTTGGGTTTTGGCGCTTTCGGCTTGTGGTCGAAACTAGCCTGCCCCTCGGCAAATCCGGTCGGAGCTGTCTGCGTGATACGTACCCGACTGATCGCGTTATAGCCGTAGACAGCGTTCACTTTACCGCGCAATTGTTCCTTTTGCATTTCCAGCATCGGAGCCTGCGGCCCGGTGGTCAGCACAGTCAGCGTGGCCCCCATCCCGCCTTTTCCATAGCCAACCTTCACAGGTCGCGCGATCGCGGCCATGTCCTGACCCACAATTTCGGCCCAATGAGTCAAAAGGCGTGTTACGGCGAACCCCCGGCTTTCACCGGCGTGCCTGATCTGGTCGTTCAGCAATGTCGCGGTGCGTTTGAACCCGCGGGTCGAAGAACGTCTGCGCTGCATCTGGTTTCCAACTCTTGCGCCGCTATTGTAAAGGGCAGGACACTGGGCGCCAGCGAAACCCGACACGGAGATACATAAAACTTGCGTGACTCTGCCGATTTGAACGTAAGCAAGGAATTGCTGGCCTGGTATGACCGCCATGCGCGGGAAATGCCGTGGCGGGTCGGGCCTGCGGACAGGGCTGCGGGGGTGCAGCCCGATCCCTATCGCGTCTGGCTGTCCGAAGTGATGTTGCAGCAAACCACGGTTGCTGCCGTGCGGGACTATTTCCTGCGCTTCACGACCCGCTGGCCATCCGTTCAGGCTCTGGCATCAGCGCCCGACGATCAAGTCATGGCAGAGTGGGCCGGGCTGGGCTATTACGCCCGCGCCCGCAATCTGTTGAAATGCGCGCGCGTGGTGACAGATGATTACGGTGGAACGTTCCCCGACACCTATGACGCCCTGCTGAAACTGCCCGGTATCGGCCCATATACGGCTGCCGCAATCTCGGCGATTGCGTTTGACCGGCCCGAAACTGTGCTCGACGGGAATGTCGAACGCGTCATGTCCCGCCTTTACGATATTCACGATCCCCTGCCGGGTTCAAAACCGGTATTGAAGGAACATGCCACCGTGTTGACGCCCGACAGCAGACCCGGCGACTATGCGCAGGCGGTGATGGATCTGGGGGCAACAATCTGCACGCCAAAGTCCCCGGCTTGCGGCATCTGTCCTTTGCGCGACCCCTGCCAGGCGCGCAGCGCCGGAACTCAGGCTGACCTGCCTCGGAAGATCCCCAAGAAACCGAAACCAACGCGATTCGGGCATATCTATATTGCTCAGGCCGAAAATGGCGACATGCTGATGGAACGGCGTCCGGACAAAGGCCTGTTAGGTGGCATGTTGGGCTGGCCGGGCTCGGACTGGTCCGACGCGCCCGAGAATTCCCCTCCGTTTCCAGCAGAATGGCAGCAGCTATCGGGTGAGGTGCGCCACACGTTCACCCATTTCCACCTGATCCTGCAAATTTGGACCACCCAGCTTCCCCGAGGTTTGCATCCCGAAGACCTGATTGTCGTGGAAAAACATAGGTTTCAACCCAGCGATCTGCCGACCGTCATGCGCAAAGCGCATGACCTTTGGCGCGCACGGTAACCCATTGTGCGGAATACCAGACTAGGACTAATCTTGGCGCAATCGTTCGGAGCCACTCGATGATCGCAGCAGAAACCCTCAGTCGCTGGCAATCTGCCCTCCCGTTCTGGGTATCTTTCCTGCTGATCCCGCTGATCTGGATCACCGCATTTGCGGGCGGATGGTGGGTCTTGCTGGTGCCGCTGTCGACTTGGTGGGCCTTTGCACTATTGGACCGGCTGACGGGGCTTGAGCTGGGGAACGCAGAACCCGACACCTCTGACGCAACCTTGCAATGGTATATCCTGTTGACCAAAGCGTGGGTTCCGGCGCAGTTTCTGACCCTCTATGGCCTGATCTGGTACGCATCGCATACGGATCACCTGTCATCACTGTCAAAAATCGGCCTGTTCTTTGGCATGGGTGTACTTTCAGGCACGATCGGCATCAACTACAGCCACGAACTGATGCACCAGAAGGGCCGAATGGAACGCTGGCTGGGCGACATCCTTTTGGCGATGGTCCTGTATTCTCATTTCCGGTCCGAACACCTGCTGGTCCATCACCGTTATGTCGGCACCCCGCGGGACCCCGTAACCGCGCGCTATAACGAGGGGTTTCACCGGTTCTACCCCCGCGTTTTGTGGCAATGCCTGATGTCGGCGTTTCGCGCCGAAAAGGACAAGCTGACGCGCAAGAGCCGCCCCTGGACCGACCTCGCCAACCCCTTCTGGCGGTATTGGGCATTACAAGGCGGGATGCTGTTGCTGGCATTTCTGATTGGTGGCTGGTCGGGCTTGGCCCTGTTCCTGCTTCAGGCAGGCGTCGCTATCTGGCAGCTTGAGCTGGTCAACTATGTCGAACACTATGGCCTGACGCGCAAACACCTGGGTGATGGAAAATACGAACACGTTCTGCCGCGCCATTCGTGGAACGCATCGCAAAAGGCGTCCAACTGGCTGCTGATCAACCTGCAAAGGCACTCGGATCACCATTACAAACCCAACCGCCGGTTTCCGCTGTTGCAACATCACTCGGAAGACACCGCGCCGCAACTTCCATTTGGCTATCCGGTGATGACGGTCGCCGCGATGGTCCCACCACTTTGGCGCCGGGTCATGAACCCGCGTGTTCGGGCCTGGCGACGGCAATATTATCCAGAAATCACCGATTGGGCGCCCTACAACGCGTCCCGAAATCCTTTGCCAAGGGCCTGACCGCAGCGCGCATCAGCGCGCTGCCGGGCCCAACGAATTTGTTTGCATCTTTGATGCACATGAAATCGGCGGGAGACCGCCCCTATAGCACCCAGACGTCCATCGGCTCCTCGACACCGCGTACTGTCTGGTTTTCGTACTTGGCAAAACCTTCCATCACTTCCGGTAGGTTTTGGCCTTCTTGTTGCAATTGCACGTTTATTGCATCACTCAGAACGGCACGCGCGCCGAACTCGCGGGTCAATGCCTCCAGCTTGGCGGCAACGTTGACCGCATCGCCAATGACGGCGAACTCCAGCCTGTTTGCCCCGATGTCACCCAGTACGACCGAACCATAGTGGACACCAATGCCCACTTGAATTTCGGGCTCACCCTGACGTTTTCGTTCGACGTTCCAACGGTCGACTACACGCACCATGTCGCGGGCGCAGGCCACAGCGTTCGTGGCATCCAGCGGGGTTGGGACCGGAGTTCCAAACGTGGCCATCAACCCGTCGCCCAGATACTTGTCCAATGTCCCATGATGCCGAAAGACCTCGGTCTCCATGCGGGCGTGAAAACCGCGTAGAACTTCGATCACCTCATAAGGGTCCCGCCCGGCGGCGTATTTGGTAAATCCGACAATATCAATGAACAGAACCGCAATGTTTTCCTTACGCACCTGTTTGAGGGGTTCGTCATTCTGGCTTAACTGATCGACGACATTTGGCGAGAAATACCGGGACAGGTTTGCACGCTCTCGCTCCAGACCGGCATTGGTCAACAGCAGTTGATTGAGACGCCGCATCGAGATGCCAAGCGTTACAGCAACCATCATAAACACGATCACCTGTTGAACCCGCTGCGACGGCATAAAGCTGTTGGGGTCAAGCAGTTCAGCCACATCCGGGTAACCTGACAAAGCCTGCGCGACACGTTCACTAATGCCCGGTATCGGGGTCGAGACCCACCACGCAATCACCCATCCCACCGTCCACATCAACGCAGTCCACGACCCGATTGCAACAACCGTGCGCCATGAATAGGCCAGCGTACCTGCGGCCAAAATAATGAAGAAATACTGAAAGTTGTCGAACCGGTACTGCATGGCCAATGGCCGCACGTCATCGCTGAACGGGTTGGGCACGATCATGCCCAAGGTCATGATCACAAGGTCCACGAAGATCAGCAGAAGTTCGGTGCGCGATTGCCCAACCTGACCAGCCCTGCGGATCAACCAGCCGTTTGCGCAAATCAATAGTAGAATGAAATGATACCACATCACTTCCCAATGCGGGTTCAGGAAGATCAGCAATATTCCCGTCAGACCCATGGCGATCCAACGCGCCCTGACCGCCAACTCCAGCCCTTCGCGCTTGTGCCGTTCTAACGCGGCTTCGGTATATTTGTTATCCAGATCGTACTGATCCGGGCGCGTCACAAAAAATCGACTGAACCGAGTTTCGTTTGCTGCGGTGTCCGACATGACTGAAGCTCCTTCGGTGCATTGCACATCCTAGAAGTCTCACATCGAAAGGGGAATGCGAAAAACAAAAGACCCCGCCGAGATCGGCGGGGCAAGGCTTAGTGCCTTGTGTCAGGCCACAGGCACCGGCGGTATTCGTGAAATCAGTTATGCATCTCTGATCGGATCTGCTGACGCAGCACGTCGATCGGTACGGTCTTTCCGTCGCGCTTGAAGCACCAATAGGTCCAGCCGTTGCAGGACGGCGCGTTTTCCAGATGCGCCCCGACCTGATGGATCGAGCCTTTGACGTTGTCGCCCACCAACGTGCCATCGGCGCGGACCTTGGCCTTGTGGCGCTGGTTCATAGAATACAATTCCTCACCCGGGCGTAGCATCCCGCGCTCGACCAACTGGCCGAACGGTACGCGCGGCTCGGCGCGTTTGCTGGTGCTGACCTCCAACGCCTCGCGGTCAAATTTACGGACCTTGGCGATGCGTTTCTCGGCCACCTTGCGATAGCTTTCCTCGCGTTCGATGCCGATAAACTCACGCCCCAACATCTTGGCCACGGCACCAGTCGTCCCCGTGCCGAAGAACGGATCCAGCACCACATCACCGGGATTGGTCGACCCGATCAGAACCCGGTGCAACAGCGATTCCGGCTTTTGCGTCGGATGTGCCTTGTCGCCGTTTTCATCTTTCAGACGTTCATGCCCAGTGCAGATCGGCAGCACCCAGTCGCTGCGCATCTGAACGCCTTCGTTCAGGGCCTTCAGCGCCTCATAATTGAACGTGTATTTCGCGCCCTCGCGCTTGGACGCCCAGATCATCGTCTCATGCGCGTTGGTGAACCGCTTGCCACGGAAATTTGGCATCGGGTTCGACTTGCGCCACACCACGTCGTTCAAAATCCAGTATCCCGCGTCCTGCAGGGCCGAGCCCACACGGAAGATGTTGTGATACGAGCCGATCACCCAGATCGCGCCGTTAGGCTTTAGCAGCCGATGCGCTGCCTTCAGCCAATCGCGTGTGAATTGGTCATAGACCGCAAAGCTGGAAAACTGATCCCAGTGGTCATCAACCGCATCCACCTGACTGTTATCAGGCCGATGTAACTGACCTTTCAACTGCAAATTATAGGGTGGGTCCGCAAAGATCAGGTCAACCGATGCCTCGGGCAGACTGTTCATCACGTCGATGCAGTCCCCGGATAGAATCGTGTTTAAAGGGAGCGCTTTCGCGCCCTTTTTGGTGGTTGTCGTCATTATACTGCCTCAAGTATCCACGGCGCTTTTGCGCTCATTTGGTTGATACAAGGATGAGTCAAAGACGATTCGCCGTCAATTTCTTTTTTGAATCAGCGACTTACGATTTACTCTTGATACAAGATATTGTGTACAGGTTTAAACGAACGTCTATGGTGTGGGGTCACACCAAGATTTTGCAGCGCTTCTCTGTGTTGTTTTGACGGATAACCGGCGTTTGTCTCCCAGCCATAGCCCGGATGCTGTTGCGCCAAATCCACCATCAGTTGATCGCGCCAGTTTTTGGCGATGATCGACGCCGCTGCTATCGACACCGAATGCGCATCGCCTTTGACCACAGCCTCGGCCGGAATCGTCAGACCGCGCGGGATCAAGTTTCCGTCGATCAACAGATAGTCCGGCGGCGGGTCCAACGACGCGACTGCGCGCTCCATCGCCAAGTGCGATGCACGCAAGATGTTGTGTTCGTCGATCTCACCAACACTTGCTTCGGCTATTGCGAACTCAGCCCGCGCGCGTATTTCGGCATCCAGACCGGCACGGCGCTTGGCAGTCAGCTTCTTTGAATCGTTCAGCCCCTCGGGGATGTCATCGGCGTTCAGGATCACCGCCGCAGCAACCACCGGGCCTGCCAACGGACCACGGCCAACCTCATCCACACCCGCGATCCGTTTATAGCCCTGCGCAATGGTGGCTTTTTCCAATTCGTAATCAGGTTTCGCCATGCCTTGGAAAGACCGTGTTTCAAGACCGATCGCAAGCAAAAAGGAGGGGGCAGACTGCGCTGCCCCCTTCCCCGCGGCGCTTCTGTGACGCCGCTCCTGCTCGAACGCGATTACTGGTAAACCACGCGGTATCCTTTTTGGCGTAGGCAGGTAGGCTCATAAGCGCGCTTGACTTTTTTGCCGTTCCAGAAACCGACCTTGCACTCTGGCGGCAGGCTTTTGACATGCTTGTAATGCTTCTTCAGACACCCAGGCCCCAGCAGCGGACGCTTTGCCGAATATCTATCGAATGTGCGCAGGCATTTTTGTGGCAAGTCGTATTTGGCAACACGGCCCGGTAGCGGACGCACAGGATAATAAGAGGGGTCGGGCTTGGCCTTGTAGACAGGTGCCCGGTTTCGGCTGGCGCGCTCTTTGTCTTTCTCTTTGTTGTAGTAGTGGACACCAGCGCCGATCAGCGCGATGGCGGCCAACCCTCCGAGTATATCCCTGGCATCTGCGGCCCGCGCCTGAGACACAGAAACGCCGGTGATGGCAATTGCCGTGGCCACGATCAGAGCAATGAATTTCCGGTGCATGGTATTTGTCCTTTTCCAAGTGCTAGGGCGATCCGGCGCGGTGGCCGTTTTCCTTACCTCAACACTGGTCGCAGCCCTGAAAGACACGCAATAACGGGCGGGTGTTATCAAATATCAGCGCCCCGAAACCCCTTGAGTTATTGAATATCGCGCCGAGCCATGCGCAGGATGCAGCCTATGAAACAGATCTTCTCTTCTCTGGCTGTCTGCGCCCTGATATCGGTCGGTACTGCCGCATCCGCGGCGGGATGCTATGCCGATTACAAGGCCAAACAGGACAATCCTTTGCGCCTGCACTACGGCGTCATGCAGGTATCCGCCTGCGACAAGGGCAAGGCAAAAAAAGAGATCTCGCAACGCCTGCGCGGCTCAGGATGGACCTTGCTGAACGTGATGTCGGTGTTTGGGCCGGATGGGTTGGACAAAAGGAAGGCCAATGCCGGAAAATTCTATCTCCGTTACTGAAGCGCGGCGATCCGGGACACGGCTGGTCGGCGTCGGCATTGCGGCGATCGTTCTGATTCTGATAACCGCCGCCATTTTTCTGTTCTGGACCTTGCCCGACGCCAACGCCTTTAACGCGCGCGTTGAGCGGCTGTTTGTCGAAAGCGACCTGACCTCGCCGGCCGAGATCCGCCTGCTGGAAATTCTCGCACAATCGGGAACAGCCTTTGCGGATACTCTGTCCAGCTACAGGATGGTTATTTTTGTTCTGTTGGTCTTCGCCAGCACCATGCTCGTCACGGCGCTGGTGTTTCTGGTGATGCTCGTGCTGCTGAACCGACGGATGGCGCAGATCGAAAGGACGGGCATTCAGGTGACCTCGTTGCTGATCAGCCGCGAAGAAAACACGGTTTATCTGAACAATATGGACTTCAAACTGACACCTGCCGCGATGGAAACGCTGGCGGTTCTGGCCGAGTCCAGACTGGACGACGAAATGCTGTCCGGCGCCCAGATTGAGGCCGTCATTTCCGGCAAAGACGCCTCGGATTGCGAAGAAGCCGCTGGTGCGACGCGGATCAAGCGGCTGCGTGATGCCTTAGGAAACCAGATGGTCAGTGAGTTGCTGGTCAAGAATATCGCTAAGAAAGGCTATATGTTGTCGATCGACAAAGATGTAATTCAGATGGTCTGACCAAACGGTTCCGCACACTGGTTATCCGGGAAACCGTCATCTCTGCCCCTTGGAAATTCGGGAAAAATGCCCATCATTAGGGAACATGCGCCTCGGAGGTTGATCATGAACGTCCACGCCACACCGCAATCCACAGGGTATCGAATTTCGGTCGAATCGTTGAACGGATCGGTCGCGATCTACCGCGGCGATGTACTTTTGGCCAAAAGCGATAATGCCAAGGTCATGTATGAAACCCGGCTGTCCCCAACAATCTATATCCCCCGCGAGGACGTATGTGTGGATCTTGGAGAAGAGACCGAGTTGCAGACCTTTTGCCCATTCAAAGGAACCGCGACCTATCACGACGTCGTATTGAATGGTCAACGCCTGCAAAACAGTGTCTGGGCCTACGAAGAAGCTTTGCCGGAAAGCAAAGCGATTCAGGGTCATATCGGTTTCCTGTCGTCAGCCTATGACCGGATCGACCTGGGCGAAAATCGACTTCGGGAACCCGATGATGGCAGTATCAGCGGCCCTTTGATTGACTGGCTGATGCGCGGCGCGTCCGAGCTTACGACCTCTGAAGACTTCACCAAGGCGCTGGCCGAGAAGATGCTGGAACACGGGATAGCGATTCAGCGCCTCAGCATTCTGGTCTGGTCGCTACACCCCCTGATCGCAGGTAAACACTATATCTGGGAAAAGGGTGAAGCCGAAATCTCAACCAACGTGCCCACATACGAAATTCACGATCACCCGGCCTATATCAACAGCCCGCTTCGGCATGTTTCGAACGGGCAGGGTGGTGTGCGCCAAAGGCTGAATGACGACAACCCTCACAACAGCTTTCCAATTATGGAGGATTTGCGCGCCAAGGGGGCAACCGACTATGTCGCAATGCCCCTTCCCTTTTCGGACGGCCGCACCAATGTTCTGACGTTGACCTGCGATCATCCCGATGGCTTCACCACTGAAAATCTGGGTTTGGTGTTTGAATGCTCATCGGTCATTGCACGGTTCTACGAAGTCTTCATGCAGCGTGAAAACGCACAGGTTCTGCTAGAGACCTATGTTGGCAAGCGATCGGGCGCACGCGTTCTGGGGGGCGAAATCCGGCGTGGCGATGGTGACGAAATCGACGCGGCCATCATGTTTTGTGATCTTCGCAACTCGACCATCCTGGAAGAGCAGCTTGGGCGAACGGACTATATTGTCCTGCTGAATGATTTTTTCGACACCGTGTCGGACATTGTGCACGATAATGGCGGCGAGGTTCTGAAATTCATCGGCGACGCGGTTCTGGCCGTTTTTCCGGAAGGTGACGATGCGATGACCGCCCGCAGCAACGCGCAGCGTACGGCCGTTGAAATCGTCGAGAAGCTGGGCGATCTGCGTCAGGCGGGCTCTGACCTGCATTGTGACTGTTCTATTGGCGTTGCTTACGGACGTGTGACATACGGCAATGTCGGCTCACGCGAACGGCTGGACTTTACCGTTATTGGGCAGGCCGCAAACATCGCGGCGCGGTTAGGTGAATACGGCAAGACGGTGGATCACCGGATCGTCGTGTCGGCTGACATAGCACCCGCCTGCGCCGACGCCGTGCCATTGGGGGACGTTAAGCTTCACAATGTTTCACGGCCTGTGTCGTCCTTCGCGCTCAGAACTTCGGCGGATGCTGTGCTGAATTCCTGAGCCAGTCGCAGTCCTGCAGCATGGTGGTGTCTGGCCAAAGCGGAAACAACTGAACGGCCCGGCCCTTAAGACGAGCGCGTTGATGAATTCAGCCCCCAAGAAGAATTAACGCAGTTTGTGCGGGTGATATCGTGCTTTGGAGCTGTGCGACCTGGCTTCGCGCCAGAAATTGGTCCGTCAGCCGATTGATCGCCGCCTTATCCGAAAACTGCGCCAGATCATCTGAACCAGTGAGACCTTTTAACCTGTCCTTGAACTCAACAAGCTGTTTGTCGATATCCAACTGAGCAAAGCTTGAAGGAAGGCCAAGCGCTGTTTCCATCATGTTGCGCAATGGCGGCAGGCCCATCAAGTCGAACCATTTGGTGTCAGCCCCACTTTCCTGAACTGCCAATTCCGCCAGAGCATGTTGCGCATACAGTGATATGCGCATTGTCTCATCACGCTCACCCACGGCGACCTCAAACCGTGAGACCAAGTTGTCCTGCGCGATATCTTCCATAAAACTCTGAAGACCGGTTCGGCGAATTTCACCCGGACCCAGACCGAAAGCCTCGGAAAATTCGCGATATCGTTTGTCCGACAACCGATTGGACAGCGCGTCCTCGGCGGATGTGCCGTCAGACAGCACTTTTTGAATGAAAAAACGGTTATTCAGATCACCTTCCAAACCGAAAGCGCCCAGCGCCACCTGCAGCAACCGGCGATCCGAGACCAGATCTTCGGCTGTCAGAACCTTCCCGATGTTTTCCAGAAAGTACCGGGTTTCTCGTTCGTTAACCGCCGACGAAGAAAAGCTTTCTAGCTGAGTGTCGTAGCTAAGTTGAAGAAAGCGTCACCCCACGATGCCCCCGACCGGTACAACAGGTTGAAACGTCATTGCCGGTAAGCCATCAACCGCTCTTCCCTCGGCAGCAGCACGCGAAGAGACTTAAGACACTTGTAATACTGCTCTGCCAGCAGCGTGTCAGTGGCTTCCGAAAGGACCTTGCGGCTGTCTGCATCCGTGAACACCTGGCTCAACTCTTCAACGCGGCGCAATAATTGCTGTCTTGCGTCCTCAGGCTCCATGTCTCCTGACAAGACTAGCTGCGCGGCATAGCATACGCGGCGCACAGGTGTATTGACCTCGTCAGGGTGAATAGCATCGCGCAGGCGCAAGACATTCGCTTGCGGCGTCATAATTGAAAACCGACTGCGCCGATCCCCGTTTTCCAAGACGACTCCGTTGATCAACACCCGCTCTTTTGGGGCGAGTTTCAAAACCAGCCCGCCCATTAAGTTGCCCTCATCTGTCGCAAACCGCGCAGGACGGCCATGTTGATTTCAAGCAACGGATCGACACTTGCCTTCTTTCCCAACACCTGACTGCTGTGCTGCTCTGTGAACTCGGCCAGATAGAAAATCCGCGCGCGCAGTTCGTTCGGAAGAGCATTTTCTGAATCCGCAACGCCGCTAGCCAGAACTGACCACAAACGACGATTTTCATGCAATGCCTGAACAAATCCGCCAAAGTCGGATTTCTGTCGGGCGGCAGCGGCTTTGAGGCGATGTGTGATTTTCGAAATGGCCTCGTATTCGGTATCCCGTGGCGTACGTGTCGGAGCCGCGGTTTGGGCATAGGCGCGGTGTGCCATGGTTTGCGGTGTCACTTGAAATCCTTCCAATAGTCCGTCTTTTGGCAATCAGAGTCGGGGCGCCTTTCTAACGCCCCGACCAGGGTTTTAAGATTAACGGAACAACGACAGGACCGACTGCGGAGCCTGGTTCGCGATCGACAGAGACTGCGTGGCCAACTGCTGTTGAACCTGCAAGGCCTGTAGACGGGCCGAGGTCTCTTCCATGTCGGCGTCCACCAGCGAGCCGATACCGGACTTAAATGAATCTGCCAGATTCGAGATGAACTCTTTCTGGGTTTCAATCCGGCCCTGCGACGAGCCAAAGGCCGCCGAGGCGTCAATAGCGGTGTCGATCAGACCTTCGATGGTGCCCAGAGCAGCGGTTGCGCCCGCTGCGGTGGATACATCGATGCCAGCCAGCGCACCCAGACCGCCGGAACCGGCATTGGCAAACTGGCCACTGACAGTCAGGTCATTGCCACCAGCGTTAGTGAAATCAAGGCTGCCCGGCGTGCCGCTGTCATAGTCCACGGTCAAACCGGTGATGCCCAGATCATCAATCTTGCCTTTCAGGGCAACGGCAACGATATCAGCCGTGGTTGTTGCCGCCGCATCGTCTGCAGTCACGGTGTAAGACACAGTCTGATCGCCGACGGTCAGGCTGACACTGTCCCCGGCAGCAAAGGCCGTGGCGTTTTCTGCAATTTCAATCTGCTCGTTGCCGCCACCATTATCCAGCGCGATAGCTACGGTATCACCGTTTGCAGACGCCCCCGCCGAACTGCCCGAGAAGATGTCATTGGCTGTGTAACCACCAACCGACAGATCCTGTCCAGCTACGGTGATCGACGAGGCGGTCACGGCACCAGTCGAATCGCGGTCCAGCGAGGACAAGATCGAGGCCGAGGCCGCCGATCCGTTGACAAGGTTGAGCCCGTTGAACTGGGCTGCCCCAACAACGGCAGTGATCTGATCGCGCAGGGCGGTCACGTCCGCATTGATTTTGCCGCGATCCACGTTGTCTTCCTGCGCCGCGACTATCTTGCCCTTCATCTGGTTCAGAAGGTCGGTCACAGTTTCCGAGGCATTCCGCGCCACCGCAACGGTCGATTCACCCAGCGCCAGACTGTCCTTGATCGCGTTAAAACCCTTCACATCGGATTCCATGACTTTCGAGATGGCCCAGACTGCCGAATTGTCCTTGGCCGTCGCCACATCTTTACCGGTCGAGATCGCGTTCTGGGTCGTGGCCAGGTTCTTGTTGACCGATTTCAGGGTTTGCAGCGCAACCATAGCGCCGTTGTTGGTCAGAATGGACATAACGTCTTCCTTTTTTCGTATGGGCCCTTTGTGCCCGTGCCAACCCCGCACCACCTGCGGGCTTTAACGTCTTTCTGATCACTGCGATCGGCCGTCCGGCTGTTCGCGCCACCTGCCGTTTCAGGTGCGTCGCCACCATTGCCGCCGATCCCCTAACGGAGTGCTAAGACCCGCAATCCGGAAAATTCGGATTTGAATCAAACCCGACGCTAGGCGCGTTTCTCCGACGTGGCGTTGCTGCGAACCGCAAAACCCTTGCGTTGCCCGTCGGCGCTGTAGGTGCTGAGCTCGTTTCGAATGCGGCGAAGTTCGGCCATACGATCGGCAACGGCCCGAATCCCATCGGCCGCACTGTTAAGAAGCGCCTGATTCCTTTCGACCTTCCTCTGAAGCCGAACAAGTTCATCGCTTTCCCGAACCGGAAACTGGTTGAGCGCGCCAATCAACTTTTCCTTTTCGGGCATCATTTGACTCAACCGATCCAGATCGCCCTGCACAAGCGCGTTCCGCTCAAGATCCAGAACCTCTTCAAGTGAGGTGATCACGTCAGACTCGGATTTACTCGGCATGGGCCTTCTCCATCAGGGACTAGAACAGAACGTCTTGCAGGCCGACCCCACCGGCCTTGGCCAACTGATGCGCCTGCTGCTGAACCAATAAAGTCGAAAACTGGTCCTCACCGGCCCCACCGCCAAAAGACTGGCGACCCTCGCCCAGCCCTGCGGATTTCAGCATCTCGGTCAGAAAAGTTGCCTCAAGCTCAACCGCTGCGGTTTTTAGTCTTTCGACCGAGGACGGGGGCATTGGTTGAGAAACGGGGACAGATACTTTCATCACTTTCTCCGAAATTTGCATCGAACTTTGTCGAACAAAGATGAAAGCGGTTAAAATAAACGTAACTTCCTGCGGTCAGAATTCGGTTCACACAACCGGAGTCGGAGCAAAATGCCCAACCCTCTTTTGACAGCGATCGCCCCGTCCAACGCCAATGCCAAATCCGGCGGATCGTCCACTGATATGCCTGAGCAAAAGGCGGAAAGATCGTTTGAAGCCGTTTTGGAAGAACAGATCATACAACAGGCTGAAGACGCCCATCCTGCTGAAGATCCTGTTCCGGAAACCGGGGAGGACCCGTCGGAAACGGTCGAAGACGACGAGCCGATGGACGCAACACCTAACATCGTGGCCATTCCAGACGTCGCGTCGCGACAGGTTTCATTGCCCGAACCAAAGGGCGAGGTTCAGGGCAAAAGCCTTGCCGTTTGGGCAGCCGACGACCATTCAAACGATTCTGTTTCGGACCAGAAAAACGGGGTGGAAATTCCGTCAGGTGGCCTTTCCAAAGACAGCCCTAAAGTTTCTGCAGATGATCCTGTGACAGAGGTTCAGCCTGTCCGAACGGAAAGCCTAGCGCGTAACGCTCCAGCGTCTGCTGAGGGTAGACTCTTGCACAGCGCAAGGTTTGGTATGCAGCCCACCCCGGACCAAGCCAGGCCCGCACCCGCTGAGTTGCCGAAAACGGATGCTGTTCCCAGCCCTGAGACAGCGGACGGCACACCGCAGGTAAAGGCCCCTTCCGCGCCGGACAAGGCGCAGCAATTGGTCCAAATGCAATTGATGGCAAGGCAGGACACCCAAGCTGAGGCTGAGGTTCCGGACATGGAGGCACCTCAACAGCTAAGGGACAATTCCCCTTTGCAGACTACTCGGGAATCCACCTCAGCCGTGCATGCGCTTGGGGCAAACGTTCGCGCTGAAGTGGCGCGCGCCATTGCCGGGCAGATGGCCGCCGTCATACATACGCGACCTCAGGCCGGGGCGATAGAAATAGCATTGAACCCCGAAGAGCTGGGGCGCGTTTCTATCGTACTGAATGGCCGCGACGATGGCGTCCACCTGACAATCGCGGCCGAGCGCCCGGAAACGCTGGACATCATGCGCCGCCATATTTCCGTTCTTGAGGGAGAGTTCAGGGCCCTTGGTTTCGGCGATCTGTCTTTCGACTTGGGATATTCATCTGATGCCCAACAGAATGGTCAGGACGACATGGCCCAATCGCCATTTGAACCAGAGCGGGAGGCCCCCTCCCCTTCAAATACACAGGTCCCATCGCGCGTTGGTGCGTCTGGGCGCATCGACATAAGGCTTTGACATGATCAAATCGACCACCTCCACCATACAAACCGGCGCTCAGACACCGGCCTCTCAGCCTCAGACAACGGGGTTAGAATCAGATTTTGAGACATTCCTTTTGATGCTGACCACTCAGGCGAAAAACCAGGACCCACTGGAGCCTTTGGATTCATCGGAATACGCGTCGCAACTGGCACAATTTTCAATGGTCGAGCAGCAGGCACAAACCAACGCGTTGCTGTCCGGCCTGTCCGTGTCGATGGGCAATGTCGGGTTGGAACAACTTGCGGGCTGGGTTGGAATGGATGTGCGATCGGCCTCGGCCTTTCAATTTGACGGTGCGCCGGTCAAACTGTTCGCGCAACCCGACGTCGCCGCAAGCTCAGCATCTATCGTGGTTCGGGACGCCAATGGAACGGTCGTCGACCGCGTCCCGGCATCCCCCAGCAATTCCGAGTTCGTGTGGACCGGGACAGACAGCGCTGACAATTCAGTTCCTGCAGGGACCTATTCCGCCACGTTGGAAAGCTATGATGGAGAGGATCTGCTGTCCGAGCAGACAGCATCAGCGTATAACCGCGTCGTCGAAGCACAGGCCGTGGATGACACGCTGTTGCTAACGCTGGAAAGCGGGCAAGTTTTACCCGTCAGCATGGTAAGTGCCGTACGATCTGGAACTTGATCTGACGGCCAAGGCAGGCCAAAGCTTTGCCAGATTCGACTCGCTTACAGAACTGGTGAACCTTCTGCCCGACCAAACCGCCCCACCACGTGATCTTGTTGACCACCTCCGCAGCACGGGCATTGTCTACGCCAGTGCCCGGTTTCAGACATTGTATGGGGGCCGCACCAATCAGGTCTGGAAGGTTCTGGGCGGTGACGGAGACAAAGTGCTGAAACTCTATCGGTCCAAGCTGCGCAACCCGCTGTTTTGCAACGACGCCGAACTGGAAGCCCGATGCCTGAATGCGCTGGAACCGATGGGCTTTGCGCCACGCCTGCGGGCAACGGGCAAACACGACAACGGCCTTTGGGTGTTTTATGATCACGCGCCCGGGTCACCATGGCAGTCAGAAACAACCTGCGTTGCCGCTTTGCTGCGCAAACTGCACATGCTGAACATCTCGATAGACGTGCCCTCAGGGCGCAACGGCAGCGCCGATCTTGCGCATCAGACGCAACAAATTCTGGACATGTGCCGTTCGGATCAAAAGGCACAACTTGCGCGATTGCGCCCTGTCAGCCCGGTGCCTGCAACAAACCACACCTGTTTGGTTCACGGTGACCCGGTTGCCGGAAACATACTGGTGGATGCAACGGGGCTGACGCTCATTGATTGGCAGTGTCCGGCCCGTGGCGATCCCTGCGAGGATATCGCACTGTTCCTGTCGCCCGGGATGCAACAGCTTTATCGCGGTGCCCCGTTGCGCGCAGCCGAAGAGGCGCAGTTCCTGTCTGCCTATGACCAACCTGAGATAACGCACAGATACCGCGAACTACAAAAGTGGTTTGCGTGGCGGATGGCGGCATATTGTCTGTGGCGCGTAGAAAATGGTGCGACCGATTACTCAGCCGCATTGGATTTGGAAATCGCAGCCCTTGGGTAATATCAAATATCGGCAAGCCACATCATTGCATATGCCGGTGGAAGCAAAGCACGCCGCCAGAACCCAAGAGGGAAACGGCCGGGAATTTGGCCAATCACCTCTGGCAGCCCCGCATCCTGCCCCAAGACCAGTCGGGACAGGGCACGCCCGCAATAGGTGCCCATCGCGACACCATTTCCGTGATACGCAAACCCGGCAAATAACCCTGATTGCCCCGGCACCGCCCCGGCAAACGGAGTCAGATCGCGGGACAAACACACCATGCCGGACCACATATGCGTGACGTCGACATGCGCCCATTCGGGGAACATCTTCCGAAAGTCCGATTGAACCTTTTGACGAATTGCAGCTTCGGCCCTGGCCGATGACCGCAAACCACCGCGCATACCGAACAGGAACCTCCGGTCCGGCATAAGACGGAAGTAATGCAACAGGTTGCGCGTATCGTATGACATCTGATCCGTGGTCCAGCCCTGAGCTTGCAACTCACCCTCGGACATTGGGCGCGTCACAAGAACCGTTGACTGGGTGGGCATGTAGCGGCCTGCCATCCAGTTTGGGATATCTTCGCTTGAATATCCGTTGGTGCAGATCAGAACATTTTCAGCGCGCACCCGGCCTGCCGCTGTACGAAGGTCAAAACCGCGCGCGGATTTCTGTTGGGCGTGCACACCAGTTTTCTGAAACAGCTTCGCACCGGACTTAGCTGCCGCTTTCGCAAGTCCGAACAGGTATTTTCTAGGGTTCAGGCCGAAACCGACCGGATTTGTGTATCCGCCATAAAACGCCCCCCCGATGCCAAGCCCGGGAAGGTCCTGAGCCTCGTGCAGCACTCCGGATGCGTCTGCGTTTCGGCGAAGTTTTTCCATTGCACGCGCGGTGTGGGCCAGTTGGGTTTCCCCTTTTGAATGGGTTTCCGCGTTGATCCCGTGGGCGTCCAACAACTCGGCAACAAGGTGAACCGCCTCTGCTTCTGCCGCGTCATAGCGTTCAGCAGCCGGGGCTCCGTAAATCCGCGCCATCGCTTTGTGGCTGAGTTTCGAGCCACCGAGACAGCAAAACCCACCATTCCGGCCTGACGCGCCCCAACCGGGTGTTTCAGCCTCGAGCACGGCAACAGAAACCCCGGCGTTAGCCAGATGCAGGGCCGCAGACAGACCCGTGAACCCTGCCCCGACGATGGCTATGTCAACACTCAGATCGCCCTGCAGGTCCGGCCAATCCGGGGCGGCGATTGTCTCGTCCCACCAACAGCCCTCACGCGGGCCGGAGCCATAGGTGTAATCCGGGAACAGCCGTTTCATTCGGTACGGGCCGCCGCCATCTCATCCTGTTTCTGCCGCATCATGGCGCGTTTTGTGACCAAAGACGCGGTGATGACGCCCACGGTCACAACAGCAATCATCAACGTCGACAGCGCGTTGATCTCGGGGCTGACCCCCAGACGCACGGCCGAGAATATCTTGATCGGCAAGGTTGTCGCCGACGGCCCCGAGGTGAAGGACGCAATCACCAGATCGTCCAGCGACAGGGTAAAGGCCAGCAACCAGCCCGAGATCACGGCAGGCGCAATGATCGGCAACGTCACCAGGCGAAACGCCTGCGCGGGCGAACAACCAAGGTCCAGAGCGGCCTCTTCAAGCGACTGATCGAACGTCACCAAACGCGACGAGACAACGACCGAGACGAAACACATCGAAAATGTCGTATGCGCCAGCACGATGGTCAGGATACCGCGATCCAGTCCGATGCCGATGAACAACAGCAACAGCGATAGGCCCGTGATCACCTCGGGCATGACCAGCGGGGCGTAAATCATGCCGGAAAACAGCGTGCGCCCAAAGAACCGCCCGCCGCGCACCAACACATAGGCCGCGGCGGTACCCAAAACAGTCGCCAGCGTTGACGAAAAGACGGCCACCCGGATCGTGACCCAGGCGGCATCCAGAAATGCCTCGTTCTGGACCAGCTCACCATACCATTTGGTCGAGAATCCGGCCCAGACGGTGACCAGTTTGCTTTCGTTGAAGGAAAAGATGATCAGGATGATCATCGGGATGTAGAGGAACGCAAATCCCAGCGTCAGCGAGACCGCGTTGAACCAGCTTAACCTGTTCATTGCTCGGCCTCCGTCTGTTTCTGCTGGTTGCGCTGGAACAGCACGATCGGGATCACGAGGATCAGCAACAGCACAACGGCCACGGCGCTGGCAACGGGCCAGTCGCGGTTCGAGAAGAACTCCTCCCACAGCACCTTACCGATCATCAGCGTACCCGAACCGCCCAGAAGCGAGGGGATCACGAACTCACCGATCACCGGGATCATGACCAGGAAACAGCCCGCGATGATACCGGGGCGCGACAGTGGGATCGTCACCAGCCAGAATGCCTGCACGCGCGAACAGCCCAAATCTTCAGCGGCCTCGATCAGAGATTCATCCATCCGCTCCAGCGCCGAATAGATCGGCAGGATCATAAACGGCAGATAGGTGTAGACGATCCCGATATAGACCGCAGTCTGCGTGTTCAAAATGGTCAGCGGGGTCGAAATGATGCCCGTCCAAAGCAGAAGCTGGTTCAAGTAACCTTCATTCGACAGGATGCCCATCCACGCGTAAACGCGGATCAGGAATGAGGTCCAGAAGGGCAGGATCACCAGCATCATCAGCGTCGGTCGCCATTCGACCGGCGCGCGGGCCATGCCATAGGCGATGGGATAGCCCACCAGCAGCGTGAAAAACGTGGAAATCACAGCGATCTTGACGCTGGACAGGTACGCCTTCCAATACAGGTCGTCCTCGGTCAGCCAGATGAAGTTCTCAAAGTCCAACTGGCTGAAGAAATCCTTTATCCCCGCCCAGCCCTGCGAAAAGTCCAGAGTCGGTGTATAAGGCGGAATCGCCAACGCGATATCCGACAGCGAGATTTTCAGGACGATGAAGAACGGCACCAGAAACAGCGCTAGCAGCCAGACATAAGGAATGGCGATCAGGAACGCGCGGCGCATCAGTCGGCCAGCAGAACCGCAGCCGTTGCTGTCCAGGACAGCCAGACCGGGTCTTCCCAAGTGAATGAACGGCGTGAGATGCGGCGGGTATTGGCCGTCTGCGCCTTGATGATCGTGCCGTTGGGCAGCTCAACGTGATAGGTGGACAGGTTGCCCAGATAGGCGATGTCATGCACCTTGCCCTGCACAGCGTTGATCGCATCTGCCGGACGGTCGGCGGAAATCGTTACCTTTTCGGGTCGGATCGCCAGATGGCAAGCCTGCCCCTGCGAAAGCCCGTTGGCCGAGGTCGCTGTCAGCGGGGCTTGCCCTTCGGCCCAGTCGATCTGATAGGTATCCTCGCCATTGGCGGAGGCACGGCCCTCGATGATATTCACGTCTCCGATAAAGTCGGCGACATAGACCGAGTTCGGGTTCTCATATATCCGATCCGGGGTAGCGACCTGCATCAGTTTACCCTGATCCATAACGGCCACGCGGCTGGCCACGGTCATGGCCTCTTCCTGGTCGTGGGTCACGATGACAAAGGTGGTGCCGGTCTTTTCCTGAATATCCATCAGTTCAAACTGCGTGTCCTGCCGCAGTTTCTTGTCCAACGCACCCAGCGGTTCGTCCAACAGCAGCAGCTTGGGCGCCTTGGCCAGAGACCGGGCCAGCGCCACCCGCTGCCGCTGCCCGCCCGAGATCTGGTGCGGTTTGCGGCGCGCAAATTGCGTTAGCCGGGTCAGGCGCAGCATTTCCTCGACCCGATCTTCAAGATCGTGCTTGGGCATGTTGTCCCGGCGCAGGCCGAAAGCGATGTTTTCCCAGATGCTGAGGTGTGGAAACAGCGCATAGGACTGGAACATCATGTTCACCGCCCGTTTGTTCGGCGGGATCGGGTCGATATCCTGACCACCCAGCATGATGTGGCCTTCGGTGGGCGTTTCGAACCCCGCCAGCATCCGCATCATCGTGGTCTTGCCGCAGCCTGATGGCCCCAGCAGAGCGAAGAATTCTTTCTCGAAAATATCCAGAGACAGGTTGTCGATCGCCGTAAAGTCGCCAAATCGTTTGGTGACATTCTGGAACTGGATCAAGGGTTTCGCCTGCGGGTCCTCCCACGGCGCAAATACTTCAGAGTTCACTACGGCCCCCGTTCGGCAATCTGGAAAAAGGGCAAGGCGGACATGCCGCCCTGCCTTGGTAAATCGGATCAGGTGCCCGATTTGATCTTGGTCCACAGACGGGTCACGACCCGCTGCGTTTTCGCCGGATAAGGCGTGGTGATGTAGAGGTTCTGCATCGTCGCATCATCCGGATAGATCGCCGGATCACCGATCACGTCTTCCTCAAGGAACTCTTGCGACGCCTGGTTGCCGTTGGCGTAGTACACATAGTTCGACGCCGCAGCCATGTTGTTGGCATCCAGAATAAAGTTCAGGAACTTGTGTGCGCCCTCAGGGTTCGGAGCATCCGCCGGAATCGCCATCTGGTCGAACCACATCAGCGAGCCTTCGGCAAACGGGTGGTATTCGATCTCGACCCCGTTATCGGCCTCGGCCGCACGGTCACGCGCCTGCAGAATGTCACCAGACCAACCCACGGCCACGCAGATATCGCCATTCGCCAACGCATTGATGTATTCCGAGCTGTGGAACTTTTGGATATGCGGGCGGACACTGGTCAGAACTTCTTCGACCTTTTTGATGACGTCCGGATCATGGCTGTCCGGGTCTTCACCCAGATACTGCAAGGTCATCGGGATCATTTCCGCTGGTGCGTCCAGGAAATGCACACCGCACGCAGCCAGCTTTTCCATGTTTTCTGGCTTCAGCACCAGATCCATGCTGTTCAGGGCAACATCGTCGCCCAGCGCCTCTTTGACCTTGGCGACATTCACACCGATACCGGTGGTGCCCCACATGTAGTTGATCGAATAGGCGTTGTTCGGGTCGTATCCGGCGGTGCGTTCCTGAATGACGTCCCACAGATTGCCCGAGTTGGACAGTTGTGACGCGTCCAGTTCCTGAAACGCTCCGGCCTGAATCTGACGCTGAAGGAACGTGCCAGACGGGACAACCACGTCATAGCCCGACCCACCAGCCAGCATTTTGGTCTCCAGCACTTCGTTGCTGTCAAACACGTCGTAGATGAGTGTCAGACCGGTTTCTTCCTCGAATTTCGTCAGAAGCTCTTCGTCGATATAGTCGGACCAGTTATAGACGCGCACTTCTTCGGCGAAGGCTGCCGAAGTCCCCAGTGCGATGGCCGCTGTCATGGTCAGCGTTTTGATTGACATTTTATTCTCCCTGCAAGTGTCCGGGTATTTTCCCGTTTTTTTGGATTTGATCAAGTTTTGCGTTTTCCCCCGATCCCGCGTATGGTTTCACGAGGTCAGGCACCTGGCAAGTCAGCATCATTGGAAACAGGGCAAACCAATTGGATTTGATCAAAAATAAGGCGGTCGGGTCGTCCGGCAGTGGGCCAAAGCGGCCTGCACACGAACAGGTTTATCATTCACTCAGATCGCAGATCATGTATGGCGATCTGGTTCCCGGGCAGCCCGTCACCATTCAGGGGCTGACTGATTCGCTAAACGCCGGAATGACCCCCGTGCGTGAGGCTATCCGGCGGTTGATTTCCGACGGAGCACTGGTGTTCCAAGGAAATCGACGGGTCAGCGTGCCCATGCTGTCAACGCGTGACGTCAAGCAGATGATATATGCAAGAATATCAATAGAATCAGAGCTTTCACGGCAGGCAACGGCCAATCTAACACCTGCGGACGTCGATCATTTGGAACGCATTGATCAACAGTTGGATCAAACAATCGCCGATGGGGATGTCAGCGGCTACCTGCGTTTGAATCATCTGTTTCACGAAACGCTCTATGCTCATGCCGACGCGCCGATTCTCAATGATCTGGCGGAACGCCTGTGGCTCCGGTTCGGGCCGTCCCTGCGTGTGGTCTGTGGCCGATTCGGAACCCAGAGCCTTCCTGACCGCCACAAGGATATTATCCGGGCGCTTCGTGATCAAAACGCCGATCTTGTTGCAAAAGCAACCGCTCAGGACATCGAACAGGGGATGGAGCTCATGGCGGACTCACTTGCGAACGTCTAGATCAGCGCGATTCGATTGACAGGGAAAAATTTGATCATATTGTGATCACCAACCGCTCTTGCAGGAGATTCCCTGATGTCGACCATCACCAATCACATGCCAACCGCCGAATTGCAGGCGCTTGACGCAGCCCATCACATGCATCCGTTTTCAGCCAATGGCGCGCTGGGGAAAGAAGGCGCGCGCGTCATCACCCGTGCCAAGGGCGTCTATCTGACTGACAGTGAAGGCGAAGAAATTCTGGACGCCATGGCGGGCCTGTGGTGCGTAAATATCGGCTATGGCCGCGACGAACTGGCCGAGGTCGCCGCCCGCCAGATGCGAGAGCTGCCCTATTACAACACCTTCTTCAAAACCACACATGTTCCCGCCATTGCGCTGGCCAATAAGCTGGCCGAACTTGCGCCCGGCGACCTGAACCATGTCTTCTTCGCCGCTGGCGGGTCCGAGGCCAACGACACCAATATCCGTCTGGTGCGCACCTATTGGGCCGAAAAAGGCCAACCCGACAAGAACATCATCATCAGCCGCCACAACGCCTATCATGGTTCGTCCGTCGGTTCGGCGTCGCTTGGGGGCATGGCCGGAATGCACGCGCAGGGCGGCATTCCGATCCCGAACATCCACCACATCAACCAGCCGAACTGGTGGGCCGAAGGCGGCGACATGTCGCCCGAAGACTTTGGCCTGGCCCGCGCGCGCGAGCTGGAAGAGGCGATTCTGGAACTGGGTGAAAACCGTGTCGCGGCCTTCATCGCCGAACCCGTGCAGGGCGCGGGCGGTGTAATCGTGGCACCTGACACCTACTGGCCCGAAATCCAGCGTATCTGCGACAAGTACGACATCTTGCTGATCGCGGATGAGGTGATCTGCGGGTTCGGCCGCACCGGCAACTGGTTCGGGTCACAAACCGTGGGTATCCGCCCGCAAATCATGACCATCGCCAAGGGCCTCAGTTCGGGCTACGCGCCCATCGGTGGCTCAATCGTCAACGATGAGATTGCCGAAGTCATCGGCGGAACCGAGTTTAATCACGGCTACACCTATTCCGGCCATCCGGTTGCGGCTGCCGTTGCGCTGGAGAACCTGCGTATCCTTGAAGAGGAAAAGATCGTCGAGCACGTCCGCGACGTCGCCGCGCCATACCTCAAGGAAAAGTGGGAGGCGTTGACCGATCATCCGCTGGTGGGTGAGGCAAAGATCGTTGGCATGATGGCCTCGATTGCCCTGACCCCGGACAAGGCCAGCCGCGCCAAGTTCGCCTCGGCCCCCGGCACAGTAGGCTATATCTGCCGCGATCGTTGTTTTGCCAACAATCTGATCATGCGCCACGTTGGCGACCGTATGATCATTTCGCCGCCGCTGATCCTGACCCCGTCAGAGATTGACGAGATGTTCGTGCGTATCCACAAATCGCTGGATGAGGCACAAACCGACATCATCGAACAGGGTTTGATGAAAGCCGCATCATAAGCGGCATTTGACCTTGTTTGGGAACTGAAACGGGCGGCTCTTTGGAGCCGCCCTTTTTTAACGCATACGTTCCAGAAGTGTCAGGCTGGGATACCCATCGGGCAAAAGCCCTTGTGCCAGTTGATAGGCGCGAACGGCGTTGATCGTATTCGGTCCCGTCCGCCCGTCGATGCCTTGTGTATCGAAACCTGCTTGGGTCAGCCGCGTCTGCAGTTCCTTTTTTTCGGTAAAACTCAGCACGCGGTCGCCGCGCGGCCAACCGGCCTGAAACGGGGCACGTCCGGACAGGCGGTCTGAAAGATGACCGATACCAATCACATATGCATCTGCCCCATTATACGCCTCGATCACGCTGAAATTATCGAAAATCATAAGCGCAACGCCCTGTCCGCCCGCAGGTAGCAGGATCGCGGCCTGCCCATGATCCGCCACGGCTTCGCCATTCATCGCAGTCACACCCCGCGCCGCCCATTCAGATGGCAACAGAGTGTAATCTCGCTTGGCAGTAGAAAAATCGAAATCACCGGGCAGGCGCACCTCAACGCCCCACGGCTGCCCTTTCGTCCAACCATGGCGCGCCAGATAAGACGCGGCAGAGGCCAGCGCATCCGTCGGGTCATCCGACCAGATGTCGCGTCGGCCATCCCTGTCAAAATCCACGGCGTGATCCAGATACGAGGTCGGCATGAACTGCGTATGCCCCATCGCCCCGGCCCAGCTTCCGACCATGTTGTGCGGGCTGACATCCCCGGCCTCAATGATCTGCAACGCGGCAATCAACTGGGTTTCAAAGAACCGCGCGCGACGCGCATCAAACGCAAGCGTGGCCAAAGATCGGATGGTGTGGTCACTTCCCCTGAAGGATCCAAAGGATGTCTCAAGCCCCCAGATCGCGGTCACAACCTCTTTTTCAACGCCATACTGCGCCTCAATCCGGGTCAGCGTATCGCTGTGGCGCTGCAATCCTGCGCGGCCATCCGAAACGCGCCGATCCGAGACCGCCGCGTCCAGATATTCCCATATGGGCTTCGAGAATTCCGCCTGATTGCGGTCCCGTTTGATGACGTCCTTGTCATATGTCAGACCTTCCAGAGACCGGTCCAAAGTCGCAGCGGAAATGCCCTGTTCAAGGGCGCGCTCACGAAAGGCACCCAGCCACGCCTGAAACCGCGCGTTTCCTTCGGTAGACACCCGATACTCCTTGGCTGGTGGTCGAACGACCGGTCGGATCGAGACCGTTACATCAGCCGAAGCCAACTGCAAGATCTGCAACCCATCTGACTTTTCCTGCGATTCCGCCTGCACTATGGATGCCCATAATGCAGCGGTCATGACGCCGCCTATGCATTTACGCATTCCGATTTTTCCTGATTACTGCTCGTCCACAGAATAGCGCAAAACCGCGCTTCGACAAAGCGGTCATGTGTTCTGTTCGCGATCTTTTGCTTCCCGCTCGGCCCGTATCTGGGCCAGCGCCTGCCGCAACATAGGAACGCGATTTGGTCGAAAGCTATCGTCTGTCACAAACATTTCGCGCATACGATCCAAACGAAAGACCCTGAAATCCTGTCTCAGATGGCACCACGACAGCAGAACGCTGGCGCGATCCATATAGACAATACTAAGCGGGTCCACCCTTCGGCGCGTTTCCTCGCCTTTGCCGTCCGTATAGGCAAAATCAATGGTGCGCTCGTCCCATGTGGCCCGCCGCAGATCGGCCACTTCGATTGTCGGCTTGGCCGGGCGTGCAAACCGGGCGGCGGCGAGTACTGCGTGACTTAACCGGTGGGATTGGCGCGGCGGCAAACGACCCTGCAGTTTTCGAAGCGCGTCACTGGCGGCCTCTGCCAGACTCGGATCACCGATCGACTGCACCTCGCGCAGGCCAAGAACCAAGGCTTCCAATTCATCATCGGTAAAGCCCAATGGCGGCAGGGTCGCGTCTTCGATCAGGGTAAACCCGAACCCCGCCTCTCCGTCAATCACAGCGCCCAAACCACGCAGCGCGTCTATGTCACGATGAACGGTACGGGCTGAAACACCCAAATCCTGCGCCAATTGCACCGATGTTTTCGGCGATGGGCCAGAGCGTAAAGCTTGCATCAACTGGAACAGGCGGGCGGTGCGGGACATAGCGCAAGTTACCTTAGTCCTAATGACAGTTTTTGTCATCAGCTCGACGTAACCAAGTGGCGTCCAACCAAGGGAGTTACCAATGTTGACCTTACTGACCTTTCCAGCCGCTTTCGGGTCTTTCAGCGCCAGCCCATTCTGCGTCAAGACGGCCCTAATGCTGCATTACTCGGGCCAACGCTGGCAGCGATCCGACCTGCTGAACCCCAGCAAAATGCCCCACCAAAAGCTGCCCGTCTTGCGCACACCGGACCGTCTTTTGCCCGACAGCGACCTGATCCGGGATTGGCTGGAATCGCAGGGCGCCGATTTCGACAAGGGGCTGACTGACGCGCAAAAGGCGCAGTCCCGCGCCCTGATCCGCATGGCCGAAGAGCATATCTATCACCACATTGTACTAGATCGTTGGGGCAACGATGAGGCATGGCCGATTCTGCGCGACACGTTCTTCACTGAAATCCCAGCGCTGATCCGCAGGCCTGTGACCAGCGCAATTCGCCGGTCGGTGCTCAGGCGTCTGAACGGGGTTGGTGTATCGAGATTCTCAGAGTCCGAACGCCGAGGACGTCTGGAACGCGACCTCGAGTCGATTTCCACGTTGCTTTGGCAATCTCCCTTCCTGATGGGAGACACCCCCACGGCAGCAGATATGAGCGTGGGCCCAATTCTGGCAGCGATGCGCGCAACAACGGTAGAAACGCCGCTGACCCGGCGAATCAAACAAGATACGCTGCTCAGCAGCTATATCGACCGCATAGAACAGGCGATTCCCGTATGATGCCCTTCAAAGACCCTGCCGTCGAAGCCGTGTTCGACGCCTTCCCCCAGAGCACCCGCAAAGGTGCGCTGGCGCTGCGGGATCTGATCTTTGAAACCGCCCAGACGCTGCCCGACACGCACCCCATGCAAGAGGCTCTGCGTTGGGGTCAACCAGCCTATCTTGCGCCCAAAGGGTCAACACTCAGGCTGGGAGGGCACAAGTCTGCCAATTTCGCTTTATTTGTGCATTGCCAGACACGGCTGATCGGCGACTATAACTCGGTCTTTCCCGGCGAAGACCGGCTGGACGGCAATCGCGCGGTCCTGTTCAATCACCCCGGGCAGATCGACGCAAACCGCCATGGTTGGCTGATTGCCAGGGCGCTGACTTATCACGTTACAGAGAAAACCAGATGAATTTGGATCGCTTTTCGCATTCAGCGCAAAGCCAAAAGGCAACTAAAAACGATACGACATATTTCTGAAACGCGTTTTCACCTCTGACGGCGTTTGCGTTCGACCTTGCGCTTGATCTTGTCTTTTTTGCGCTTGTTGCTGGCTGCCTTACGGCGAGCACCACGTTTCGCAAGGCCCCGACCACGCGGCAGGGCCTGATCGTCGATTGAGAGCAGTTCCAACTCAAGCCCGCCCGTGACCGGTGTCGCCGCCGTCAACCGCACCGTGACGCGCTGACCGATGGCGATGATCAGGCCTGTGTCTGATCCCATCAGCGTCCCGGCCTCGCGGTCGAAATGAAAGAACTCGCGCCCCAGGGATCGCACGGGCACCAGCCCATCCGCGCCGGTTTCGTCCATTTTCACAAAAGCCCCGAACCGCGCGATGCCACTTATGCGGCCGGTGAATTCATTGCCCACGCGCTCGCTCAGATAGGCGGCCAGATAGCGGTCGGTGGTGTCGCGCTCGGCCATCATCGAACGGCGCTCGGTATCCGAGATATGGGTGGCGGTCTCATCCAGCCGCGCGATTTCATCCTCGGTCAGCCCATCCTTGCCCCAACCATGTGCCGAGATCAGCGCGCGATGCACGATCAGGTCGGCATAGCGGCGAATAGGCGAGGTGAAATGCGCATAATTCCGCAGCGCCAGCCCGAAATGGCCGAAATTCTCGGGGTTGTAATAGGCTTGCGCCATCGACCGCAGGGTGCTGAGGTTGATCAACTCGGCATCCTCGGTCCCGGCGGCAGCATTCAGCAGCGCATTGAGATGGCGGGTTTGCAGTACCTGCCCTTTGGCCAGGTTCAACCCGGCGGCCTGCGCGGTTTCCCGCAGGCTTTCCAGTTTTTCCGGCGCGGGTTCTTCGTGAACACGGAACAGCAGCGGGCGGCGTTTGGCAATCAGGGTTTCCGCGGCGGCCACGTTGGCGAGGATCATGAATTCCTCGATCAGCTTATGGGCATCCAGCCGTTCGCGGAACGCCACGCTGGTCACTTCGCCCGTGTCGCCAAGTACGATCTGACGTTCCGGCAGATCCAGCTCCAGCGGTTGCCGTTCCGCCCGCGCGGTTTTCAGCGCGGCATAAGCGGCATAGAGCGGTTTCAAAACCGTATCCAGCAAAGGCCCTGTACGGTCATTGGGGGTGCCGTCGATGGCCTCTTGCACCTCGGCATAGTGCAGCGACGCGGCCGAGCGCATCAGCCCCCGCACAAACCGGTGGCCGATCTTGTTGCCTTCGGCGTCGATCTGCATCCGCACCGCGATACAGGCGCGCGGGACGCCTTCGTGCAGCGAGCACAGGTCGCCCGACAGCCGGTCCGGCAACATCGGCACCACGCGGTCTGGGAAATAGCTGGAATTGCCGCGCTTGCGTGCCTCGCGGTCCAGCGCGGTGCCGGGCTGCACATAGGCGGCGACATCAGCGATGGCGACCCAGATTACATGACCGCCGGGGTTCTTAGGATCATCGTCCGCATGCGCATAGCACGCGTCGTCATGATCCCGCGCATCCGAGGGGTCGATGGTCAGCAGCGGCATATCCCGCAGGTCTTCGCGGCCCTTCAGGCCAACGGGCTTGGCCTTGTCCGCCTCGGCGATCACCTTGTCGGGGAAGTCGTCCGGGATGCCGTGCTGGTGGATTGCGATCAGCGACACCGCCTTGGGCGCGGTTGGGTCGCCCAGCCGTTCGACAATGCGCGCACGGGGCAGACCCATGCGGTTCTTGGGGCCGGCCTGTTCCGCCTCGACCAGTTCGCCATCTTTGGCACCCAGCACTGCCCCTTCGGGCACTAGCCATTCGTTTTGGCCGGCTTTGTCGATGGGCACGATCCGCCCGCCTTCGACCCCTTTGCGGAAAATGCCGACGATCTTGCGTGGATTGGTGCCGATGCGACGGATCAGGCGGGCCTCGTAGTTGTGGTCTTCCTCATGCACCACGGTCAGGCGGGCCAAAATCCGGTCGCCCTCGCCCAAGGCAGGGTCGCTGGCGCGGGTTATCAGCAAGACGATGGGCTCGACCCCCTCGCCATGCCATTCCAGCGGACGAGCGAATAGATCGCCATCTGCGTTCGGAGCCTTCACCTGCAACACGCTGACAGGCGGCAGACGATCCGGGTCGCCATAGCTGCGTTTGCGTTTTTCCAAATGGCCCTCGGCCTCAAGCTCGCGCAGGATGCGTTTTAAGTCGATCCGCGCCGCGCCCTTGATCCCAAAGGCTTTGGCGATATCGCGTTTCGAGGTCAGGGTGGGGTTCGCCGAGATCCAGTCAAGGACCTCCTGCTTGGTGGGGATACGACTCATGTATTTGGCGTAACACGGGCGTGCGACGGCGTCATGACCAAAAACGGATCAGGGTTTCAGATCGGCCACCGTGTCAACGTCTCGCAACGGGTTCAGCAGCGCCACGCGCTGACCGGGGACAGAGGACAGCGTGTCCGCCAGTGCATATTCGGTGGACCAGCGCACATTGCGGAACAGGCCGCTGGGCAGCGCGCCGTATCGCTGCGCGCCCACCAGCCAATAGCCACCGTCGTGCGCAGGGCCAAATGCCATCTGCGCCGACCCCAGCGCCTTGAAGGCCCCTGCAATATGAGTACGCGTAATGCCCGGAATATCTGCGCCGATCAGGCAGACCGGCCCCGGCGGCATCCCGCGCAGCATCCGGCCCATCCGATCGCCCAGATCTCCGCGCCCCTGCGCGGCGCGTGGCAGATCAGCAGGCCAGATGGGGCTGATCAGCCCCTCGCGGTCGGGCGCGACTGCCAGCACGATCTGCCAACGCGGGTCGCGCAGGCGTCGGATCAGCGAACGGGTCTGATGGCGAAACCACCACGCTGCCCCGACCATGCCGATATCGCGGCCCAGCCGGGTTTTTACCCGCCCCGGGCGCGGCTCTTTCACCATGATGACCAAACTACGCTGCATGTCAGGCGAAATAGTCCCGCAGGATGCGCGTATAGATCGCCTTGAGCTGTTCGATCTGCGCTACCTCAACGCATTCGTCCACCTGATGCATCGTGCGCCCGACCAGACCGAATTCCACCACCGGGCAGTGGTTCTTCACAAATCGCGCGTCCGAGGTGCCACCAGTGGTCGACAACTCAGGTTTCACGCCCGTTTCCGCCTCAACCGACTTGGCAACAAGATCAGACAAAGGGCCGGGGGGTGTCAGGAAGCTTTCGCCTGAAATCTTGATCCGCAGGTCGATCTCAACCCCGAACGCCTCCGCCACCGCAGCGGCCTCGGCCCGCAGCCAATCGCTGAGGCTGGCCCCGGAATGCAGGTCGTTGAACCGGATGTTCACGGCCCCGCTAGATTGCGCGGGGATCACGTTGGTTGCAGGGTTTCCGGTGTCGATCGTCACAACGGCCAGTGTCGAGGCGTCGAAGTGATCCGTCCCCTGATCCAGTTCGTGACTGGACAGACGATCCATCAACCGCGCCATTGCGGGCATCGGATTCTTGGCCCGGTGCGGATAGGCCGCGTGCCCCTGCACGCCAGTCACGGTGAACCAGATGTTCATGGACCCACGGCGGCCGATCTTCATCATCTCGCCCATCGTATTGGGACAGGTCGGTTCACCCACCAGACAAACCGACATCTTCTCGTCCGCGCGGTCCATATAGTCCAGCAACGCGGTCGTCCCGTGCACGGCGTCACCTTCTTCGTCGCCCGTAATCGTCAGGATCACCGCCCCGTCCGGAGGTGTGTCCCGCACGAAATCAACGGCAGCCGCGGCAAAGGCCGCAACACCGGACTTCATGTCCGTCGTTCCGCGGCCATACATGACACCATCTTTGATCTCGGCCCCGAAGGGCGGCATTGTCCATGCGGCCTCATCCCCAACCGGAACAACGTCGGTGTGACCGTTAAACCCAAAGCTGCGCGCATGTCCTTTCGCGCCCCAACGGGCAAACAGATTGCTGACGCCGCCCCGGTCCACGCGCGTGCACTCGAACCCGGCGTCGGACAGGGTGCGCTCAAGCAAGACAAGAGCACCGCCTTCCTCGGGTGTGACCGAAGGGCAACGGATCAGGTCTGCCGTGAGTTGTACCGGATCTGTCATTTCTCGCCCTTTCTGATTGTGGCTTCGCAGGATCGCGCACAGATTCAACGAATTGAGTGGATTGCCAACCCCTACACCCCCATTTCCCGCGGCTTTTTTGCATAGACCTCAGTTTGATATCTCAATAAAACATGCCCGTTTACCCCAAGACCATCTTGCCGCCTTGTTCAAAACTGAGTTACAGGGCGGCGAAACAGGTAAATTGACGATGAAACGAGTCCTTTTCGCTTTGATCTGCCTGACTTTCGCCGTTCTCGCACAGCAAAGCCAGGCCCAGACGCTGTCGGTCGCAACCGTGACCCGTACCCCATTTTCCTATGTAGAGGATGGGGCACAGACCGGTTTTTCGATGGATCTGCTTGCGGCGCTGTCCGAGTCCCTGAACTGGGACTACGAGATCAACCGAGTCGAGGCTTTTGGCGAAATGCTGGGGTCTGTTCAGGACGGGTCTGCTGATCTGGCCATCGCAAATATTTCGATCACCGCCTCACGCGAAACCCAGATGGATTTCAGCCAACCCATTTTCGAGGCGGGTTTGCAGATCATGGTCCCGTCTGACGCTGTGCGGCGACCGTCACTGCTGCAGGCATTGCTATCGGTCGAGTTGTTTATCGCCATCGGGCTTGCCTTTGCGATCCTTCTGGGTGGCGGCATGCTGATGTGGATATTCGAACGCCGCTCGCAACCCTATTTCGACCGCAAGTTGGACGAAGCATGGTTCCCGTCCTTCTGGTGGGCGCTGAACCTTGTGGTCAATGGCGGGTTCGAGGAACGGATGCCGCGCACCCCGTTTGGTCGGCTGTTGGGTGTTGTTCTGGTCGTATCTTCGCTGTTTATCGTATCCGTTTTCACCGCGCGGATTACCTCTGTGATGACCGTCGACGCCATCAGCGGCAATGTGAATTCGGTCAATGATCTTTACGGAAAGCAGGTTGGCACGATTTCCAATTCAACCGCAGCCAATTTCCTGAACAGGCGCGAGATCGAGTTTGTCGGCTACGACGGGTTGGACCCATTGCTTGACGCCTTCAAGAATGAAGAGCTCGATGCGGTCGTGTTCGATGCCCCGATCCTGGCCTACTTTGCCTCACATGAAGGGCGGCGGATCGCATCGGTCACCGGTGGTGTTTTCCTGCGCGAAAATTACGGGATCGCTTTCCCGACGGGCTCGCCTTTGGTCGAGGACGTCAATCAGGCGCTGCTGTCTCTGCGTGAGGACGGCACCTATGACGAGATTTATCGCAAGTGGTTCGGGGTGCGGAACTAAGGCGGCCTAAGCCGGTTCCTCATCTCCGAAAAACGGTGTCATCTGCGCGACGATAACCGCGTTCTCGTCCAGCGCGCGCTGCATCAAGGCCCGCTCATCAGGATCAATGTCGTGGCCTTGCGCCTCACGCTCGGCCAGAGTGCCATAGCCGGTCACATCCAGAGGCGCCGTGTCCGCCTGCTTCAGGATCGCCACGGTCTCGCGCACCGCCTCGGCCTCATCCACACCACTGGCGAAACACATCAACGCCGCCCCGGTCGCGCCTTCGGGCAGGCCGTCGCCATCCTTGCGACCGATCTGCACAAGCAGGGTGTAAACTTGCTGACGGGACGGTTTCTTTTGCTTTTCCATGCGGGGGCCATAGCCCCGTGCACCTTCCCGGTCAAGCGATTGCGCTGACGCATGCGCGTCGTCATAGTGGCCCCGCCGTTAGTCAAAAAGGTGCTTCATGACATATCCAGATTTCATCACCGATTTTCCCAGCCTCGACGTGCCCTTCCCCGAGGACGTCGTGCAAACCGCCGTGATCCGGTCCGATGCCGGACTGGTGGCGTTTTTCACTTTCCTGAAGGATTTTGAACTGCCCCCGCATTCGCACAAGGCCCAATGGGGAACAGTGATCGAAGGTGAGGTTGAACTGACCATCGGGGATGAAACGCGAACCTACCGCCCCGGCGACAGCTATACGATCCCCACGGGCGTCGAACATGGCGGCAAAATCAAAGCCGGGTCTCGGGTGATCGACGTGTTCGAAGAACCCGACCGCTATCCGGTGAAAGGCTAACAAAAAGGCCGCAGCGCGATGCTGCGGCCCTTTTCCGGCTGGAGCGAGTTTTAATCGCGCAGCAATTCGTTGATCCCTGTTTTCGAGCGGGTCTTTTCATCCACCCGCTTCACGATCACCGCGCAGTACAGGCTGATATTGTTCTTGGACGGCATCGAACCGGCGACAACTACCGAATAGGGTGGCACTTCGCCATACATGACCTCACCGGTTTCGCGGTCGACGATCTTGGTCGACTTGCCGATGAACACGCCCATGCCCAGAACCGAGCCTTCGCGAACGATGCAGCCCTCGACCACTTCCGACCGTGCACCGATAAAGCAGTTGTCTTCGATGATGGTTGGGCCGGCCTGCATCGGTTCCAGCACGCCGCCGATACCCACACCGCCCGATAGATGGACGTACTTGCCGATCTGCGCGCAGGAACCCACTGTGGCCCAGGTATCAACCATGGTGCCCTCGTCCACATAAGCGCCCAGATTCACGAAAGACGGCATCAGCACCACGCCCGGCGCGACATAGGCCGACTTGCGGACGACACAGTTCGGAACGGCGCGGAACCCAGCATCCTTCCACTGGTCCTCGCCCCAACCGGCGAACTTGCTGTCCACCTTGTCCCACCAGCCGCCGTCCTGAGGGCCGCCGGTCTGGATTTCCATATCCTTGATGCGGAAGCCCAGCAAAACCGCTTTCTTGGCCCACTGGTTCACGTGCCAATCACCGCTCTCCAGTTTTTCCGCCACGCGCAATGCGCCGCTGTCCAGTGCGTTCAGCGTATCCTCGATCGCCTCACGCTGCTCTCCCGTGGTGGCGGGGGTAATTGAGTCGCGCGCGTCCCAGGCGGCTTCGATGGCGGCTTCGAGTTGAGCGTTGGACATGGAGGGCTCCCTGCAGAATCTGTTCACGTTGGTCTTGCCTATACGCAAGCAAAGGACTGGCCGCAATGCGACGCAGCAGGCACAGTTTGCGTCCGGTCGGGTCGGTTTCAGCCGCCTAGCGGGTCAGGAGAGATGTTGCCACCGCAGATAAGCACCGCCACCCGCTCTTGCGGATCGGGTTTGTAAGCGCCCGACAGCAGCGCGGCCAAAGCTGTTGCGCCAGCAGGTTCGACAAGAATCCGATGGGCGCGCCACAACACCCTCTGCGCTTCGGCGATAGCCTCGTCCGACACCAGAACCGATGTCATGCCCTGCGCCAGTCCGAAGCAGATCGACCCGATCCGCCGCGCGCCCAGCGCATTGGCCGCTATCCCCGAAACGGTGACATCCACAGGTTCCCCGGCCCTTAACGCGGCATTCAGCGCGCAGGATGTCTCGGGCTCGACCGCCACAACCTTGCGCGCCCCTTGTAGCCATGCCAGCGCACCGGCGATCAGACCGCCGCCTCCGACCGCGACCAGAATAGTGTCCGCCTGCAACCCCTGCGCGTCCCATTCGGCGAAACAGGTGCCCTGACCAGCCACCGTCGTAGGCGCGTCATAAGCGTGTATCTGCATCGCGCCGGTCGCGTCCTCATGCGCCTTTGCCGCCGTCAACGCGTTGGCGTATTCGCCCGACACCACGCTCAAGTCCGCGCCCGTTTGCCGGATCAACGCGATCTTGGACGGTCCGGCCAGTTCGGGCACGAAAATCTTGGCCGGATACCCCAATGTCTGAGCCGCATAAGCCGCCGCTGCCCCGTGATTTCCACCCGACGCGGCCACAACACCGGCCTCGGGGACATCCATGCTGAGCAGCGTGTTGAACACCCCCCGCGCCTTGAAGCTGCCGGTGTGCTGCATATGCTCCAGCTTCATCTCAACCGGATAGTCCAACCCTAGCGCACGGCTTTCCATCACCGGCGTGACCTGTGCGTATCCGGCAATCCGGTCAGCGGCTGCTGAAATTTCGCTCTTCCAATTCATTCTTGTTCTTCCGTGACTGGCACTCTGACCGCGAACCCTATAGCTGTTTTGGAAACACGCAAGCAGGGAAACTTCACCTATGAGAGAAGACCGCCACAGCCCGTTCCGCGACGCGCAGACCGACCGCTCGACCGCGAGCGAGGTGCCGGATACGCCGCAGACCCGCTCGCCCGCCTATCGCCTTGCCTTTGCCGATGATGAATTCCTGTGCCGCGATGAACTGCGCCCGGTTCGCCTGCAACTGGAACTGCTCAAGCCCGAGATGATCATGTCCGAACGCCAGATCACCTCAACCATCGTCATGTTCGGCGGTGCGCGCATTCCGGAACCATCGCAGAAACACACCGCGCGCACCGAAACGCTGGCCGGTCTGTCGCAATATTATGACGAGGCACGCGAGTTTGCCCGGCTGATGACCGAGAAATCGAACCAGACCGGTTGCCGCGAGAATGTGATCGTCACCGGCGGCGGCCCCGGTGTGATGGAGGCTGGCAATCGCGGCGCGCTGGATGCGGGCGGCTGTTCGATCGGTCTGAACATCGTACTGCCGCACGAACAGGCGCCGAATGAATACGTGACACCCGAACTCAGCTTCAACTTCCACTATTTCGCCATCCGTAAAATGCACTTCCTGATGCGCGCCCGCGCCATCACGATCTTCCCCGGCGGGTTCGGCACAATGGATGAGCTGTTTGAATCCCTGACCCTGATTCAAACCGGCCGGATGGATCGCGTGCCCTTCTTGCTGTTTGGCCGTGAATTCTGGGAAAAGGTCATCAACTGGGAGGCGCTGGCCGATGCAGGCACCATATCGGACGAAGATCTTGACCTGTTCCGCTTTGTCGACACCGCGCAAGAGGCGGTCGAGATCATCGAGAACTGGGAACCCGCCCCGCCCCGTGACGACATTCCGGGGCGCTGAATGATGGCCCCAAAACCCGGAGAGATGCTGCACCTCCGCGGCAATGCCCTGAACGCAGGCGACCCTGTGGCGCTGCCCCTCACGCAAAGCAGCATGTACCACCTGCCCGGCGCGCCGGATGGTCTGCCCACCTATGGGCGGGTCGATAACCCAACTTGGGTGCATCTGGAACATGTTCTGGCCCATCTGGAGGACGCGCCGTGCCTTGTGTTCCCATCAGGCATGGCCGCGATCTCGGCGGCGTTCTTTGCCACCATCAAGGCCGGGTCGCGCATCCTGATCCCGTCCGACGGCTATTACGTCACCCGCGTTCTGGCGGATCGGTTCCTGTCGGGTCTGGGCGTGTCCGTTACTGAACGGTCCACTACCAGTTTCACCGAGGGCGGGTTTGACGGGTTCGATGTAGTTTTTGTCGAAAGCCCCTCGAACCCCGGTCTGGACATGATGGACCTGCCCGCAATTGCCCAAGCCGTGCGCGCGGTCGGAGGGATCACGATTGCCGACAACACCACCATGACCCCTCTGGGTCAGCGGCCGCTAGATCTGGGTGTGGATGTGGTTGTCGCGTCAGATACCAAAGCGATGGGTGGGCATTCCGACCTGCTGATGGGCCATGTCGCCAGCCGCAACGCGGAGATCATGGAGCGGGTTGAGGAATGGCGCAAAGTTTCAGGCGCAATCCCCGGCCCGCATGAGGCATGGCTGCTGCATCGCGGGTTGGAAACGCTGGATGTGCGGTTCGACCGGATGTGTGCCTCGGCGCAGGTGCTGGCAGAACGGTTGGCGGATCACCCGGCGGTAAAGTCCATTCGTTATCCCGGCCTGCCCTCTGATCCTGCGCACGCGCTGGCCAAGGCGCAAGTGGCGCGGTTCGGATTCCTGCTGTCGATCACGCTGGACAGCGAAGACAAGGCCGAAACCTTTATCAACGCCTGCCCGATGCTGCGTCCCGCCACATCCTTTGGCGGCGTCCACAGTTCAGCCGAACGCCGCGCGCGGTGGGGCGACGATGTGGACCCGGCCTTCATCCGCCTTTCAGTTGGTTGCGAACCCATCGAAGAACTGTGGCAGGCGATCAATAGCAGCCTGACTGCGCCGTGATTACTTTTTCTTCTGCTCGCGCAGCTCAGTGAACACATAGATCGGCAGCACGATGCTGGCGATCAACGCCCCCAGCCAGACCAGCAAGGTCGCCGCCAGCAGGTTCGAAATTCCGCCAACGGTCAGACCGTTGGTAATCAGGTCGGTCAGCAACAGCCCCACGAATGTCACGATCAGTGCGATACCACCCTTGATCGCGGGGGCGCGCTTTTCACCCAGCTTCAGGATCAGCGGCTCCGCGATCCACTGAACCAGCGTAAAGACGATCACCACAACGATGAACGAGATCGGCCGGATCGCGAATTCGGGCAGCAAAATCGCGGCAAGCAACAACCCGATGGCGTTACCGACCAGCAGGGCCAGAATGGACTTGAGTCTGCGCGTCATTGAGGTCTCCGTCAGCAATCAATTAGAAACATGAAGATATTAGCAGGATTAAGCAATTTAGCGAGGCGTTTCAAAAGCCCCTTCCTTTTGGCCTGTTGAAATCGCATGATAAAACGGAACTATCAAGATCAGACCCCCACCGATGAGAGGTGAGATGAGCGACGATCCTTACTCCGTCCTTGGTGTTGCGAAAGACGCCACCGCTGCCGAAATCAAGAAAGCCTATCGGCGTATCGCCAAGGAATGTCACCCAGACCTGAAACCCGGCGACGCCGAGGCAGAGGCCAAGTTCAAAGCTGCCGCTGCTGCCTATGACCTGCTGAAAGATCCCGACACACGCGCGCGATACGACAATGGCGAGATTGACGCCTCGGGTCAGGAACGCGCCCAGCAGCAATATTACCGCGACTATGCCGAGGCTGCTGGAAACCCCTATCGCGGGCGGGCTGCGGACCCGGACGATATGTCCGACATCTTTGCCGAGTTCATGCGGGGGCGCGGCGGCTTTGGCCAGCGCAGTCAGGACTTTCACGCGCCCGGCCACAATCGCGGCTACAGCCTGCAAATCAGCTTTCTGGATGCCGTGTTCGGGGCAAGTCAGAAGCTGACGCTGCCCGATGGCGACCGGATCGAAGTCAAAATTCCGGCAGGCATAACGGATGGCCAGACGATCCGTTTGCGCGGCAAAGGCGATCCCGGCTTTGGAGAAGGGCCGCCGGGTGATGCTCTGGTCACGGTTTCGGTCGCTCCGCATCCGGTCTTTGACCGTCAGGGGGACGATATCCACATCACTCTGCCCATCTCGATTGATGAGGCCATATTGGGTGGAAAAGTCCCTGCACCAACGATTGATGGTGGCGTCAATGTCAGCGTCCCTGCAGGAACCAGCAGCGGCAAGACGCTGCGGTTGCGTGGCAAGGGAGTCAAAAAACGCGGGTCATCTGAACGGGGCGACCAGTTGATCGAACTGACTGTTGCCCTGCCAGACGAGATAGATGCAGACCTGAAAACTTTCTTCGAAACATGGCGCGAAGCCCACAGCTATGACCCGCGCAAAGGAATGCCGTCATGACACGCACCCTGACCGAAGAGGAACTGATCACAACCGTTGCCCGGCTGACGTCGACCCGGCTGTCCGAATATCTCGCTGCCGAAATCGTCATCCCGGAGCAGACAAACCGGGGATTGGTATATCACACGCTGGATGTGGCGCGGCTGGAACTGGCCTGTGAATTGCACGAGCAGTACGACATGGAGGCTGACGCGCTGGCCATGATGATCTCGTTGATTGACCAGATGCACGGGTTGCGTGCTGAACTGCGCGAGGTTCTGAGCGCGGTCCAAGCCCAGCCCGACCCCGTGCGGCAAACCCTGATCGAAGTAATCGGCGCGGCGCGGTTCGGCCCCAGGTGACTGGTCAGTTACCGACCACGTATTCCTCGGGCACGAAAAAGGTATAGTCACGATCCGCGACGGCCTCATGACAATCGTGGCAATAGGCGACGTTGTCCGCGCGATCCCCCATGGTGTCGCCAAACAGGGACCCGTCCGGCATGACCATGATATAGCGCCAGTCAGCCGTTTCCGGACTGGTGCCTTCGGCCAGTTTTTCCATGACGAACAACGCACCGGGATGGGTGTTTCCTTCGTCCGTCACGGTCATGCTGTCCTTGGCCAGCACCGACCCGATCGGCAGTTTTTCACCTTCCTGCAAAGTCCCATAATTGTGCGCCATACGGTTTGCATAGCTGTTCACGAACCGCTGCCCATGCGTCGCTGATATATAGGGCGCGTCATTGAACAGAGGCCAGTTCTGGTAATTTCTCAACTGTTCAAACTGCGCTGCCGCATATCCTTGCGCCATTCGCCTTTGCAATGATGTGTAGATTTGCAGCGCTTCTTCCTTTGACAACTCTGCCGGGTTTTCAATCGCCAGATGCGCATCCTCCCCCCCGGACTGAGCCAGCGCCTGACCCGCATCAACAATTGCAAGTGAAAGTGCGGAAATTAAACAAAGTCTTAGTGCTATCAAACGAGAAAACATACTGATCGCCCAAATGGTCAATTCGTTCAGTTGAAAGCCGCGTGCCGTGCAAGAGCAACAATAGCGCTCTTGAACAATCGCGCCATGTCCGGGTGCCTACCTTCACCGCTTTGTGTGCTTGAGTGAAGGCAAATGCCGAGTCTAGATCAGACAAATATATCAAACTACGCATGCAATAGACAGCGTTTGACGCAGAAAATCTGGCAGAGGATGGCGTAAATTTAGGGCTTAGTTCCCGTCCAGGCCCGCTTCTGCTGCGATCTGCTTGCGGGATTTTCTGGCGCGTTCGGTGGCCGATTTCAACTGGCCGCAGGCCGCCATGATGTCTTCACCGCGCGTTTTCCGTATCGGCGACGCGTATCCCGCCTGATAGATGATGTTCGCAAAGGCCCGGATGCGGTTGTTCGAGCTGCGTTTGTAGGGCGCACCGGGCCATTCGTTAAAGGGGATCAGATTTATCTTGGCCGGGATTTTGTGGCGCTTGATATGGTCGATCAGACGATGCGCGTCATCATCACTGTCATTCACGCCATCCAGCATCACATATTCGAACGTGATCCGTTCAGAATTCGACGCATTGGGATAGCTGGCCAAAGCGCCCAGCAATTCCTCAATGTTCCAGCGCTTGTTGATGGGCACCAGTACGTCGCGCGTCTCGTCCGTGGTGGCGTGGAACGAGATCGCCAGCAGGCATCCGATTTCTTCGGCAGTGCGCGCAATCTCAGGCACAACGCCCGAGGTCGACAATGTGATCCGGCGACGTGACAGAGAAATGCCTTCGGGGTCCATGGCGATCTTCATCGCGTCGCGGACATTTTCGAAATTGTAGAGCGGTTCACCCATGCCCATCAGAACGATGTTCGACAGCAGGCGTGTTTCATCCTTGGGCGCGCCGGGGGTGGGCCATTCGTCCAGATCGTCGCGCGCCATCATCACCTGACCGACGATTTCCGCAGCGGTCAGGTTGCGCACCAGTTTCTGCGTGCCAGTGTGGCAGAAGGAACAGGTCAGCGTGCATCCGACCTGAGATGAGATACACAGCGTGCCGCGATCTTCCTCGGGGATATAGACAACCTCGACCTCATGCCCACCGGCGATGCGGCACAGGTATTTGCGGGTGCCGTCTTCGGACACCTGACGGGTCACGACCTCGGGGATTTCGATGACGAAATGCTCGGCCAGTTGGGCGCGATACGCTTTGGCAAGGTTTGTCATCTCGGCGAAATCGCGCTTGCCCCACTGGTAAATCCACTGCCAGATCTGACCGGTGCGCATCTTGGCCTGCTTTTCCGGCGTGCCATGGTCGATCAGCGCCGCGCGCAACTGGTCACGGGTCAGCCCGACAAGGTTCACTTTCCCCTCGGGCAATTTGCGGGGGATCGTCATGACGTCTTGAGTGATCGGCGCTTTGGGCGACATGGGCTATCTCGGCAGATTCTGGCTTGGGATGCGCCTCTATATAGGACCCAGCGCAAAGATCAAAAGGAATCGTACAGATCAATTTGCAAGACGCAGCAGTTCGTCCACGCGCACCCGGCCAAGCTCAACGCGGCAAGAGGTGATGCCGATGCCTGTCCCCGACCCGCCCCCATACGATGCACCCACTGCTTCGCACTGCGCGTCCCTGTATCTTATCCACGCATCTTGCGACGCTTCCAAGGCTGGCTGGACGACAACGCGTTGCGTCACGTCGTCCAGTTCTTTCGCGGACTGCATCGCAATGGCATAACTTGTCTCCAGTGCCAGTTCGACGCGCTGTTCCATGTCGCCGACACATGTTCCGATTTCGACCTGGGAACTAGCGTCCCCACACTCCAAAGCAGGATCCGCCGCTGCGGAGGACGAAAGCAACAAGACGAAAAAAGCAAAACGCATGACCAACCCCCTGAAATCACTGGTGCGGCAATTGCTATAATAGCACGCAATCGGCAGCGACCCCAAACGCGTGTTGGCCGCATCAGCAGGGCTTATGCGGCCGATGCCCTAAGGTTTGTTCGGACTGAGTTGTGCCGCCGAAAGAAGCTCAGACCCCGGCAGGCAGGATATCACAGTCCGAGGCGTCCAATGTTTTCACCGGATCATCCGGGCCGCATTGGTCCCCGGTTGCTGGGTAGGTATCTGCTTCTTTTTCACACGCACCAAGAAACACGGTGGCTGCCATCAACAACGCAGAAAGGGATTTGTTCAGCATCTGCAGGTTCTTTCATCATTACTGAACCGATGAGTTCAGAAAATGAGGCCCCTCGCTTTGATACGGATCAAATTGACGGTCAACACCCGGCATAAGAGAACCCAGCTAAATGACGGGGCGATCTGGCGAACAAACCTATTGGTTGGTGCAGCGCTTTTCTGCGTCTTCAATCGCAGCCGTGAACCCCAGCAACGAGAACGTGTCCTTGGTCTGCGTGCCACGCTCGGACCGGGCCGTCAGGACAGCTTCGGTGCCGCGCTTCATAGCTGCAACCACTTTGAGGTCTTCGCCTTCAGTTGCGGGCCATGCCCATTCGCCTTCGGTGATCAGCTCGAACTTGGTGCCGTCAACGTCCAGGTTAACAGTTGAACCGGCTGCAAAGGGATAGCCGCCGGTGAACGTGACTTGACCCTTCACTTCGGCGTTGGGGCGGTAAAAGACGAACAACAGAATGTCGCTGCGGCGGACCGACACAACACGCCCACCGCGTGTGTTTACCGTTTCTTTCGGGGCGGATACGCTCCAGCATTCCGTGGGATCATCCTCGACGAACACGCTCCAGTCAGTTTTGGCTGCAACGCGATTTGTGCTGGTCGCCTGCTGAGCGGTTGCTGTTGTAGCCATCCCTGCCGCGCAAAGACCCGCGATCACGCGGACAAGCTTTGATCCCATTGTCCAGCCTCCTAGCTCGACCTAATACCTCATACCCACCGAACATGCCTGCGAACCCTGCCTGGTTCGTCTGTGAGTTGCGTAATCCGGTGATTGCCGACATACACACACTAACGCAGGTTTCGCCACAGGCGAAAGGGCGATTGGCAGAATTTTGCGCATGTTACGGAGGGTTCAGATGACGCAGCCGGTACCAATGACAGAACTGTGGCGCGGCCCCTTGCTGGAAAGCCTGCATCTGGGCCACGCGGTGATCTGCGATGACAGCGGCCAGATCGTGCAAAGCTGGGGCGATCCCGACGCGGTGATCTATCCGAGATCCTCGGCCAAGATGATCCAGGGGCTTCCGCTGATTACATCCGGGGCGGCGGCGAAATACGGGCTGAATTCGGAACATCTGGCACTGGCCTGCGCGTCCCACAGCGGGGCGCACATCCACACGGATCGGGTGTCGGCCTGGCTAGATCATTTGGGCCTGACGGAACACGATCTGCGCTGCGGCCCGCAAGAACCGCAAGACATGGCGGCACGCGACGGCTTGATACTGGCGGATGACACACCCTGCCAGGTTCACAACAACTGCTCTGGCAAGCATTGCGGGTTCCTGACCGTGGCCCAGCATATGGGGGCTGGGCCAGAATACCTTGAGATCGACCACCCCGTGCAACAAGCCTGCCTGTCAGCCATCGAAGAAACAACCGGCGAGACCAGCCCGGCCTATGGGATCGACGGTTGCTCGGCCCCCAACTTTGCAACCTCGCTGGCTGGGTTGGCGCGGTCGATGGCATGGTTTGCCAGCGCCGCGGACCGGTCCGATCGCGCCAGCGATGCTGCGGCGCAACTGACGGCTGCGATGATCAAACATCCTGAACTGGTTGCCGGGGAAAGCCGCGCCTGCACCGAATTAATGCGCGCCATGGGTGGCCGTGCAGCTATCAAAACCGGGGCTGAGGCCGTTTTTGTTGCAATACTCCCGGAGAAACGCATGGGGGTCGCGCTGAAGATCACCGACGGCACCACGCGGGCAAGCGAATGTGCCATTGCCGCCATTCTGGTCAGCCTTGGTGTGCTGGAGGCCGATCACCCGGCCACCCGTAAGTTCATGAACGCCATACAATACAGCCGTCGTGGTCTGGAATGCGGGCTAATACGCCCAGCGCCGGGTTTCCCCGGCTAGGCGTTACATCTCGATCTCGTGTACCTCGGCCACCTCGACCGAGCCTGAACCGTTCACCACCATCGGGCAGCCCTTGGCCATCTCGGTTGCGGCATCCATGCTATCGGCCTTGATGACAGTAAAGCCCGAGGCCGGGTTTGCGCCGCCATTGTCAACCACACCACTGGAGCTGACCGTATAGGACTGACCAACCGGGTTTCCGGGGATTTCAAGCGCCGCGCCCATATTCTGGAACCAAGCGCCCCAGGCGGCCATGGTCGCTTCGATCTCGGCCGGGTCGGTCGGAGTATGACCACCGTGATAAACAAAAAGAAATTGCGGCATTCTTTCCTCCCTACTGAAATCTAATTCAACTGCGCAGCAAGCTTGTTGAGCGTCGAGGTCCAGCCTTTTTCATGGTTGGCTGCGATATCGTCGTCACCCAGTTCGCGGTGATCAATGATCAACCGTGCGCCTTGGCCAGCGGCTTCAACGAATAGCGTCACGTGACTTTCCGCGCCGCGCCGATCCTGATCGTCATGCCAGCCCCACGTAAACCCAACGGATTTGGGCGGATCAACGTGTGTGACCTGCCCCGATACCTTGAACCGCTGGCCCTCTGCGTTCTGCATCACCGAGTACCACGGGCCAAGGCGTGAAAAATCCAGATTGTGTTCGGGCACATGCACGCCTTCCGGCCCCCACCACAGCAACAGCTTTTCTGCATTGCTGATCCAGGCAAACAGGTCCTTGGGGTCTATCGGGAACTCTCGCTCCAGTTTCAGGTCGGCCATGACTGCTCCTTTTCGATAGCGTCGCCCAGACGATCAAGGCTGCTTTCCCAGAATTGCCGTTTCGAGATGGTCCATTCAGCAACAGCCCGCAGCCCTTCGGCCCGGATGGAATACATGCGCTGCGTCCCATGCACACGCTGCTGAACCAGACCCGCCTCACGCAGCACCTTCAAATGCCGCGAGATCGCAGCACCGGACATGCCGCGCCCTTCGATCAGGTCACCGGCAGGCAGTTCTCCGTCTTGCATTAACTGTTCGACGATCGAAAACCGGGTGGCATCGGACAATGCGGAAAAAGCGGTCAGAAGTGTGTTCATAACCGATTATTAACATTTTTGTTAAATTTAGAAAAGCCCAGATATCACGCACAGACAAAATCGGACCGAGCGTATCCTTGCACGTATAGCAGAGCAGTCAAATCACCGTGGTTGACCCGAACATCGCATTTCTCGGCGACTGAGGGCTTGGCATGCAGCGCGACACCCGTTCCAGCGCGGCCCAGCATCCCAAGATCATTTGCACCGTCGCCCACGGCAATCACGTCCTCCTCAGACAAACCCAGCCGCGCCGTGATCTGCTCCAGGGCGTCTACCTTGGCCTGCCGTCCCAGAATTGGATGCTGAACGTCGCCTGTCAGTTTGCTGTTCTCGGCCAGCAGGGTGTTGGCCCGGTTTTCATCGAAGCCCAAAACCTCTCCGACTTTTGCTGTGAAGGCCGTAAACCCGCCTGAAACAAGCGCTGCGTATCCGCCGGTTGCACGCATGGTCGCGACCAGTTCCTGACCGCCGGGCATCAGGGTAATCCGTTCGGCCAGCACTTTGGCGATCACGGCCTCGTCCAGACCTTTCAAAAGACCGACGCGTTCAGTCAGCGCGCCTTCGAAATCCAGATCACCGTTCATCGCGCGGGCGGTGATATCCTTGACACGGTCGCCGACGCCCGCTTCGTCCGCCAGCTCGTCGATACATTCTTGCTGGATCATGGTGCTGTCCATATCGGCCAGCAGCATCTTTTTTCGCCGTCCTTCGGTGGGCTGCACGATCAGATCAACACCCATCTTCTGCAAATCCGCCCAGACGTCCCATTGATTGTCGGGGACTTGAGATACCGAAAACTCGGCCGCCTCGTCCGGGCTGAGCCAAACGATGTCGCCCCCGCCCCACGCATTGCGCAACGAGTCCACCAGTGTCTGGTTCAGCGTCGGCGCGTCGGGGTTGGTGATCAGTGTGGCAACGTACATCTTCGGTCTCCTGCAAGCTGCCCTGCGCATATCGCAGGTGCAGCATTTTCGCCAGAGACAGATTGATGCGGCCTAGCCCAGAATTCCCGGCAACCGCAAACCATGGTCGCGTGCGCAATCCTTTGCGATGTCATAGCCCGCATCCGCATGTCGCCACACACCCGAGGCCGGGTCGTTCCACAACACGCGCTCCAACCGCCGTGCTGCATCCTCGGTCCCGTCGGCGCAGATCACCACGCCAGCGTGCTGACTGAAGCCCATGCCAACACCGCCGCCATGGTGCAGCGATACCCATGTCGCGCCACTGGCCGTGTTGATCAACGCATTCAGCAAAGGCCAGTCACTTACCGCGTCGGATCCATCCAGCATCGCTTCGGTTTCGCGGTTGGGGCTGGCGACCGAGCCGCTGTCCAGGTGGTCGCGTCCGATCACGACCGGGGCTTTCAACTCACCACTCGCCACCATTTCGTTGAAGGCCAACCCAGCGCGGTGCCGATCGCCCAGCCCGATCCAGCAGATACGGGCAGGCAGGCCCTGAAATGCGATCCGATCTCGGGCCATGTCCAGCCAACGATGGAGGTGCTCATTCTCGGGGAATAGTTCCTTCATCTTAGCGTCGGTCTTGTAGATATCCTCGGGGTCACCGGACAGCGCGCACCAGCGGAACGGACCGATCCCTTTGCAGAACAGCGGTCGGATATAGGCAGGAACGAAACCGGGAAAGGCGAAGGCGTTCTCCAGCCCTTGATCCTGCGCCACCTGTCGGATGTTGTTGCCATAGTCCAGCGTCGGCACGCCTGCGTTCCAGAAATCGACCATCGCCGCAACGTGTTGTTTCATCGAGGCGCACGCGGCCTTTTCAACCGCTTTAGGGTCTGTTTCGCGTTTGTCGCGCCATTCGGCCATCGACCATCCCACGGGCAGATAGCCGTTGATCGGGTCATGTGCACTGGTCTGGTCAGTAACGATGTCAGGGCGCATCCCACCGTCGGCCATACGGCGGTAAATCTCGGGGAAAACCTCGGCAGCATTGCCCAGCAAACCAACCGATTTCGCCTCTCCCGCTTTAGTCCAGCGGTCGATCATCGCCAACGCCTCTTCCAGAGTTTCGGCCTTTTCGTCCAGATATTTTGTCCGCAGGCGGAAATCGATGCTGTCGGGATTGCACTCGACCGCCAAACAACAGGCCCCGGCGAAAACAGCCGCCAAAGGCTGCGCGCCGCCCATGCCGCCCAGACCGCCGGTCAGAATCCATCGGCCCGTCAGGTCGCCGCCATAGTGCTGGCGCCCAGCCTCGGCAAAGGTTTCATAGGTGCCCTGAACGATGCCCTGCGTGCCGATATAGATCCACGACCCCGCAGTCATCTGGCCGTACATCATCAAGCCCTTCTTATCGAGCTCGTTGAAATGGTCCCATGTCGCCCAATGCGGCACGATGTTGGAATTAGCGATCAAGACGCGCGGCGCATCCTTGTGCGTGCGGATAATGGCCACAGGTTTACCAGACTGGACGATCAGGGTCTCGTCCACCTCCAGATCCTTTAGACCAGCCACGATCCTGTCGAAATCCTTCCACGTGCGCGCCGCGCGTCCGATACCGCCATAAACCACCAACTCATGCGGGTTTTCGGCCACGTCCGGGTGCAGGTTGTTCATCAGCATCCGCAGCGGAGCCTCGGTCACCCAGCTTTTGGCATTCAACTCGGGGCCGGTCGGCGGATAGACATCGCGGGTGTTTTTACGCGGATCGCTCATGTGTGGGCTCCTGTGTTGGTGAGTTCGCCTGAAAGCGCCAGTTCGTTTAAACGGGACAACATATTGCGCAGATGAGGTCGCAGGGCTGCGGCGCGGTCATCCCGCCACGTCCACGGGGGTGTTTCGTCCATATAGGCCCGCTGTGCGATTTCCATCTGGATCGCGTGGATACCCTCGGACGGGCGGCCGTAATGGCGCGTCGTCCATCCCCCCCGGAAGCGACCGTTCAGAACGGATGAAAACCCGTCCGCCTCAGTAGCGACGTGATGCACAGCCTGCTCAACAGCGGGATGACAGCTCTGGCCGACATTTGTGCCTGTATTGAACACCGGCAATTCGCCTTCAAACAGATAAGGGATCACCGACCGGATCGAGTGGCAATCGAACAGGATTGCAACACCGTGGCGATCGCGGACCCGTTCCAACTCTTGCCGCAAAGCATCGTGATAGGGTGCGTGAAACGCCAGCCGCCGGCTTTCCGTTTCGTCCGCCGAAGGAGTCTGACCCTCGGCCCAGATCGGGTGCCCGTCAAAATCTGTCAACGGGACAAGCGTCGTCGTGTTTTGCCCGGGATACAGCGACGCCCCATCCGGTGCGCGATTGGCATCAACGACGTAGCGATGGATGTTGGATTGAACGACGGAAACCCCGTCAAAAAGGCCATCATAGAGCCTGTTTATGTGCCAGTCGGTATCGCTAAGCCCACGGCCGGTATCATTCAGGCGCGCCGCGATATCGGCGGGTACAAATGTCCCGCCATGAGGTTGCCCCAGCACGATCGGCCCGTCGCCCTTTAGGACGTTGACCACTTGCATCAGTTCAGCCCCGGCATTGGGGTGCCTACCGCGCGCAGGATATCCCCACCTGCAACCAGCTTTTTCGCAGCTTCAAGGTCCGGGGCAAGATAGCGATCATCCTTTAGCGGGTCGATGTCCGCGCGCAGACGCTTGATGACCTGCTGCAACGGCACGCTGGTCCTCAGCGGAGCGCGAAATTCCACACCCTGAGCAGCGCACAGCAATTCGACCCCCAGAATATAGCTTAGGTTGTCCACCATCCGCATCAGACGCCGCGCCCCGTGTGCAGCCATCGAGACGTGGTCTTCTTGGTTGGCAGATGTTGGAGTGCTGTCTGTCACGCAAGGGTTCGCCAGATGCTTGTTTTCGCTCATCAACGCGGCTGTGGTGACTTCGGCGATCATAAGGCCCGAGTTCAATCCCGGCTCGGGCGTCAGGAAGGGCGGCAGGTCAAAGCTGAGCGCAGGGTCAACCATCAAAGCAATACGGCGCTGCGCAATCGCGCCGATTTCTGACAGGGCCAGTGCGATCATATCCGCCGCAAATCCCACGGGTTCGGCATGGAAATTCCCACCTGACAGAATTGCGTCCTCAAGCACCAACGGATTATCCGTGGCGGCGTTGGCCTCAATCCCCAGCGTGGTCGCCGCCTGACGCATGACATCCATCGCCGCGCCCGTGACCTGTGGCTGGCACCGGATGCAATACGGGTCCTGCACGCGGGTGTCCCCGTCACGATGGCTCTCACGGATTTCGGACCCGGCGAGAATGGATCGCATGGCACCCGCGGCTTCGGTTTGCCCACGATGACCGCGCAGGGCGTGAATCTCGGGCCGCAGAGGGGCGGTAGATCCCATTATCGCGTCCGTCGAAAGCGCTGAAATGGTCAAAGCGTTCTGGGCTGCACGCCAGGCTTCGAACAATCCGGCCAGCGCGTATGCGGTTGAGAATTGGGTGCCGTTAATAAAGGCCAACCCTTCTTTCGGTCCAAGCTCAACAGGCTCTAACCCGACCGAATTCAGCGCTTCGCGCCCGGGTAATAGGCTGCCGTCTACGTCGGCCTCTCCCTCTCCGATGAACACGGCTGTCATATGCGCCAGCGGTGCAAGATCGCCAGAAGCGCCTACAGACCCCTGCGCAGGCACAACCGGAGTAACCTCGCGCTCTAGCATATTTTGCAACAGCTCGATCAAGTCCCAACGCACACCCGACGCTCCGCGCCCGAACGAGATCAGTTTAAGCGTCATCATAAGCCGGGTAATGCGGCGGGGCACAGCAGACCCGACGCCACAGCAATGGCTGAGGATCAGGTTACGCTGCAGCTTGGCGGTGTCATCCGCCTTGATCTTATGGCTGGCCAGCTTGCCAAAGCCGGTATTGACGCCATAAACGGCTGCTTCTCCTGCGGCGGCCTCACGAACACGTGCCGCTGCCGCATCGACTGCTGGCCTGCACCCGTCTTCCAGAAAAGCCGAAGCCTGCGTCCAATAGACCTCCGCAAGATCAGACAGCGAAACCTGTCCCGGCACCAAAGCGTAGCGCGTCATGCCTGACCTCCGAATATGCGCGTATGCAGGGGGTTGAATCCAATCCGGTACGGCAACTCTGCCGGATGTTGAACATCCCACACTGCCAGATCAGCGCGCTGACCAACAGCGATCGTGCCGGTATCCCGAAGCCCAAGCGCGCGGGCCGCATTCCGGGTGACCCCGGCCAATACTTCTTCGGGGGTCAGGCGGAACAGTGTGCAGGTCATGTTCATCGTCAGCAAAATGGAGGCCAACGGGGACGACCCCGGATTGCAATCCGTCGCCAGCGCGATAGGTACATGACTGTCTCTTAGCATCTGCACCGGAGGAGCCTGCGTTTCTCGCAAGGTGTAGAACGCCCCCGGCAAAAGCACCGCTACGGTGCCCGCTTCCGCGATTGCCGATACGCCATCCGCGTCCAGATACTCGATATGATCAGCGGACAAAGCCCCGTATCTGGCCGCCAGTTTTGCGCCGCCAAGATTTGAAAGCTGTTCGGCATGCAGTTTAACGGGCAACCCAAGGTGCTTGGCTTCGTCAAAAACAACGGTGATCTGGTCTGGCGAAAAGGCTATTCCTTCACAAAAGCCGTCTACCGCATCCACCAACCCCTCGGCCTGAGCCGCGCGCAGGGTTGGAAGGCAAACGTCATACAGATAGTCGTCTGGCCGGCCCGCATAGTCAGGTGGCACAGCATGTGCGCCCAAAAAGCTTGTTCTGACCCGAACCCGGCGAGCCTGCCCGATCTGACGCGCCACGCGCAGCATTTTCAGTTCGGTTTCAGTATCCAACCCATAACCGGATTTGATTTCGATGCAGGTGACACCTTCGGCCATCAATGCATCCACGCGCGTCAGGGCATCGGTCAATAGCTCTGCTTCGCTGGCCTGTCGTGTCGCCGTGACCGTCGAAAGGATTCCGCCCCCCGCGCGCGCAATCTGTTCGTATGAGGCACCGTTCAGCCGCATCTCGAACTCTGCTGCCCGATTGCCCCCGAATACAATATGCGTGTGGGCGTCAATCAGGGCCGGTGTCATCAATCTGTCCCCAAAATCCGTGCTTGGCCACGCCTTATATTGCTGGGGCAAGGTTAACTTGGGGCCGACCCACGCAATTCTCTCACCTTCGACCGCAACCGCCATGTCCCGGCCCAAACCGTATGACTCAGACCCCGGCATCATCGTCGCCACCTGAGAACAGAAAAGGACCGATTGTGCCGCCATGACGATTCCTTGGGGTTCCCGTTGCAATTTGCTATTTCGTATATGTATAAATATTTAAAGTCTACACAAATTGGAATGCCTATGTCGGTCCATGCCAAAACTGCCTTATTAGGCTCTGATTGGGTCCACGACCTTTGGGTCAAGGTCGAGAATGGCCGGATAACGCAGCTACAAACCGGGGTCGCGGCCAAACCGGATGACGTGCGCGTCGATGTTCTGTTGCCAGCCTTAGCAAACCTGCACAGCCACGCCTTCCAAAGGGCCATGGCAGGCATGACCGAAGTGCGCGCAGCCGGACGCGAAAGCTTTTGGACGTGGCGCACCCTGATGTACCGCTTTCTGGACAGGCTAACCCCGGAACAGATTCAAGCCATTGCAGCATTGGTCTACATGGAGATGCAGGAGGCCGGATACGCGTCGGTGGGTGAATTTCACTATGTCCACAACCAACCCGGTGGGCAGCCTTACGACACGCCTTCTGAACTCAGTCAGCGCATCTATTCCGCCGCAAGTCAGACCGGCATCGGATTGACACATCTGCCGGTGCTCTACACCTATGGTGGCGTGCGGCAGGAGCCTTTGACCGGCGGGCAATTGCGATTTGGCACCTCGACCAATCAGTTTCTGAAACTGGTTGAAGACTGCCAAAAGGCCCTACCCCATGCGGATTCTGTAATCGGGGTCGCACCCCACTCACTGCGTGCAACCACAGTGCAGGACATTCGGGCCGTACTCGACGAACGACCAACCGGTCCTGTTCACATGCACATCGCCGAGCAGGTGCAGGAAGTCTCCGCCGTCGAAGCCGCCCTTGGTGACCGTCCAGTAAGCTGGCTGCTCAGCAACTTTGACGTGGATAGTCGCTGGTGCCTGATCCATGCCACGCACATGACCGACGAGGAAACACAGCGGCTGGCACGATCCGAGGCCGTGGCAGGGCTGTGCCCAATCACCGAAGCCAACCTTGGGGACGGTATCTTCAACGGGGCGGAGTACATCAGCAATCGTGGGCGGTTCGGGATCGGATCAGACTCAAACATCCGAATCTCACTGTCCGAAGAGCTTCGGATGCTGGAGTATTCGCAACGCCTCCGTGACCGGGCGCGCACCATTATGGTTTCGCCAGAAGGGTCGGTTGGCCACGCCCTTTACACAGGTGCGGCCTGCGGTGGCGCTCAGGCGCTGGCACGTGAGGGAGGGGAAATTGCCGTAGGCAAGTTAGCAGACCTTGTTGCCATCGACCAATCGCACCCGACGCTGTGTGCCTTGCGCGACGATCAAGTGCTGGACGGCCTGTGTTTTGCTGCCCCCGATGGGCTGGTGACAGATCTGTGGTCGGCAGGGCGCCATATGGTGCGGCAAGGGCGGCACATTCATCGCGATCAGATCATCCCTGCGTACCGGGAAGCGATTGCTGAACTGCTGAGTGAACTCTAAGACAAGGTACCAAACCCGAGGCCACATGACCCAATCCACCGAAAACACCAGCTACAAAGACATCAAGAAAACCGTTCTGGCACGTATTCGGTCCGGTGATTGGCAGCCGGACTCGCTGCTGCCGAATGAATCGGAACTTGCCACCGAGTTTTCGTGCACCCGTACCACCGTCAACCGGGCGCTGAGGGAACTGGCCGAGGAAGGATATCTGGAACGTCGCCGCAAGGCCGGAACGCGGGTCCTGAGCGCACCGCAACGTCAGGCGCGTTTCACCATCCCCATGGTCCGGGACGAGGTTGAGGCGTTAGGCGGAACCTATCGCTATGCGCTTGTATCCTGCGATCAAAAAACAGCCCCCGACTGGCTGGCCGCTCGGCTCGCCTTATCGCCGGGTCGGGACGTCATGCATGTGCGCTGCATGCACTATTCGGGCAACACCCCATTTCAGTACGAGGACCGCTGGATCGTTACCGACAGCGTACCGCAAGTGAAGCAGGCGAATTTTTCGGAGATCGGCCCGAATGAATGGCTGATCCAGACCGTGCCTTTCACCAATGTGGAACTGACCTTTCTGGCCAGTCGCGCCGATGTAGCACTGGCTGATTTTCTGGATGTCGCAGAAGGTGAGCCGGTTTTTACAGGTGAACGCATCACGTGGCTTGAGGGGCGGCCGGTTACCTTTGCCAAGATGTATTTTGCCGCCGGGTACCGCATGACCACTCAGTTCTGAGCGGATCAGGGTTTTCGCAATTTTGACTTTACCGCCCCTGCAATCCAAGCCAGATTCAGAACCGGATATTCCGGCATAAGGGACTGATGGCATGGGCAACCCGCTCTATGATCGCTTGTTTGGCATTCACGCGGGCAAAGACACCCCGTTCCTGCAATTGCCGGATGGCCAGACGCTGACCCATGCCGCGTTTCTGGACATGGCGGCACGGATCGCGAACGCACTGACCGGATATGGCCTGGAGCCCGGAGACCGGGTTGCCGTTCAGGTGGAAAAGTCGCCCGAAGCCTTGGCCGTCTATGCGGCCTGTGCGCAAACCGGATTGGTCTTTCTGCCGCTCAACACGGGGTACACGGTTGGCGAACTGACCTATTTTATCGAAAACAGCAGCGCGTCGCTGGTCCTGTGCGATCCCCGAAACGAGGCAGACCTTGCGCCAATCGCCCAAGCACAAAATGCGCGGCTTGAAACTCTGAGTTCTGACGGCACAGGCAGCCTTATGCGGCGTGCGCTTGGCATGTTGCCCGCCTTTGAGCCGGTTCGACGGACCGAGGATGACTTGGCGGCTTTCCTTTATACTTCGGGCACGACCGGACGATCCAAGGGGGCGATGCTGTCACACGCCAACCTGCTGTCTAACGCAGACACTTTGGTGCAGGAATGGCGGTTCACCCGCGAAGATGTGCTTTTGCACGCGCTGCCGATCTTTCACACACATGGTCTGTTTGTGGCGACGAACGTGGCGCTGGCATCAGGTGGGTCGATGATATTTCTGCGGAAATTCGATCTGGACGACGTGCTGCGCCTGATGCCGCAGGCCACCTCCATGATGGGCGTCCCGACCTTTTACACGCGCCTGCTGGCCGATGACCGATTTACCGGCGATTTGGCGCAGCACATGCGGCTGTTCATTTCAGGATCGGCCCCCCTGCTTGCAGAAACGCACGAGCGGTTTGAGGCACGCACTGGTCACCGCATTCTTGAACGTTATGGCATGACCGAAACCAACATGAACACATCCAACCCCTATGACGGGGAACGCCGTGCCGGAACAGTTGGCTTTCCCTTGCCGGATGTCGAGCTCAAGGTCACCGATCCGGACACCGGAGACGCGATGCCTCAGGGTGAAATTGGAATGATCGAGGTGCGCGGCCCCAATGTTTTTCAGGGCTATTGGGGCATGCCGGAAAAGACAGCCGCCGAATTGCGCGACGATGGTTTCTTTATCACGGGTGATCTCGGGCACGTGGACGCGGACGGGTATGTTCATATCGTCGGGCGCGGCAAAGACCTGATAATCTCGGGCGGATATAACGTTTACCCAAAAGAGGTAGAGCTGGTGCTGGATGATCAACCCGGCGTGCTGGAAAGCGCCGTGATCGGCGTACCGCACCCGGATTTTGGCGAAACCGTTCTGGGTATTCTGGTGGTGGAACCGGGCCAAACACCGGATATCGCGTTGATTCAGGCAAATGTGCAAAAAGAACTGGCCCGTTTCAAACATCCGCGCAAGCTTGTCGTGCTGGACGAACTGCCCCGCAATACGATGGGAAAAGTTCAGAAAAACATACTGCGGGAAAAGTATCAGGACTTGTTCACACAGGCATAAGCGGCATCCGCCCGCGATCCGTCAAAAGCCAGCACTGCCGCCCTTGGAATACGGCTGACGACAGTGGACGACCGTAACCAGCGCCCGTGTCCAGATTGACCCGATTGCCGCAATGTTCAGCCTGATCCACCGGCGTATGCCCATGCACGATCAGCCATGGATGCGTATTCGTGTCCCTAAGGAATTCGTGCCGAATCCAAACCAGATCATTCTCCGACTGCTGATCCAAGGGCACCCCGGGGCGAATACCGGCATGCACAAACAACAGATCATCTTCCGTGTGGTAAGTCGGCAAGGCATTGATGAAATCAAGATGCGCTTGCGGCACTGCATCACGCGCGCGTTCATAAGCCTGATAGATACGGTCTGTATCGTCGATCATAACCCCGTAAGAGGCCAGGGTCTCGCGCCCACCCAGACGCGGGTGCAACCAGTTGAGCGTGATCGGAAGGTGCGTGTCGGCGATCTCGGCGTCTTGGACGAACCGCGCCATCATCCTGTCGTGGTTTCCTTTGACCATCACCCAGTTCCGCCCTGCGCGCCGACCTTCGATCAAAAGGTCAAGCACGCCGCGACTGTTCGGCCCCCGGTCCACGTAATCCCCCAGAAACACGACACGCGCATCGGGACCGCCATCTTTCTCGATCCGCGACAGCGCATCCTGCAACATATCAAGCTGCCCATGGATATCCCCGACGGCGTAGATTGGTGTCGTCAATGCAAAGCCCTTTCTTAGCGCGCCGCGTGTGCGGCCTGTGATGGTCAGCAAAAGACAATGCCCGCACTAACTAAGCGCGGGCATTGAATTTGTTGTCCGTTTAAAGATGCTTATGCAACATCGAATTTCAGCGGCTTGATCTGTGTGAACAGACCGGTTTCCGCCAATTGCGCTCGCGCCTCGGCCGGAACAGGCTCATCCACGTACAGCAAGGCGATGGCCTCGCCCCCGGCCTCGGACCGGCCCAGAGTAAAGTTCGCGATGTTGACGTCGTGGTCGCCCATGGTCCGACCCAGTGCACCGATGATGCCGGGCACGTCCTCGTTGGTGGTGTAGAGCATGTGAGAACCCACCTCGGCGTCGATATTAATGCCTTTGATCTGGATAAAACGCGGCTTGCCGTCGCTGAAGACGGTACCACCGATGGACCGCTCGCGCTTTTCTGTCACGACGGTCACTTTGATGTACCCTTCGAACGCGCCCGATTTGTCCTGATTGGTGGTCGAGATCTTGATCCCCCGCTCCTTGGCAACAACCGGGGCTGAAACCATGTTCACCTCGGGATTGAATTTCTTCATGATCCCGGCCACGACCGAACAGTTCAGAGCCGCCAGGTTCATCTCAGCCGCGACCCCGTCATACAAGATGTTGATCGCCTTGATCGGCTCATCCGTCATCTGGCCAATGAAGCTCCCCAGATGCCCGGCCAGTTTGATCCACGGCCCCATGATCTTGGCTTCTTCAGCCGTCACACTGGGCATGTTCAGTGCGTTTTCCACGGCACCGGTCAGCAGATAGTTCGAGATCTGCTCGGCAACCTGCAGCGCGACGTTCTCCTGCGCCTCGGTCGTTGCTGCGCCCAGATGCGGTGTGCAGACCACGTTGGGCAGATTGAACAGCGCGTTTTCCTTGGCTGGTTCTTCGCTGAACACATCAAAGGCCGCGCCCGCAACGTGGCCCGATTGCAGCAGGTCAGCCAGCGCGTCCTCGTCGACCAGACCGCCACGCGCACAGTTCACGATGCGCACGCCCTTCTTGGTCTTGGCCAGGTTCTCACGGCTGAGGATGTTGCGGGTCTGATCCGTCAAAGGCACGTGCAGGGTGATGAAATCGGCCCGCGCCAGCAACTCATCCAGCTCGACCTTTTCGACACCCATCTTTGCGGCTTGCTCTTCGCCCAGATAAGGGTCATAGGCGACCACTTTCATCTTAAGACCCAGCGCGCGTTCACAGACGATCCCGCCAATGTTGCCTGCACCGATGACGCCAAGCGTCTTGTTGGTCAACTCGATCCCCATGAATTTCGACTTTTCCCACTTGCCCGCATGGGTCGAGGTGCTGGCCTCGGGGATTTGCCGCGCCACGGCGAACATCATCGCAATTGCGTGTTCGGCGGTGGTGATCATGTTGCCAAAGGGCGTGTTCATCACGATCACGCCCTTCTTAGACGCCGCTTCCTTGTCGACATTGTCGGTGCCGATCCCGGCACGACCGATGACTTTCAGATTGTCGGCTTTTTCCAGCAGGGTCGGCGTGACCTTGGTGGCCGAACGGATGGCAAGGCCGTCATATTGGCCGATCACCTCGGCCAGCTTGTCCTTGTCCTTGCCCAGATCGGGCATGAAATCCACGTCGATACCGCGATCGCGGAAGATCTGCACGGCTGTTTCGCTGAGCTTGTCAGATACGAGTACTTTGGGGGCCATATTCTTTGGTCCTTTAAAGAGTTTTACGGGTGGCGGGCTGAAGCCCGCCCTACGTTGAGAGGGGGTGTAGGCCGGGCTTCAGCCCGGCACTTGCGGTTCAGGCAGCCTCAGACTGCGCCGCGATCTCGGCTTCAAAGGCCCAGGCCAGCCACGGCAGCATCGCTTCGATATCCGAGGTCTCGACAGTACCGCCGCACCAAATCCGCAGGCCCGCAGGCGCGTCGCGATAGGCACCGATGTCCAAGGCGATATTCTCGGCCTCAAGCCGCTTGGCCACGGCTTTCGCAAAAGCTGCACCGTCCTGAATGCGCCCATCTGTGAATTTCAGGCAGACCGAGGTGTTTGACTGCGTCGCCAAGTCTTCGGCCAGATTGGCGATCCAATCGTTCTGGTCGCAGAAGGCGTGCACTGCACCCGCATTGGCATTGGCGCGGGCGATCAACCCTTGCAGGCCGCCAACTGAACGCGCCCAGTCCAGCGCGAACAGGTAATCCTCGACCGCCAGCATCGAAGGCGTGTTGATCGTAGCCCCTGTAAAGATACCCTCGATCAGCTTGCCACCTTTGGTCAGGCGGAAAATCTTCGGCAGAGGCCATGCGGGGGTGTAGCTTTCAAGCCGTTCCACCGCGCGCGGGCTGAGGATCAGCATCCCGTGCGCAGCCTCGCCACCCAGCACCTTTTGCCAGCTAAAGGTAGTCACATCCAGCTTGTCCCACGGCAGGTCCATCGCAAAGGCAGCCGAGGTTGCATCACAGATCGTCAGACCCTGACGATCATCCGCGATCCAGTCGCCATTGGGCACCCGCACGCCCGAGGTCGTGCCATTCCACGTAAACACCACGTCATTGGCGAAATCGACCGAAGTCAGATCGACAATCTGTCCATAGTCGGCGGTTTTCACCTCGGCGTCGATCTTCAGTTGCTTAACCACGTCGGCAACCCAACCGGCGCCAAAGCTTTCCCACGCCAGCATTTCGACCTTGCGTTCACCCAAAAGCGACCACAGCGCCATCTCGACCGCGCCTGTGTCGGATGCGGGTACGATGCCGATCTTGTAATCCGCCGGAATGCCCAGCACCTCGCGCGTGCCTTCGATGGCCGCCTTCAGCTTATCCTTGCCCACGGCGGCACGGTGCGACCGGCCCAGCGCGGCATCGGCCAGTTTAGTCAGATCAAATGTCGGAGGTTTGGCGCAGGGGCCCGAGGAAAAACGCGGATTGGCCGGCCGCGTGACCGGTTGTTCAATGCTCATGTGTATTACCCTTCCAGATACACGCCCCTCGTTGGGGAGGGGTGTCCCGCCGCCACACCTAGAAAGCCCGCCGCGCTGCAGCAAGCGGAAAAGACGCTTCAAAGTCGGAAAACGACATTCAATTTCACCCAATCCGCAGTCATGAGTTTCCGATAGGCGAAAGATTTGCAGCCCGTTAACGCGACTCGGTGAGCTTTTGACTAATTTTTAGGCAGCCCCCCTCGGACCGCAACGGAAAGGGCCCGGAACACTTGTGATCATTCTGAAGCACAGTGAAAATGTCCCATGCCCGATACCCTGACCATTGTCGTTGTTGAAGAAGACCGCGAGCGTGCGATTGCCATCGTCGACGCGCTCAAGTCGTCCGGGGCTTATGATGTGCATGTGATCGGCAATGTCTCCAGCCTTGCGCGCAAGATAGCCGCGCTGGTGCCCGATGTGGTGCTGATCGACATCGACAACCCGACCCGTGACATGCTTGAGGAGCTGACGCTGGCATCCGGCCCGCTGGAACGGCCCGTGGCCATGTTCGTGTCGGGCGCTGCCGGTGATCTGGCCTCGACTGCGATCGAGGCTGGGTTGTCAGCCTATGTGGTCGACGGGATGCAGCCGGACCGCTTGAAGCCCGTGCTGGACGCCGCCATCGCGCGGTTCCAGATCGTGCGCCAGATGCGCCGTGAACTGGCCGAGACCAAGCGCGCGCTGGAAGAACGCAAAGTAATCGACCGCGCCAAGGGCCTGCTGATGAAGGCGCGCGGGGTTGAAGAAGAAGAGGCTTATGCCCTGCTGCGCAAAGCCGCGATGGATCAGGGCCGCCGCGTCGCCGATGTGGCCGAGGCGCTGGTCACAGCCTCGGGGCTATTGTCATGAACGCCGTGACCCTGCCCGTTGCTTATGTTCCACTGGTGGACGCCGCCCCCCTGATCGTGGCGCATGAAATGGGCCTGGCCCGCGCCGAAGGGGTCGAGCTGGACCTGATCGCAGCGCCTTCTTGGTCGTCGGTGCGCGATATGCTGGCCTTTGGGCGGGTTGATGCGGCGCACCTGCTGTCGCCGGTTCCCGTTGCGATGGCATTGGGGCTGGGCGGGGTGACGCAGCCTTTGTCCGCTGTGTCGGTCCTGTCGGTAAATGGAGATGTCATCGGCGTCAGCCGCGCATTGGAGACCCGCCTGCGCGACACGGGATACGGGTTCGATTTCCGCGATCCGTTCAAGGCGGCCGCCGCGCTGGCCTCGGTCGCCGATGGGCCACTGGTTTTTGGCGTGCCCTTCCCGTTTTCGCTGCATGTGGAACTGCTGCATTGCTGGCTTGAGGCCACCGAACTGTCCAAAATCGGGGTCGAAGTGCGCACCATCCCGCCGCCGCTGATGGCGCAGGCCTTAGCCGAGGGCGATGTGGACGCGTTCTGCGTGGGTGAACCCTGGGGCTCGGTCGCTGTGGAATCGCAGGCTGGTGCATTGTTGCTGCCTGGTCAGGCGATCTGGGCCTTTGCGCCGGAAAAGGTGCTGGCCGTGCGCACCGACTGGGCGGATACCGAACCGCACCTGCTGGGCAAGCTGATGCGGGCCGTCTGGCGCGCCGGGCGTTGGTTGGATCAGCCGGGCAGTCACACCGCCGCCGCCGAGATCCTTGCGCGCGATACCTATCTGAACCTGCCCTCGGAACTGATCGACCGGGCGCTGTCGGGTCGGTTCACGATCACCGGGCATGCCGAGCAGCGCGAGGTGCCGGGGTTTGTCGAGTTTCACGACGGGGCCGCGAATTTCCCGTGGCGCAGTCAGGCCAAGTGGATCGCGCATCGTCTGGCTCAGAGATACGGTCTGGATCCCCATCTGGCGCTGGCGCAGGCAGGCAGCGTGTTCCGCAGCGATATCTACCGCGATCAGATGGTCGGGCTGGGCGCCGATCTGCCCGGTGCGTCGGAAAAGCTGGAAGGCGCGATTCGCGGCACCACACCCGTTGCATCCCATAACGGACAGCTATCGCTGAAACGGGATGCGTTTCTGGACGGGCGCATTTTTGACCCTCAGGATATCTGACGCCCAAGAATTAGGCAGAACCGCGCCCCATAGTGCGCAATCGCAGCATTTAACGCCGCGTCGCAGCAAAATCACTTGAACGGCACCGGCGCATTTACCACTGTGAACCCATCGGTACGCAAAGGCGTGTGCCGCAAGAATTCCTCCCAAAGCTTGGGAACGACTGAGCAAAGCCGCTCACACTCTGGCCACTCCTTCCGGTCAGAGCGTGCAGCGGCTTTTTGTTTTTCACCCCTCCCGGATGGCCGGGACCAAAAAAGGGACAGACCCACATGAAGAAATTGCTTGCAGGCCTTGTCGCCACCACCGCCCTGCTTAGCCCGGCGCTAGCTGAAACGCTGGAGCTGGAAAAGGACGAACTGACCTTTGGCTTTATCAAACTGACCGACATGGCCCCGCTGGCTGTGGCTTATGAGAACGGGTACTTTCTAGATGAGGGCCTGTTCGTCACGCTAGAAGCGCAGGCCAACTGGAAAGTGCTGCTGGACGGTGTGATTGACGGGCAACTGGACGGCGCGCATATGCTGGCCGGTCAACCGCTGGCCGCAACCATCGGTTATGGCACCGAGGCGCATATCATCACCCCCTTCTCGATGGACTTGAACGGCAACGGCATCACCGTTTCGAACGAGGTCTGGGAAGAGATGAAGCCCAATATCCCGAAAATGGACGATGGCCGCCCGCAGCACCCGATTTCGGCCGAGGCTCTGGCCCCGGTGGTCGAGAAATACAAATCCGAAGGCAAGCCCTTTAACATGGGCATGGTTTTCCCGGTATCGACCCACAACTACGAACTGCGCTACTGGTTGGCGGCAGGTGGTCTGCACCCCGGTTACTACAGCCCTGAAAACGTGACCGGTCAGATCGGCGCGGATGTATTCCTGTCGGTGACGCCTCCGCCGCAGATGCCCGCCACTTTGGAGGCAGGCACCATCTATGGCTATTGCGTTGGTGAGCCGTGGAACCAGCAGGCCGTGTTCAAAGGCATCGGCGTACCGGTCATCACCGATTACGAGCTGTGGAAGAACAACCCCGAAAAGGTTTTCGGCATTAATGCCGAATTCGCCGAGCAGTACCCCAACACCACCCGCGCTGTTACCAAAGCTCTGATCCGCGCTGCAATGTGGCTGGATGAAAACGATAACGCCAACCGCCCCGCTGCGGTCGAGATGTTGAGCCAGCCGGAATATGTGGGCGCGGATTATGACGTGATCGCGAACTCGATGACGGGCACGTTTGAATACGAGAAGGGTGACAAACGTGAAGTGCCCGATTTCAACGTGTTCTTCCGCTATAACGCGACCTACCCGTTTTATTCGGACGCCATCTGGTACCTGACCCAGATGCGCCGCTGGGGCCAGATCGCCGAGCCGCAGACCGATGCATGGTATGACGAAGTCGCCAAATCCGTCTATCGCCCAGACATATATCTGGACGCTGCGAAAATGCTGGTCGACGAAGGTCTGGCGAATGAGGCCGACTTCCCTTGGGACAGCGACGGCTACAAAGCCCCCACGCCTGCCGAGGATATCATCGACGGCATTCCCTATGACGCCCGCCAGCCCAACGCCTATCTGCAAAGCCTGCCGATCGGCCTGAAGGGCGAGCAGGTCGTCATCGGCACCGAAGTTCAGGGTTAACGCCCCCTCGCCCCGGCCCGTTTGGCCGGGGCTTCCCCTTCCAAACAGAATTCCACCCCCGCCTGGCGCTGATCGACCGGGCCAGGAGACCGCAAGATGACAGCCATCGACCACGATACGCTATCCGCTGATGCTGAACGCGAGGCCCGCCGCGCCCGCCTGTTCACCCGGATCAACGCCGCCGATAAATGGTTTCAGGTTCTGGGCCTGGCCTGGATCACCCCGATCCTCAAGGCTGGCGCAGGCGACAACCCGCGCGCCCAGATGGGCGAGATTTGGCGCCTGCTGGTCGTACCGCTGCTGGCCATCTTCGCATTTTTGGTCCTGTGGGGCACGCTGGCGCCCAAGGTGCAAACCTCGCTTGGCGCAGTCCCCGGCCCGGCGCAGGTCTGGTCCGAAGCCGTCAGCCTGCATCAGGACGCACAGGCCAAGGCCGCCAAAAAGGCCAAGTTCGAGGCGATGGTCGAAAAGCGCAACCAGAAGTTCATCGACGCAGGCCAGCCTGAAAAGGTCAAAGAGGTCGCCTATACCGGCGCGCCCAGCTATTACACACAGATCTGGACCTCGATCAAAACCGTGTTCTTCGGCTTTCTGATCGCAACTATCGTGGCCGTTCCGCTGGGTATCGCTGCGGGTCTGTCGCCCACCGCAAATGCGGCGCTGAACCCGCTGATCCAAATCTTCAAACCGGTCTCGCCGCTGGCCTGGCTGCCCATCGTGACCATGATCGTCTCGGCTGTTTACGTCACCAATGACGGCTGGTTCGCGAAGTCCTTCCTGATCTCGGCCATCACTGTCACGCTGTGTTCGCTGTGGCCCACGCTGATCAACACCTCGCTGGGTGTGGCGTCAATCGACAAGGACTTGGTCAACGTCTCAAAAGTTCTGAAAATGAACACCTATACCAAGATCACCAAGCTGGTGCTGCCCTCGGCCCTGCCGCTGATCTTCACCGGCCTGCGCCTGTCATTGGGTGTTGGCTGGATGGTCCTGATCGCAGCCGAGATGCTGGCGCAGAACCCCGGCTTGGGCAAGTTTGTCTGGGATGAGTTCCAGAACGGCTCCTCCAGCTCGCTCGCCAAGATCATGGTGGCTGTCTTTACCATCGGCATCATCGGCTTCCTGCTGGATCGCGTGATGTATGCGTTGCAGTCGCTGTTTACCTTCTCGAACAACCGGTGACTGATATGGCTGTGATCGACTTCAAGAATGTCAGCAAATCTTTCGGTACCGGCACCGCTGCGACGGATGTACTGAAAGACATCAACCTCTCGGTTCAGGAAGGTGAGTTCGTGGTGCTGCTGGGCTTTTCCGGCACCGGCAAGACCACACTGATCAACCTGATGGCGGGGATCGAATTCCCCACCAAGGGCAGCGTCACCTTCCGCGACAAAGCCATCACCGGCCCCGCGCCGGAACGGGGGGTGATCTTCCAGAACTACTCGCTGATGCCGTGGCTGACCGTGACGGGCAATGTGCGGCTGGCCGTGGATGCGGTTTTTACCAAGATGCCCAAACCTGAAAAAGAGGAAAAGGTTGCACACTACATCCGCATGGTCGGCCTGAGCCACGCCGCCACCCGTCGCCCCGCCGAGCTGTCGGGTGGGATGCGGCAGCGGGTGAACGTGGCCCGTGCTCTGGCGATGAACCCCGAGGTTCTGCTGCTGGACGAGCCCCTGTCGGCGCTGGATGCATTGACCCGTGGCAATCTGGCGGAAGAGATCGAAAAGATCTGGGAGGCCGACCGCAAGACCTGTGTCCTGATCACCAATGACGTGGACGAAGCGATCCTACTGGCCGACCGCATCATCCCGCTGAACCCCGATGGCACGCTCGGGACCGAGTTCAAGGTCTCGATCCCCCGCCCCCGTGATCGGTCCGCCATGAACCATGATGAGACGTTCAAGGCGCTGCGCGGTGAGGTCACGAAATACCTGATGGATGTGGGGATCGAGGCCAAGGTCGAGGGCACCAAGACCCTGCCCGACGTCACCCCGATCCACGGTGTCCCGGCAGCGGTGAAAGAGGCGCAGTCGGGCCTGATCGAAGATCGCTATCTGGATTTCAGCCAGTTGCACAAGGTCTACCCCACGCCCAAAGGCCCGCTGACCGTGGTCGAGGATTTCAACCTGAAACTCAACCGAGGCGAATTCATCTCGTTGATCGGTCACTCGGGCTGTGGCAAGTCCACGGTGCTGACCATGGCCGCCGGTCTGAACGAAATCTCCAAGGGTGCGATCAAGCTGGATGGCCGCCACGTCGAGGGCGCCGACCCGGAACGTGCCGTGGTGTTCCAGTCGCCTTCGCTGTTCCCATGGCTGACCGCCAAGGAAAACGTCTCGGTCGGTGTGGACCGCGTGTATCCCCGCGCCAGCCAGGCCGAGCGGCAGGATGTGGTGGAATACTACCTGGAACGGGTTGGTCTGGCCGACGCGATGGACAAATCCGCCGCTGATATGTCGAACGGGATGCGCCAGCGCGTGGGCATCGCCCGCGCCTTTGCCCTGTCGCCGAAACTGCTGCTGCTGGATGAACCCTTCGGGATGCTCGACAGCCTCACCCGGTGGGAACTGCAAGAGGTTCTGATGGAGGTCTGGTCGCGGACCAAAGTGACCACCATCTGCGTCACCCACGATGTGGACGAAGCCATCCTGCTGGCCGACCGCGTGGTGATGATGACGAACGGCCCGCAGGCCACCATCGGCAAGATCACCAATGTCGACCTGCCGCGCCCGCGCACCCGCAAAGCGCTGCTGGCCCATCCTGATTACTACGAATACCGGCAAGAGGTTTTGGATTTCCTCGAGGAATACGAGCACGGCGCAAAGCCCAAGCCCAAATCCCCTGCCCCCAAAGCCATTGCCGCGGAGTGAACTGATATGAAACAGAAATTGGTTGTCATCGGAGCCGGCATGGCCTCGGGCCGGGTGCTGGAGCACCTGACCGACGCTGCCCCCGATGCGTTCGACATCACCCTGTTCAACGCCGAGCCACGCGGGAACTACAACCGCATCATGCTGAGCCCAGTTCTCGCAGGCGATCAGACCTATGAAGAGATCGTCACCCATGACGACACTTGGTACGCAGAGCGCGGCATCACCTGCCGGTTTGGCGAGAAGGTCGTCAAAATCGACCGCGACCTGAAAGTGGTCGAAGGCGAAAACGGTCACGTTCCCTATGACAAACTGATCTTCGGCACCGGGTCTAACCCCTTCATGATCCCGATGCCGGGGCACGACCTGGACGGTGTGATCGCCTATCGCGATCTGGAAGACACCGAACAGATGATGGGCATGGGCGCGGGCAACAAAGTGGTCGTGATCGGCGGCGGCTTGCTGGGGCTAGAGGCCGCTGCTGGCATGGCCGCGCGCGGCGCTGACGTAACCGTGGTGCATATCATGGGCCACCTGATGGAGCGTCAGCTGGACCCCGCCGCCGGTTACCTGCTGAAGAAATCGCTGGAAGAAAAAGGCATCACTGTTCTGCTGAATGCCAAATCGACCGAGATCGCGGGCAAGGATGGCAAGGCCCGCGCGCTGCTGTTGGAGGACGGCACCGAGCTGCCCTGTGACCTGCTGGTGATGGCCGTGGGCATCCGCCCCAACACCGGGCTGGCGCAGGAAACGGGCCTTGCCGTGGGGCGCGGTATTCATGTGGACGATCAGATGATTACCTCGGACGCCGATATCTATGCCGTTGGTGAATGCGTCGAACATCAGGGCGAGGTCTTTGGCCTTGTCGCACCGCTCTACGACCAAGCCAAAGTGCTGGCGCAGACCCTGCTGGGGGAAGAAGCCGCTTTCAAACAGCGTTCACTCTCGACCAAGCTGAAGGTTACCGGCTGCGATCTGTTCAGCGCAGGCGACTTTGCCGAAGGTGAAAGCCGCGAGGACATCGTGTTCCGCGATCCCGCGCGCGGCGTTTACAAACGGCTGGTGCTGGAAGGCGACAGGCTGGTCGGCGCGGTGATGTATGGAGACACCGGCGACAGCAACTGGTTCTTCGGTCTGATCCGCGACGCTGAGGACGTGTCCGAGATGCGCGAGACGCTGATCTTTGGCCCGGCCTATCAGGGGGGCGGCTCTGCGGACCCTCTCTCAGCCGTTGCAGCATTGCCGCCTGAGGCGGAAATCTGCGGCTGCAACGGCGTTTGCAAATCTGACATCACCGCAGCCATTGCAGATGGCGCAACCGATCTGGGCGCAATCCGCGCGACCACCAAGGCCAGTGCCTCTTGCGGGACATGCACCGGATTGGTCGAACAGTTGCTACAGGTCACGCTGGGCGATGACTTCCAGATGCCCACCGCCCAACCGATCTGCGGTTGCTGCGACCTGACCCATGAAGACGTGCGCCGCCTGATCAAATCGCAAGAGTTGAAAAGTCAGGAAGCCGTCTGGCAGGAGCTGGGCTGGAAGACGCTGAACGGTTGCCATGTCTGCCGCCCGGCGGTGAACTACTATCTGCTGGCTGACTGGCCGGTGGAATATCAGGACGACCCGCAAAGCCGTTTCGTCAACGAACGCAAACACGCCAATATTCAAAAGGACGGCACATTCAGCGTCGTGCCCCGTATGTGGGGTGGCATCACTAACCCGGCAGAACTGCGTGCCATCGCAGATGCGGCCGAGAAGTACGATGTTCCCACGGTCAAAGTCACCGGCGGGCAGCGTATCGACCTGCTGGGCGTGAAAGGCACGGACCTGCCCTATATCTGGTCCGATCTGAACAAGGCCGGGCTGGTCTCGGGCCACGCGTACTCCAAGGGTCTGCGCACGGTGAAAACCTGTGTCGGCACCGATCACTGCCGGTTCGGGACACAGGACAGCACTGGGCTGGGCGTGAAGCTAGAGAAGATCCTCTGGGGCTCTTGGACGCCGCACAAGCTGAAGCTAGCGGTTTCGGGTTGCCCGCGTAACTGTGCCGAGGCGACGTGCAAGGATATCGGCGTGGTCTGTGTCGACAGTGGCTATCAGATCAGCATTGGCGGTGCCGCTGGCATGGACGTCAAGGAAACCGAGTTGCTGGTTCAGGTGCCCACTGAGGATGAGGCGATCGAGGTCGTCATGGCCGTCACCCAGGCCTATCGCGAGGGCGGCAAGTATCTGGACCGCCTGTATAAATGGATGGCGAAGGTCGGCCTCGACTGGATCAAGGAAACCGTGGTGGATGACCTCGACAACCGCCGCGCATTGGTCGAGCGGTTTGAACTCAGCCAATCTATCTATCGCAAAGACCCGTGGGCAGAACACGCCAAAGAAGCCCAACGCTTTGCGCCTATCGCCGATCTGACATTGGAGGCCGCAGAATGAGCTGGATCGACATCGGACATATCGACGACATCCCCCTGCGCGGCGCACGCGTGGTGAAAACGCCCGTTGGCTGCGTCGCCCTGTTCCGCACGGCTGAGGACGAAGTCTTTGCCGCTTCGGACACCTGCCCGCACAAGGGCGGCCCCCTGTCCGAGGGCATCGTGCATGGGCAATCCGTCACTTGCCCGCTGCACAATTGGGTGTTCGACCTGAACTCAGGGCAGGCGCAGGGCGCGGATGAAGGCCAGATCGCCACTTATTCGGTACAGTTGGACGGCGAACGCATCCTGCTGGACAGCACCTCGCTGGGGCAAAGGAGCGCCGCGTGAAAGACCTGAGTGCCTGCGCTACGCGCTCAACCTGCCCCTATTGCGGGGTGGGTTGCGGTGTTCTGCTGCAACCGGATGGCGCGGGGGGCCTGACCGTCACCGGCGCCCCCGATCACCCGGCCAATCAGGGGCGGCTGTGTTCCAAGGGTTCTGCTTTGGCCGAAACGGTGGGCCTGTCGCAACGGCTGCTGACGCCCGTGGTCGCAGGCGAGCAAACCGGCTGGGACGATGCCCTGCAACTGGTTGCCGACCGGTTCCGCGGCACGATCGCTGAACACGGGCCGGATTCGGTGGCTTTCTATGTCTCGGGCCAGTTGCTGACCGAAGATTACTATGTCGCCAACAAGCTGATGAAAGGCTTCATCGGCTCGGCCAATATCGACACGAATTCGCGGCTGTGCATGGCCTCGACCGTTGCGGGCCACAAACGCGCCTTTGGCACCGACACCGTGCCCGGCACCTATGAGGATCTGGACGAAGCCGATCTGGTCGTGCTGGCCGGGTCCAATCTGGCGTGGTGCCACCCGGTTCTGTATCAGCGCCTGATGGCGGCGCGGCAAACGCGCGGGACCAAGATCGTCGTGATCGACCCGCGCCGCACGGCGTCCTGTGACAGTGCCGATCTGCACCTGCCACTTGCTGCGGGCAGCGATGTGGCTCTGTTCAATCACCTGCTGACGCAGATCGACGCCGCCGGGCTGGTGGATACCGATTTCCTGACCCACACCACCGGCATTCACGCGGCGCTGGACAGCGCGCTGGCCGATAACGTCTCGGTCACAGGATTGGACCCCGACGACATCGCGCAATTCTGTCAGATGTGGATGGGCACTGAAAAGGTCGTGACAATCTTCAGTCAGGGCGTGAACCAATCCAGCGCGGGCAGTGACAAGGTCAACGCGATCCTGAACTGCCATCTGGCCACGGGGCGCATCGGCAAGCCCGGCTGTGGTCCGCTGTCAGTCACCGGTCAGCCCAACGCCATGGGCGGGCGCGAAGTCGGCGGGCTGGCCAATATGCTCGCCTGTCATCTGGATATCGAAAACGCCGATCACCGCGCCGCCGTGCGTGATTTTTGGTCGGCCCCGACCATGCCCGAGGCTCCGGGCCTCAAAGCCGTCGACCTGTTCCGCGCCGTGGGCGACGGCCGCATCAAGGCGCTGTGGGTGATCCATACAAACCCCGTGGTGTCGATGCCCGAGGCCAACGCAGTGCGCGACGCCATCGCCGCCTGTCCGTTCACCGTGGTCTCGGACATCACGGCGCGTACCGATACGGCGCGACTGGCCGATGTGCTGCTGCCCGCCGCCGCATGGGCCGAGAAAGACGGCACCGTCACCAATTCCGACCGCACGATCAGCCGACAACGCTCGGTCTTGCCTGCACCCGGACAGGCCCGCGCGGATTGGGACATTCTGGCCGAGGTCGGACGTCGGATGGGTTGGGCCTCGGCTTTTGATTACCAAACGCCCGGAGAGATTTTCCGCGAATACGCCACGCTGTCTGGTGTGGCTGCCAAGTTCGGGCGCGATTTCGACATCTCGGGCCTTAGCGATCTGGACGCGGCGGGCTATGACGCTCTGGAGCCGACGCGCTGGCCCATTACCGCCAACCGGCAGGGTGGGCGGTTTTTTGCGGATGGGCAGTTCTATCATCCTGACGGCAAAGCCCGGCTGCTGCCGGTCACATGGCGCGCGCCTGCGGCCAAGACCGAACCACGCTATCCGTTCTGGCTGAATACCGGGCGACTACGCGATCAGTGGCACACGATGACCCGCACTGGCCTGTCCGCGCGCCTGTCCGCGCACCTGCCCGAACCGTTTCTGGACATCCACCCCGACAATGCGCGCGACAAGGGAATAGACCCCGCCGATTTGGTGCAGGTTTCCAGCCCGCATGGTACATCCATCCTGCGGGCGCGGATCACTCGTGATGTCACCAAAGGGCAGGTGTTTGCGCCCATCCACTGGACAGGGGAAACCGCTCCTTCGGCCCGGATCGACACTGTGGTTGCGGCGGCGACGGACCCAGTATCGGGGCAACCCGAAAGCAAAGCGTCCGTGGTGAACATCACCCGGTTCAACGCCAAATGGTATGGGTTTGCGGTGTCGGATCGTGAAATGACGCCTGCGTGCGAATATTGGGCGCAAACACCCACCAAATCCGGCTACCGCGCGGAATTGGCAGGGTCCGAGAGCGTCAGCGATTGGCAAACTGCCGCGCGCAACCTGTTTGGGCTGCCTGATGCCGACGTCACACTGCTTGAGGACCCGGCACGCAGTTTGGCGAGGCTTGCGTTTCACGAAAACGGGCGTCTGGTGGCGGCCTTGTTCATCGCGCCCGAACCGGTGGCCGTGATGCGCGACTATCTGGCGACGCTGCCGCAGGTCCCCGACCTGTTGTCTGGTCGTGCACCTGCGGACCGGCCCGACCCCGGCCCGGTACTGTGTTCCTGTTTCGACCTGGGCGTGAACACCATCCTCACCGCCATCGAAACCAAAACTCTGATGACCGTCGAAGCCATTGGCGACGCGCTGCAGGCCGGAACCAATTGCGGATCATGCCGCCCGGAACTGGCAAGCCTGCTGGCGTCAGCGCACCAGAAAGAGGCCGCCCAGTAACCCTAGAACCGCACAGACTCGCCAGTCTCCAACGCCTGCTGCGCGGCCAGACCAATGCGCACGGCCCACATCCCGTCCTGCAAGGTTACCTCGGGGGCGGGCTTTTCACCGCGCAGGACGGTCAGAAAGCCTTGATGCTGGTAAAAGGTGGATCCGTTATGATCACCCGCCGCCAGAAGGCGCGGATCGACGGGGATGTCCTTGGCGACCGGCCCCTTGGGCGCGCGCGGGCTGACAATCAGTTGCGGCACCGGCGCATCGCCTAGATGGTCGGGCCAGAAACGGCCCGGTCCGGGGACCAACGCTTCGATCTTGGCATCCGGACCAACCGCTGAGATTTCTTCCTGATACCGCGCGCCTTCAGCGAACATACACAGTTCCAGCATGGCACGCGCGCCCGAGGCGAAGTCGACCATGACGAAGCCGTGGTCCAGAATGTCGGGTGTTTCGCCGTCGTAAGCCTCGTCCAGATGATTAACGGCTTGCCCACCGCTGGCCGTTACACGCACCGGGTCCGATTGCAGGATCAGACGCATAAGGTCGAAGAAGTGGCAGCATTTCTCTACAAAAGTTCCGCCCGTATTGCGGTTGAAGCGGTTCCAGTTGCCGACCTTTTCCAGAAAGGGAAAGCGGTGTTCCCTGATGGTCAGCATTTTGACCCCGCCGGTCACCTGCGCCTCGTCAATCAGGGCAGCGATGGGCGGCATATAACGATACTCCATCGCCACCCAGATCGGATGGGGGTAATCGCGCTGGATGGCCTCTAATCGCGCCTTATCCGACGGGTCCGTGAACAGGGGTTTTTCCACCAGCAAGGGCAAAGGCCGCGCCCGCGCGATCTGTTCGATCTGATCCACGTGCAAGTGATTTGGGCTGGCGATAACAATGCAATCCAGATCCTCCACGGCAAGCAGGTCTTCGACCGACGCCACCATCTGCGCACTGGGCGCAATCGCTTGCGCCGTTTTGGCCATCTCGGCGTCGGGTTCGAAAATCGCCGATACCTGCGTGCCCTCTAGCAACGCGATATTGTGCAGGTGTTCCTGCCCCATCATGCCGCATCCGATCAGCCCGTAATGGATGGTCCGGGTCATGCACGTTTCCTTCTACTTCAGACGTTGGACATAGGTGGCCCGATCCGGGTCGAACCACGTTTTTGAAAACTCGACCGGCTCCGGCCCCTCGGACCAGCTGAACCGCTCAATATAACCCGCCGTTTCGCCAGCGGGTTTGGTAAAGGAATCTGGTGTCCACTTGGGCAGCGCGCGGACCGAAACGCGATCCTCGGCCCGCGTGATCCAGAAACCAAGCTGCTGCTGATAATAACGATAGAGCGAATCCGACAGCAGCGCCTGATCGACTTTTCCGGCGGAATCATCCAGCCAGATTTCCTCGACCGCGATGATTGTGTCATTCAGATAGCGCATCCGCCGCACCCGCGAGCCTTTGGCCGAGGTGCCGAATTCCGGCAGATCGGCGGGCTTTTCAAGATGATCCACCGACAGGATATCGGCGCGCGGCAGGCCACCGCCTTGGGGCAGTTCCAGCCGGAACATCGCATAAACACTGTTCTGCGTCCCAGTCTCGCGGATGTAATTGCCCGAGCCCTGAATACGCTCCAACATCCCTTTTTTCTCAAGCTCAGCCAGCGATTTTCGCAGCGTCCCGACCGAGACATTCAGGTTCGCCGCCATCTCGCGCTCGGGCGGCAACCGTTCACCATCAATCAAGCGACCCGCAGCGACATCGCGGATCAAAAGCTCGGCGATCTGAACATAGATCGGCAGCGCGTTGGGGTTGCGGCTGTTGGCAGTCATTTCGGGGTGGTTCACCGAGTCGCGGAAAAAATTGATACACTATTGATCTACATCAATGTGATTGCTACGCAAGAGGAAAGTCAAAAGATGCACGGAGAACGAATCAAATGACCATCGTCCCCATCACATCCCCCGATCTGGATGCGGCCGAAGTTTCTTGGTTTGCGGCGCTGTGTTCGGATGACTATCAGTTCTTGGGCATGCCGGACGGTGACCTGCGGTCGAGTTGGGAGCATTGTTCCGGCATCGTGCGCGAGGCCGAGGCGCAGGGCTTTCGTAACATTCTGTGCCCGTCTTCCTATCAGGTCGGTCAGGACACGCTGAGTTTCGTGGCAGGCTGCGCGCCAATCACCGAAAAGATCAACCTGCTGGCCGCCGTGCGCTGTGGCGAGATGCAGCCCATCATGCTGGCCCGCACCATCGCGACGCTGGATCACATGCTGCAGGGGCGGCTGACGGTGAACATCATCTCATCCGATTTCCCCGGCGAAAAAGCCGACAGCGCGTTCCGCTATCAACGCTCGCGCGAGGTAGTCGAGATTCTCAAGCAAGCGTGGGCACAGGATGAAATCAACCACGCGGGCGAGGTCTATAACTTCTCGGGCCTGACCACTGATCCAGCCAAGCCTTACCAAACCGGCGGACCGCTTCTGTATTTCGGAGGGTACTCTCCTTCCGCGTTGGACCTGTGTGGCGAGCATTGCGATGTCTATCTGATGTGGCCCGAAACCAAGAATCAATTGGCCGAACGAATGAAGGCCGTCCACGCGGTTGCAGAAAATTACGACCGCACACTGGATTACGGCCTACGCGTGCACATGATCGTCCGCGACACTGAAGCCGAAGCGCAGGAATATGCGGATTACATCGTCTCGAAACTGGATGATGAATATGGTCGTGCGATCCGGGAACGGGCGCTGGACTCGACGTCTTTGGGCGTAGCGCATCAGGCCAAGAACCGCGATTTGGCGGATGAATATGGCTATGTCGAACCCGGTCTGTGGACAGGCGTCGGCCGCGCGCGCTCGGGCTGCGGCGCAGCTTTGGTCGGGTCGACCGATCAGGTCATGTCCAAGATCGAGGAATATCAGAAGATGGGTATCCGCGCTTTCATCTTCTCGGGCTACCCGCACATGGATGAGGCAAAGCACTTTGGTGCCCGTGTCATGCCCAACCTGAAAACCTGTTCGCTGCCCGAAGCCTATGGGCGCGTACCCGCAACCACCCCGGCCACCCCGCTGGGCAACGGAGTTCGTCACTGATGCAACGTGTAAAGCTATCCAACACGCTGGAAATGAGCCGCCTTGTCTATGGCATGTGGCGGCTGGGCGATGACAGCGATACCTCGGCGTCTCATGTCGAGGCCAAGATTCAAGCCTGCCTGGATCAGGGCATTACCAGTTTCGATCAGGCGGATATCTATGGCGATTACGGGGCCGAGGCTGTATTGGGCAATGCCCTGCGCGCCAATCCTGCGCTGCGCGCGAAGATGGAGATCGTCACCAAGTGCGATATCGTGGCACCGATCGGGCGATATTCGGACGCGAAGGTCAAATACTATGACACCTCGCGCGCCCATATTCTGAAATCGGTCGAGACTTCTCTGACCGAAACGGCCATCGACCATATCGACCTGCTGTTGATCCACCGCCCTGATCCGTTCATGAATCACCATGAAACCGGCGCCGCCCTGGACGAAATGGTTGCCAGCGGCAAGGTCCGTGCGGTTGGTGTGTCAAATTTCCGACCTTGGGACTGGACCCTGCTGCAGTCAGCGATGAATACACCGCTGGTCACCAATCAGATCGAAATTTCTCTGGGCGAGATCGGCCCATTTACCAATGGCGATCTGGCCTTTCACCAGCAGCATGGTCAGCCCGTGATGGCGTGGTCGCCGCTGGGAGGCGGGATGTTGATGGCCGGAAACCCACCTGTCGGGGTAGTCGCGGATGAAATCGCTGCTGAATTCGGTGTGGACCGCGCGGCGGTGGCTGTTGCGTTCCTACTGGCTCACCCGGCAGGTATCCTTCCGGTTATGGGTACCAACAACCTGTCCCGGATCAAGACCATCTCGGACGCATTGAAAGTTAATCTGGATCGCGAAAGCTGGTTCCGCCTGTACGAGGCGGCGCTGGGGCATGAGGTACCATGATGAATGCAATCTCAAAGGACATGACCCACACATTCGTCCCGCACAAGGACGACACCCGCACGTTGCGGGACGCCTTTGGACGGTTCGCCACTGGCGTCACGATCGTCACCTGCAACAGCGATGACGGCCCGGTCTGCATCACGGCGAACAGCTTTTCATCCCTGTCGCTGGACCCGCCGCTGATCATGTGGGCCGGTGACCGCAACTCGCGTCGGTTCCCCTATTTCCACAAGGCACGCCATTTCAGTGTGCACGTGCTATCGTCGGAACAGGCCGAACTATGTTTTGGATGCTCGAAAGACGCGTTTGCGCTGCGGGAAATTGACCATGACCGGTGCGGGAACGGAACACCGCTGCTGCCGGATTGTCTGGCGCGGTTCGAATGCGAACAGCACGCCTATCACGACGCAGGCGACCACGTGATCGTCGTGGGCAAAGTTCTCAAGGTCAGCATGGCGGATGGAGACGCGCTGACCTTTTACGCCGGGAAACTCGGCCAATTCGCGCAGAACTAAGCGCGATCTGACGACCGCAGGGCAAACCTGCAGCTGAACAAGGGAGGATCCGCATGGGCGGACTGGCGTCGGTGCTTGCGCCGATTGCATTCGTGAACGAAACCGTGCTGCGTTTTGGCCGCGCGGTTGGCATTGTTGCGATTGCATTAATGGTGATCGCAATCCTGATTCAGGTGTTCTTCCGATACGTTCTGGGCAACGCCCTGCCCTGGCCGGATGAGGCCGCGCGGTTCTGTATGTTGTGGATGACCGGGTTGATGGCGCCTACCGCGTTCCGGCGTGGCGGGTTCGTTGCAATCGACATGGTGCCCATGATGCTGCCGCGTGTGCTGGGGCAGTTGCTGACCTTGTTTTTGCTGATCGTTTCACTTGCCGTTCTGTTGGTGGCGGTCAATATCGGTTGGTCCGAAGTGACCGGCTTTGGCGGCAAGTTTGCGACGGCTGCGCTGTATATCCCCACCTCCTTCGGGTTCGACGAGTGGTACCGCGTCCCACGTAGCTGGATGATGGCTTCGTTGCTGGTTGGGGTGATCCTACTGATCGCGGTGAATATCGAGCTGATCCTGCGGGCCATCCTGACTTTGTTGGGGGGCGGAGACCTGTTGCCCAAAATCGCAGACGCACCGGTGGGGGCTGAATAGATGCTGATCTGGTTCCTGCCCACCTTCCTGATTTTCCTGATGATCGGCCTGCCGGTCTTTTTCGCCCTTCTGGCCGCGCCCGGCATTCTGTTGTGGCTGAACGGCCAGACCAACGACATCACGTTGCTGTATCGGAACGTCTATAACGGCATGGACAGCTTTCCCCTGATGGCGATCCCGTTCTTCATGCTGGCCGGAGAGTTGATGAACCGCGGCGGCATCACGATCCGTCTGGTCGAGTTCTCTCAGGCGTTGATGGGTCACTTCCGGGGCGGTCTGGCCCATGTGAACGTCCTGAGTTCAATCCTGTTCGCTGGCCTCTCGGGGTCGGCGGTGGCCGATACCTCGGCACTGGGGTCGATGCTGATTCCGGCGATGGAGAAACAGGGTTATACCCGCCGCTTCGCTGCCGCAATCACAGCGGCCAGTTCGGTGATCGGGCCAATCATTCCCCCCTCGGGGATCATGATCATTTACGCCTACGTCATGGGTGAAAGCGTGGCGGCCCTGTTCCTTGCGGGCATCGTGCCCGGCGTGATGGTCGGCGTCGGTCTGATGCTGATGATCAAGGTGATGGCCGACAAGTACGACTTCCCTGTCGCCAGCCGCAAATACACATGGCCCGAGCGTCGTCAGGCCAGCCTCAAAGCGTTCTTTCCGCTGCTGACACCCGTCATCATTCTGGGCGGCATCCTCGGCGGCATCTTCACCCCGACAGAGGCCGCTGCGGTCGCTGTAGGCTATGCATTCATCATCGGGTTCTTCGTCCTGCGCACGCTGACCCTGAAAGAAGTGCCCGAGATCCTGAGCAACGCGGGTCTGACCTCGGCGGTCGTCTTGCTGCTGGTCGGTGCCGCGATGGCGTTCAAGACGGTTGTCAGCCTCAGCCATGCGCCGGAACAACTGGCGGCGCTGATCCTTGGCCTGTCGGAAAACCCACTGATCCTGCTGTTCCTGATCAACCTGCTGCTGTTTGTCGTCGGCATGTTTCTGGACGCAGGCCCGGCGATCATCATCCTTGGCCCCATCCTTGCGCCCATCTTCACCAGCCTTGGTGTGGACCCGATCCACTTTGCCATTATCATGAGCGTCAACCTGACCGTCGGTCTGGCCACGCCACCCATGGGGCTGGTGCTGTTCGTGGCCGCTGCCGTGTCGCGCGAAAAGGTCGAGACCATCGCCAAGGCGATTCTGCCGTTTCTGGCTGTCGAAATCATAGTGATCTTCCTGATCACCTATGTCCCCGCACTATCCATGACGATCCCGAGGATAACGGGATTTGCAAACTGAACTGAGTATCACAGGGAGGAAACGAATGCTCAGAAGATTTATGAAAACCGCTGCGGTGGCCACCTCGGTGCTGGCCGCATCCGCACTTGCCGCCACCGCCGCAGACTACACCCTGCGCGCCACCGCGAACTCGAACGAAAATGACGAAGACTACGATGGTTTGATCGTCTTCAAGAACTATGTCGAGGCCGCATCGAACGGCGCGATTGAAGTCGAGTTGTTCATTGGCACCCAGCTTTGCTCGAACGGTGCTGAATGTCTGCAGGGCGTGGCAGATGGCACCATCGACATCTACATCTCAACCTCGGGCGGCGCGTCGGGCATCTTCCCCTATGTTCAGGTACTGGACCTGCCCTACCTGATGGCGGATGATCGCGTGGCCGAGCACGTGCTGTCCGGCGATTTCACTCGCAAGATGCGCGAAATGGCTCTTGAGGATTCCGGTGGCGCGATCCGTCTGATGACCATCGGCAACACCGGAGGCTGGCGCAACTTTGCCAACACGCAGCGTCGCATCGCCGAGCCTGCCGATATGGAAGGCCTGAAAATCCGCACCGTAGTCGCCGACCTACCACAGGAACTGGTCAAAGCGCTGGGTGCGTCGCCCACCCCGATCCCGTGGCCGGAACTGTTCACCAGCTTTCAGACCGGTGTGGTTGAAGGCTCCAAGAACGGAATCACGGACATCATGGGGATGAAATTCCCCGATGCGGGTCTGCAATACGTCACACTGGACGGCCACGCCTATATGGGCGCGCTGTGGTGGATGAACAACGCCAAGTTCCAAGAGATGCCCGAGGACATGCGCCGTGTCGTGGTCGACGGATTCTACGCGCTGCAACAGGCGACCTTTGCCTCGCCCAAGCGCAAGTCGATCCAGGCTTATGAAGATTTCGTCGCCGGTGGTGGAGATCTCTATGTCCCGACGCCCGAACAGAAGGCTGCCTTCAAAGAGGCCGCAACCCCTGTCTATGAGTGGTTTCAGACCAATGTGGGCCGTGGGGATGAGGTGTTCAACGCGCTGACCGAGGCAGTCGCCGAGGCGGAGGCCGACATCAACGCCTCTCGCGATGCGGACCTGAACTAAGCGAACAGGGCCGGGCGATGGCGTCCGGCCCTTACCGAAACGGGTACATCCACCCTTTGTAGTCATTTACCAAAACATGCGCCCTTTCGATCTGCTCCGGCGACATTTTCTTGACCACTTCCTCAAGGCTGATCGCCGCGTCGGGATCGCCGCCAATGGCGCTGAGCGTGTACCACATATAGGCCCTAACCAGATCGGGCGCGGGCATTCCCAGACCCAGTTCATAGTACCAGCCGATACCCGATTGCGCGCCCGGGTGCCCCTTCATCGAGGCGCGCAGATACCATTCAAACGCGCGTTCGTAATCCTGTTCGACCCCCAGCCCAAGACCGTACATGACGCCGATCAACTCCTCGGCCTCGGCATTGCCGGACCGTGCCGCTGGCAGCAGTTCTTCGCGCGCGGCTTCAAATTCACCGGCTTCCATCATGTCGCGGGCCTGTTCCAGTTCGGCCAGCGCCGGAGATGCAAAAAGACAAAGGGCAAATACAAGCTGGCGCATGGGGTTTTCTTCCTGTTCGTCGGCGCGGCTGCGGCACAGGACTTGCCGCGCCCGCTGACCGATGATGACTTTATCCTCTTTGATATGGAACAGGCCGCCATCGGTCATCAACTGTTTTACGATCCCATCCTGTCGGGCAATCAGAACATCGCCTGCGCCCATTGCCACCACCCGGATTTCGGCACCTCCGACGGGTTGTCGCTTGGGATTGGGGAAGGCGGACAGGGGCTGGGGCTCGAGCGCACACCGGGTGTCGGTGCGAATAAAATCCGCAAGCGCATTCCACGCAATTCGCCCGGTCTCTGGAACCTTGGGGCTAAGGACATTCACACCGTCTTCCACGATGGCCGTCTGAGTATCTCGGACGTTTACAGCAACGGTTTCAACTCACCCGCGCAGGAATGGATGCCTGAAGGGTTGAACTCATTACTGGCTGCGCAAGCGCTATTTCCGCTAACCTCGCAATTCGAAATGGCCGGAAATGTCGGCGAAAATCAGGTGACCGGGGCGGTTGCCGACCGGATTGATCTGGGCTGGCCGATCCTTGCCAAACGCGTGCGCACCGATCCGCGCTATGGCCCTGCGATGGTCGCCGCCTTTGATGAGGTCATCACGACCGAGGACATCACGATCACCCAGATCGCGAACGCGCTGGCCGCGTTCATGGCCTTTGAGTGGCGCAGCACGGACAGCCCGTTCGATCAATATCTTGCAGGCGACGCCAACGCCCTGACACCTGCCCAAAAGGACGGGATGGCCTTGTTTTTCGGTAAGGCCCAGTGTTCCACCTGCCATTCCGGTCCGTTGATGTCAGATCAGAAATTCCACGCGCTGGCCTTGCCGCCCTTTGGTCCGGGCCGTACCCGGCAATGGGACCCCTACGTGCGCGACGTCGGTCGCATGGGGGAAAGCGACCGGCTAGAAGATGCTTATCGCTTTCGCACGCCGATGCTGCGCAACGTGGCTCTGACCGCGCCTTATGGACATAACGGCGCGTTTCCCGATCTCGAAAGCATGATCCGCCATCACCTGAACCCGGAACGCAGCCTGTCACAATGGACCCACGACATGGCGGCTTTGCCCAAGGTACCCTGGCTGCACAAAGCCGATTTCTTGGTCTGGGATGACAAGTTGGAAATGGACCGGCAGCGCAGCAAGATTGACATCACTCCGCTACACCTGTCGGACGCCGAAATCACAAAGCTCGTGGCGTTTCTGAACGCACTGACCGGGACGAGCGTGGACACGCCACCATTCGGCGTGCCCGACAATTTCCAACCCTAAGAAAAACCCCGCACGTGGCGGGGTTCTCGTTACTCTGCGGCTTCCTCATATTCTGACATGGGCGGGCATGTGCAGACGAGGTTCCGATCCCCATACGCATTATCGACGCGGTTGACCGGCGACCAATACTTGTCGACACCCATGGAACCCGGAGGGAAACACGCCTGTTCCCGGGTATAGGGGCGATCCCAGTCGCCGACCAGATCACGCACCGTGTGGGGGGCGTTTTTCAGCGGGTTGTTTTCCGCGTCGATCTTGCCGTCGATGATGTCCTGCGCCTCGGCCCGGATCGACAACATCGCGTCGCAGAAGCGGTCCAACTCAGCCATCGGTTCGGATTCGGTGGGTTCGACCATAAGGGTTCCAGCCACCGGCCAGCTCATCGTAGGCGCGTGGAAGCCTGAATCGACCAGACGTTTGGCAATGTCATCCACGCTGACATGGGCTGCCTCGTCCAAGGGCCGGGTGTCGAGGATGCATTCATGCGCCACACGACCCGACTCGGACGTGTAGAGGATCGGATAGGCCTCCTGAAGACGCGCCGCGATGTAGTTGGCGTTCAGGATCGCCACTTTGGTCGCCTGCGTCAGACCCGCGCCACCCATCAGCAGCACATAGGCCCAGCTGACCGGCAGGATCGACGGCGAGCCGAAGGGTGCCGCCGAGACCGGACCGACGGCGGTGCCGTATTCCGGATGGCCGGGCAGGTGTTCCTCAAGATGCGCCTTAACGCCGATCGGACCCATGCCGGGGCCGCCGCCGCCATGCGGGATGCAGAAGGTTTTGTGCAGGTTTAGGTGGCTGACGTCGCCGCCGATGTCACCGGGACGCGACAGGCCCACCATGGCGTTCATGTTGGCCCCGTCGATATAGACCTGACCGCCGTGATCATGGGTGATCTGGCAGACCTCTTGCACGGTGGTCTCGAACACGCCGTGGGTCGAGGGGTAGGTGATCATGCACCCGGCCAGATGATCTGAATGCTTCTCGGCCTTGGCGCGGAAGTCGTTCAGATCAATATTGCCATTCTCATCCGATTGCACCGGCACCACCTGCCAGCCCACCATCTGCGCCGAGGCCGGGTTGGTCCCATGCGCCGAGGTTGGGATCAGGCAGACATTGCGGTGCCCTTCGCCGCGCGCGAAGTGATAATTGCGGATGGTCAGCAGGCCTGCATATTCACCCTGCGCGCCCGAGTTAGGCTGCTGGCTGATCGCGTCATAGCCGGTGATTTGGCACAGCTTGTCGTTCAGATCGGCAATCATCTCATGATAGCCCTGCGCCTGATCTTCGGGGCAGAACGGGTGCAGATTGCCGAATTCGGGCCATGTGACCGGGATCATCTCGATCGTTGCGTTCAGCTTCATGGTGCACGAGCCCAGCGGGATCATCGCCCGGTCCAGCGCCAGGTCGCGGTCGGCCAGACGGCGCATATAGCGGGTCATTTCGGCTTCGGCCCGGTTCTTGTGGAAGATCGGGTGGGTCAGATAAGGCGTCTCGCGCAAGGCGTAGTCCGGCAGGCGATAGGCAACGTTAGAACTGTCGTCCTGACGGTCGATGCCGAAGGCACCCCAGACGGCCTCGATGGTTTCGGCGCGGGTCTGTTCGTCCAGGCTGATGCCCACTTTCGTCTCGCCGACCTTGCGAAGGTTGACGCCACGGGCCACGGCAGCCTCCATGACGGTCTTTTGCAGATGGCCAACCTCGACCGTGATGGTGTCAAAGAACACTTCTGGTTCGACGGCAAAGCCGGCATCCTCCAGCCCAACGGCCAGACGCGAGGTTTTGCGATGTACCGATTGTGCAATCGCCTTGATGCCATCTGGGCCGTGATAGACCGCATACATCGAGGCAATCACCGCCAGAAGAGCCTGCGCGGTGCAGACGTTCGAGTTCGCCTTTTCACGCCGGATATGCTGCTCGCGGGTCTGCAGCGCCAGGCGGTAGGCTTTGTTGCCGCGGCTGTCGATGCTGACACCGATGATCCGACCCGGCATCGCGCGCTTGAGCTTGTCGGTGGTCGCCATATAGGCCGCGTGGGGCCCGCCATAGCCCATCGGCACGCCGAACCGTTGGGTCGAGCCGATTGCAATATCCGCGCCCATCTCTCCGGGCGATTTCAGCAGAGCCAGCGACAGGATATCGGCGGCGACAATGGCAATGGCTTTGTGTTCATGCAGGGCCGCGATTTCCGATGTGAAGTCGCGCACATGGCCGTGGGTGCCGGGATACTGGAAGATCGCGCCAAAGACGGCACCGGCCTCCAGTTGGTCAGGATCGCCCACCTGCACGTCGATGCCCAAAGGTTCGGCGCGTGTTTTGATCACGGCGATGGTCTGCGGGTGGCAGTTGCGGTCGACAAAGAAGGCGGCGTTGTTGGCCTTGGACCGGCCACCGCGTTTGGCCATCGCCATAGCTTCGGCTGCGGCTGTGGCTTCGTCCAGCAACGAAGCATTCGCCACGTCCAGCCCGGTCAAGTCGCTGACCATGGTTTGGAAGTTCAACAGCGCCTCAAGACGGCCCTGGCTGATCTCGGGCTGATAAGGCGTATAGGCGGTGTACCAGGCCGGGTTTTCCAGAATGTTGCGTAGGATCGGAGCGGGCGTGGTGGTGCCGTAATATCCCTGCCCGATCAACGAGGTCAGAACCTTGTTCTTGCTCGCCACCTCTTTCATGTGGAACAGCGCGTCCCGTTCCGTCATCGCCGGACCCCAGTCCAAGGGTTCCTTCTGCCGGATCGCGGGCGGGACGGTGGCGTCGATCAGTTGGTCCAGCGTCTTGAAGCCGATCACCTTGAGCATATCGCGCATCTCGGTCGGGCTGGGTCCGATATGGCGACGGTTGGCAAAGTCATAGGCTTCGTAGTCAGTCAGTTTGAAAGCCATGTGGTGCGCTCCTGTCGGGTAGGTCAGGCCCGGCGGCGACTGCGGGAGCCTCCGGCGGGGATATTTTTAGCCAGATGAAGGGCGGATCCGTGCAAAGATCCGCCGTGGGTTTAGCCAATGAAGTCTTTGTAGCCGGCCTCATCCATCAGATCTTCGAGCTGCGATGCGTCGGTGATCTTTATCTTGTAGATCCATGCCTCACCTTCGGGGTCTTCGTTCAGCGCACCGGGATTGTCGGCAAGCGTTTCGTTGACCTCGACGATCTCACCATCCACCGGAGCGTAGAGTTCCGAGGCCGCCTTGACGGATTCGATTACGCCGATCTCGCCGTCTTTTGCGAATTCGTCCCCAACTTCCTGCTGTTCCACAAAGACCACATCGCCCAACTGTTCGGCCGCGTGTTTAGTGATGCCCAGCGTTGCAGTGTCGCCGTCAACGTCGATCCACTCGTGCTCTTCGGAATAATAGGTTGCCATCTTGTCTCTCTCCTGACTTCAACGCTTGTAATTCTGGGTAACGAAGGGCAGCGCCACGATCTGTGCGGGTTGCGGTTTGTCCCGGATTATCAGATTGACGGTCTCGCCGGGTGCGGCATGGCCCGCGGACACATAGCCCATCGCAACCGGGCCACCCACAGTGGGGCCAAACCCGCCGGATGTGATCTGACCGATTGTGTTGCCTTCGGTACATTGGATTTCAACGCCCTGACGGGCAGGCGCGCGGCCCTCGGGCTTGATGCCCACCAGCCTGCGTGCGGGGCCATCGGCCAATTCCCTTTGAATGCGGTCAGCGCCGGGGAAGCCGCCCTCTTGCTTGCGGCGCTTCTGGATGGCCCATCCTAGCGACGCTTCAATGGGTGAGGTCATCTGGTCGATGTCGTTGCCATAGAGACACAGCCCGGCCTCCAGCCGCAGGCTGTCGCGCGCGCCCAAACCGGCAGCTTCGCAATTGTCATGTGAAAGAAAGGCGCGGGTGATCTCGATGGCCTTGTCCTCGGGGATCGAGATTTCATACCCGTCCTCGCCAGTGTAGCCCAGCCGCGAAATACGACACTCGGTGCCCATGATGTCCGCCACGGTGGTTTCCATGAATTTCAGATCGCGGGCGGCGGGGCAGAGGTCACCCACCACATCCTCGGCCTTGGGGCCTTGAACGGCCACCAGCGCGCGGTCGAAGATCTCGATTACTTCGACACCGTCCAGATTGGCCTGCATATGTGGAATGTCCTGATGACGCAGCGCGGCGTTCACGACGACAAAATAATGATCGCCCGCATTCGACACGATTAGGTCATCCATAATCCCGCCTTCGGCATTCGTGAAAAACCCATAACGCGCCTTGCCCTCTTTCAGGGTCGCAAAGGCTTGGGGGCACAGCGTTTCCAGTTTCTCACCCACACTCTCGCCACGCAGGATCACCTGCCCCATGTGGCTGACATCAAACACGGCCGCCTTTTCGCGGCACTGCTTATGCTCGCCCATAATCCCCAGCGGGTATTGAACCGGCATCTCCCAACCGGCGAAATCGACCATCTTACCGCCAAGCTCGACGTGAAGATCATATAGCGGAGTACGCTTCGGTGCGTCAGTCATATCCGTGACCTTTCCAATCCCGTTGTCAGTCAATGCTGTGCAAAAAGCAATGGTCACCCGACCATTCGGCATACAGGGGCATACAGCATTTTTGTAGCGTATAGGAAACTTTTTTCCGTTACGCAACACCCGCCATGCACGAAATGTATCACGACCGGTTCAGCATTAAGCAAGGCATTCTGACAAATAGAATTATTTTCAAACACTGGCCCAACGGCTCTGGTCCCGACCGGTAACCTGCCCTAAGACTCCGCCCAAGAGGGACGGCCATGTCACATATTACACTGGTGCGTCACGGCCAGGCGAATACAGCAGCACGTGACGAGGCAAACTACGACAAACTCAGCGATCTGGGTCATCAGCAGGCACGCTGGCTGGGTGCTCATTTACAAAGTACACGCGCACATCATCCGCGGGTATTTTGTGGAACGCTCACGCGGCACGTGGAAACCGCCGCCAGCATGGGCTTGCCGGAACCAACGCGGGACGCCCGGTTGAATGAGTTAGAGTATTTCACCATTGCCAAGCTGTTCGAGGAACAGCACGGCATTGCAGTTCCGACCGACCGCGAGGAGTTTGTCGAGCATCTGCCGCGCACGTTCGACGCATGGGCCAAAGGACAAATCACAGGTGCGCCAGAAACCTTCGAGGAATTCGAAAGCCGCGTATCTGGTGCGCTGCGTGATATCGGCACGGAAGGCGGGCCTGCGATTGTGGTGACCTCGGGGGGGTTGATCTCGATGGTGGTGCGGCAGGCAATGGGGCTAGATATACCTTCCATGGCACGCGTGGCTCTTGCCATCATGAACACGTCAATGCATCGTCTGCACCCGATCGGTGCACAGCTTGCCCCGGTGCTGTTCAACGCAGTTCCACACCTGGAAGCCCCAGACCGGCAATTCGCCCAGACCCACCTGTAACCGGAGGCTCAGATGCAGCTTTATTACGCCCCCCGCACGATCTCGATCGCTGTTGCCATAGCTCTGGAAGAGGCCGGGCTAGAGTATGAGGCGATCAAGCTGGATTTCCCAAACGGCGAACAGACCAAACCCGCCTACAAGCAGATCAATCCCAAGGGCCGCGTGCCCGCGCTGGTCGTTGACGGGGGCATCCTGACCGAAACCGGTGCGCTGCTGGATTACATCGCCACTGTGGCTCCGCAGGCCGGGTTGATTCCGTCTGACCCGATTATGGCCGCGCGGATGCGCGAGGTGATGTATTACCTTGCCTCGACCATGCATGTGAACCACGCCCACAAGGTACGAGGTGAACGGTGGGCCGACAAGGAATCCAGTTGGAAAGATATGCAGGGCAAGGTCACACAAACGATGACGGCCTCTTGCGAATACATTTGCTCGAACGGGCTGCGTGGGCCGTTTGTACTGGGGGATGAGGTCTCGCTTGCGGATATCTACCTTTATGTGGTGTGTAGTTGGCTGGAGGGCGACGGTGTTGATGTGTCGGCCTTTCCCAAGATCATCGCATTTCGCAAGGCGATGGAGGCGCGGCCTTCCGTGCAGGCGGTACGCACTGCCGGAATGCTTTGACTAAAGGAACTGACATGACACATCTCTGGGTCCGGGCGGAACAGCGCCCGAACGAGGAACGGGTCGGACTAACCCCCGAGGGTGCCGCCGCTCTGATCGCCGCAGGTATCCGCGTGACGGTCGAGGAAAGCCATGTCCGCGCCATCCCATTGCAGGGCTACAAGGATGCAGGCTGCGAGATCGCGACTGAGAATTCATGGCCGGACGCCCCGCTGGATGCGATCATCTTCGGCCTCAAGGAACTGCCCGAAGACGGCACGCCCCTGCCCCACCGCCACATCATGTTCGGCCATGCCTATAAGGGGCAACATTCGGGCCGGGCGCTGCTCCAGCGATTCAAGGCCGGGGGCGGCACGCTGTATGATCTGGAGTATCTGGTCGACGAAGACAGCCGCCGGGTTGCCGCCTTTGGCTATTGGGCGGGGTATGCGGGCGCGGCAGTCACGCTGAAGACATGGGCCGCGCAACAACGGCGGCAGGAATGCCCTCCGGTCGGAGTGTATCCGAACAAGGACGCTCTGAACGCCGAGCTGCTTGCCGAGCTGGACGCCACGGGCACCCGCCCCCGTGCTATTGTCATAGGCGCGTTGGGCCGCGTCGGCACGGGTGCTGCGGATATGTGCGAGGCGATGGGCGTTGCCGTCACCAAATGGGACATGGCCGAAACCGCCAGCGGTGGGCCATTCCCTGAAATCCTTGACCATGACCTGTTCCTGAACTGCATCTTCGCGCGCCCCGGCACGCCGGTCTTTGTCCCGCGTGACGCGATGAGCGCACCGCGCAACCTGACCGCCATTGGCGACGTGGCGTGTGACCCCGACAGCGATTACAACCCGGTGCCGGTCTATGACCGCGCAACCACATGGGAAGCACCCGCCCTGCGCGTGGCGGCCGATCCAGTGATGGACGTTATGGCCATTGACAACCTGCCGTCGATGCTGCCCGTCGAAAGCTCGGAAGACTACGCCGCACAACTGTTGCCCTCGCTGCTGACCCTGACCGATCTGGACAAAGGCGTCTGGGGCAGGGCCGAAACAACCTACAAAACTCATATGAGAGGGATCTGAGCGATGACGATTCACTGGTGTGGCACCGGCCTGTCGGCCATCCCCGGCCTGCGCCGCCTGATCGAGGGCGGCCACAAAGTCACCGTCTGGAACCGGACCATCGACAAGGCCCGCTCCGAGGTCGGAGACCTGACCGACGACATCCGCGCCTTTGACATCGACGCGCTTGGCGCAGTGCTGGAAAAAGGCGACGTGATCGTATCCATGCTGCCTGGCGACTGGCACGTTCCTCTGGCCGAGCTGGCGATTGCGAAGGGCGCGAATTTCGTCTCGTCTTCTTACATCGCACCCGAAATGCGCGCGTTGGACGAAAAGGCGCGCGAAGCCGGTGTCGCCCTGATCAACGAAGTGGGTCTGGACCCCGGCATTGATCACCTAATGGCGCACGCGCTGGTCGCCGATTACCGCGCCTCGGACGCGTTTGATCCGCAAAACCACCTGAGTTTCATTTCCTATTGCGGCGGCATCCCGAAGAACCCCAACCCGTTCCGCTACAAGTTTAGCTGGTCGCCTCTGGGCGTGCTGAAAGCCCTACGGTCACCGTCGAAGTCGATCCGTGACTACGCACCACTGGACGTCGCCCGCCCGTGGGACGCAATCACCAGCTACATCGCGCCTCTGCCAACCCCGGAAAGCTTCGAGGTCTACCCCAACCGCGACTCGCTGCCCTTCATGGCCGAATACCAGTTCGAGGATCACTGGCCGATCAAGGAATTCGTCCGCGGCACCTTGCGCCTGAATGGCTGGGCCGATGCCTGGTCGGACGTGTTCACCGAAATCGAAACCCTGTCCGGCCCTGAAGGCGACGCGCGCCTGAAAGAAATGTCGGATCAGTTCTGGGACGAAAACGCCTATGACGAAGGCGAGCCTGACCGCGTGGTTCTGTGCGTGGGCCTGAAGGCCGAAAAAGACGGCTCCGAGGTCTGGCACAAGACCTATGTTATGGATGCCTGGGGTGACGAACGCGGAACCGCAATGGCGCGACTGGTGTCTATCCCCGTGTCTCTGGCTGTTGAGTCTGTGTTGAATCGCGAAATTCCTGCCGGCGTTCATGCCGCCCCCAGCGATCCTAAGCTTGTGCAAAGCTGGATGTCGGAAGTCGACAAACTGGCTCAGCACTTGCAAGTAGTGACACATTCGACGGACGCCGTGTCCTGAGGGCGCGTGTTCGGGCAAGTAGCACTACAGGGAATTTTTGCGCTGGGCGCGTCTTCCTCCTATCCCCGGGGGGAACCATCACATAGTAATAGCCGCAGAAGTGGCTATTACTGAGCTGATTTGGCAGGGCTTGGCGTATAGAACTGGAGGCCACTTGGAAGTGATTGAGTTCGTTGCGTGAGACGAAACACAAGCGGTTTCAACCTATTGTCGCCCTCCCGGCGAAGCAATTACTCAGCAGTCAGATCGGTTCGCATCAATCTAGTAAGGGGGCCGTGGCCCCGGTGGGGCCGCGTAAGCTCCGACTAACGACGAGGTGAAGACGTTAAGCGATTGATCTGGTGGCTCAATTGTAGTCTGAACGGACTGCTTTGAAAGTTTCCGACCTGGTTGCGGGAGCAGGATTTGGCCTTCATCGAACAACCGTCCTTCGAAGAAAAGGAAAGTAGACTACATCTCGAAACACAATCTGATGCTCCGAAGCAACCCAAGTGTCGAAAGCGTCCAAGCGACCGACCAGCAACTGCTCTTCACAATAAAGAAATCCAGCGTTCTAATAAATTCGAAACCGCAGGCAAGCTGCAGTCCAAGGGTTCTTTGGCTCAGCGGTCAATTCTCTTGATCTGATTTGGCTCACTAAGTATCGAGCCACTCAAAAAGGAAGCCACACCGCTAACATTGGCTCAACGAATTACATGAACCGAGCACCTGGCGTGATGCACGACTCTGTTTGCAGTGGAACCTAAAAATATGTCCTCAAAACCAGGCTTGTGCGAAGCCAAGACGATGCAATCCGCATCACTCTCATTTGCGAAGTCGACAATAGCCCTACCCGCGTGCCCAGAGATGAGCCGAGCCTTCGCGCCTGGAATTTCAGAAGCAGTTTGATGCAGGTTTTCCAGGATTTCATGCCGCGTTTTGGCAAGTACTTCGCTGGGAATCTGAGACCCTACATACGCCGGAATTGGTTCTTGGACGTGTATCACGGTGAATACAGCGTCCGCATCAGCCAATTGGCGCGCGGCTTCAAACGACGCTTGTGTGTCGTGTTCTTGGTCCAGAGCAACCGGGATCAGGATATTCTTGTACATTTGACCTCCTATCTACTGCTCCGATGATTCCAGTTTGGTTCCTCGGCAGCAGGAAACCTATACAGGCTCGGACTTTGAAGATTTCCCCGCGCTCTTTGTAGCGGCTACAACCTCATCAACTGTTTTCTCAACAGCTTCAGCTTCGGTTTCAGCGACATAAGATGCACAACGGGACACGGTTTCGAACCATTCCTGAGCGTCAGCAACCAACCGCTCCGCCGAATGGCGCTGCCACTCCGCCATGCTCTGAACGGCTTTAGAGGGATCGGACGGGTGCGCGGAAGACACATTGCGCGCAGCTTTTAGAGCCGTTCGGACCGCCTCATGACGCCGTTCGAACCAATGCTGTGCAAAGGCCTCTGTTTCTTCGAGCAATTTTTCTTGTGCGTCCCAAAACTGTTCGATCTGGGCGCCGAAGGCCGGATTACCAGACATGGGCGGCTGCAATTGCTTGAAAACATCCACAAGTGAGGTCGGGCTATTTGTGCTAGATTTCTTTCTCGGCATCGAAAATTCCTCCTCATTTCCTGAATAAGCTATTGTGCCACCTGCGGCATGCTTTCGCCTTAATACAGATCAATTACCCTTATCTTTAGCACTCTCGGCTTAGACCGCGACAGGGCGCTCGCATTCTCTCCGACACCGGTTCCTAGCAGGCAGGGTTGGAGTTAGAGTAATCTAGACAAGAACTTAACGCTTGGTTTTCTATGCACGTTGCCGGCTTTCTGATTACCCTTGGTGTCCTCTTCCTTGCCGGATTGGCGGCCGATCAATTTGGCCGGGCCACGCATCTTCCTCGTGTTACAACCTTGCTTTTCCTCGGTCTGATCGCCGGGAACGCCGGAATAGGGTTGATCCCACTCGACGTTGCAATGTGGTTCGACGAGATATCCATTGTGGCCTTGACGATGGTCGCGTTTCTTCTTGGAGGATCTTTGACTCGCGAGAACCTGGTCCAGCATGGCCGAGCCATTCTGACGATTTCGGTTTCAATCGTGGTGGCAACCCTTGTTATTGTGTCTGCCGGACTGACCGCAATTGGCGTACCCTTCGGGTTGGCGTTGGTGCTGGCGGCAATTGCTACGGCTACAGCTCCGGCCGCAATGACAGACGTGATCAATCAATCTGGGGTGTCCAACAGCTTCACCGAGACATTAAAGGGCGTCGTCGCAATTGATGACGCTTGGGGTCTGTTAGTTTTCAGCATCGCCTTAGTTCTGGCCGGTCATTCGGATGGTTGGGCCACAGTCACGACCACGGCGATTTGGGATTTCGGAGGGGCTATTTTGTTGGGTTCCGCACTAGGCGTGCCATCCGCTTACCTGACTGGCCGCTTGAAACCGGGAGAGCCAATGCAGGCAGAAGCAGTGGGAATAGTCTTTCTTACAGCGGGCCTCGCGCTTTGGCTGGAGGTTTCATTCTTGGTCGCAGGCATGGTTGCGGGCGCAGTGATCGGGAATCTTGCCCGCCATCATGATCGTGCTTTTCACGAGATCGAACATATTCAGTGGCCGTTCATGATTTTGTTCTTCCTACTGGCTGGCGCCACGTTGGAAATTGAAGCCTTCGGTTTGATGGGCTGGGCTGGTGCTCTTTTCCTAATCTTGCGTGCCGTGGCCCGCCTTGTCGGAGGTTACTGCGGAGCAAAACTGGGCGGCCTGCCTCGCCGTCAGACCCGCTGGTACGGTCCCGCTTTGTTGCCACAGGCTGGTGTCGCGGTAGGTATGGCCCTTGTAGCTGGAGAACAATTTCCGCATTGGGCCGCGTCGATCATGGCCTTTACTCTAGCCAGTACTGTGGTCTTCGAGGTGTTGGGGCCGCCACTGACTCTCATGTCAATCAAACACACGGCTGACACGGACTAGCAGATTGGTCAGTGACTATTCAGACTGGATCGACTCAAGGAAGGCGAGCAAATTCGCCAACGGCAGGCCTACCATCATAGGTTGCCCATTAGGTAGAGCCACTGCGATTTGTTGGTCTGTCTCAAACACCGCGCCAAAGATTGGCATTTCGCCGCCATGGGCGAGCAATTGTGAACGACCATCAATCTGTTCAGCTATGCGAACTATCGGAAATACACCGTCGTTTTCGCCCGCCAATTTGGTTAGGTCGGGTGTTCGAATAGCCAGCATTTCGGCCATTGGTCCGTCTCCGGTCGCTTCGAAACCGTGACATTGCCAGCAATACGTCCGGTACAAATCACTTCCCTCACTGACGCTGACCTCCTGCGCTATTGCAGGTCCCGTGAACAACAGTGCCAGTAAAATCCCGCGAACAATCTGCATATGCTCCTCCAATTCGCTGCCCCGGATGAAGATCTTATTAAACGGTGTAGCTAGGGAACGTCTTTGACCTTGCTCATGTTGTTCGCACCAGTACGAACATTGGCGTTTCAGTCAAATAGCGTTTGAGCGCGCGCCGAATCTAATCCAGCCCGGCCTCCAACTACGCCACCTCGTCATCGACCCCACCACCCTTGCGCCCAGACGGCACACCTTCCAATGCGTTCAAATGCCAACGAATTCGCCAGAGGTGATAAGACACGCGATGCAACCATCTGAGGGCATCCAAGCGAGCCCAGACCACTTCATCCGGCAGACTGTCAGTCGCAGCGTCGGAGATGAGCAAGTCTCTGCGAAGTTTCCTCTGTCGCCGCAGAAAACGGCGAACGCGGTTCAGCGAACTTTCACACTTCACTGGATTGTCGACTTCCAAGTAACCATCAGTTGCTGCAATCATCACCGAAGCAAGCCGTTTCAAACGCCGGTCTTTTGGTAACTCGCTTATCCGATCATCTTGGCTACACCGGTAAAGCAGCCGGTCAAGATGATCGAGGATATGGTACATACCCTTGATGTTGGATAACTCTACATCGGACCTGCTGGACGGTTCTATCTTGTCTAGGTACGAGCGCGCTTCGGATACAGCAGTCTCAATGTTCTCCCGCCCATAGTCGGCTCCGCTTGACTGCGATACCTCAATACATGACCGAAGGTGCGCCACTTCGGCCCTTACAACACGTTCGACTGCAGCTTTTGCTGCATCCACAGCTATTTCCGGCATCCCGAGGACGAGAGGATCCAAAGATCTCGTTAACTCAGCACCTCTGTCGGGTACAAGCGCCTCGACAAATCTAGCGAAGGGTTTCGCGAACGGCAAGATCAGCGCCACGCCTATGGCGTTGAAGAAACTATGGAACGCGACAAGCGCAGTCAGAGAATTTCCTGCCCCCGCCCCGCTTACAAAGACCGAAGTAAACGGCCCCAGCAGGAAAAATGCCATTATACCCGTCATCACGTTGTAGATCACATGAGCAAAACCGGTGCGGCGAGCCATAGTGCCCCCACCAAAGGTGGCCAGAACAGCGGTGAAAGTCGTCCCCACGTCCATTCCAATGACAAGTGCCGCCGCTTGAGGGAAGTTCACAGCACCAGCGCTTAACGCAGCCAATGCTGTCGCGACGCCAGCGCTCGAAGACTGCGTCACCATCGTTATCAGGACGCCGATCAATACAAGCTTCAGCCTGCCTAGCAGTGTATCTGGAGGAAAATCGGCAGGGGTAACTACGCCGCGAAACGCGTCAAGCCCGGACTTGAGCTGCTCGATCCCAATGAAAATCAAACTGAACCCGGCCAACGCCAGTCCGAGGCCGGAAACTGTTTTTCTTCCCGAAAGCGCCAGCAAAGCCCCAATAAAAACAACTGGCAACATCACTTGCCCCAAGTCTAACTTGAACCCCAAGAGCGCGACGAGCCAACCTGTCATGGTCGTTCCGATATTGGCCCCAAAGATGATCCCAAGCGCTTGGGGAAACGTGAGCAGACCAGACGCGACAAATCCGACGGCCGCAACTGTGGTCGCACTGGAAGATTGGATTGCAGCTGTCGTGACCGCGCCTGTTACGGCCCCGGTAAACGGTGTCGACGTGAACCGGCCCAAAATATCCCGCAGTCGCGCCCCTGCCAAAGCCTTCAATCCGTCCGTCATCAACAGCATTCCGACAAGGAACAGGCCGATGCCGCCCAAGGCTGGTAACAGGTTCCAAAACATCACGAATAGCTTTCCACCCTAAATCTCACACCGACTAACACGTTTGCTTTGCCTTTAAGTTCGACGACAAACGACAGTTGGTTTGCGTTCAGCCTCGCAGACCCGACGCCGCGAGTTGATTGACATAGATCAAAGCACCAATACGAATTACATAGTGAAATTCGAATGTTTCAACATATTCTACGTTCACCGTCCTGTCCCCAAGTAAACACAAAGGTGAACGGAATTTTGAAGGAGTGGAGGTTCCACCCACGGGGGCTCGGCAGGAGTGATGGCGAGCCCCCAGTTAGTTGATTGGCGCCCAATGCGCCCAGACGTTGAGACACAAGGCATTCGGTGCAGCTTTGACCAAAGGATTAAGTCGCTGCGCCAATCGAGACAAAAAGAGAAGGACGCCACTGACGACGTTCGGAATGGGCAGTTGGCGGAAATCACTTATGAACTCTGTTGATCCAAACGAACAGAAACTCAGACGGGCCCTTACTACCCCGTTGCTCACGCTTTATGGCCTTGGGGTAACGGTCGGAGCTGGCATTTACGTTTTAGTCGGTGCAACAGCAGACATTGCCGGACCGTTTGCGGCGTTGTCGTTTGTTGTAGCTGCGCTCGTCGTATCACTCACCGCGCTTTCGTATGCAGAACTCGCAACTCGATTTCCTGTCAGCGCAGGTGAAGCAGCCTATGTTGAGGCGGGATTTCGGAAAAACTGGATGGCGGTTTTCGTTGGGCTCGCGGTGGCAGCCTCGGGCGTTATCTCCGCTTCTGCCGTTGCAATTGGCGCAGCATCATACCTTCACGCTTTGACCGGTTTTGCGATCCCTTTTTTGACTATCAGTGTTGTTTTGATCATGGGTCTAATCGCGCTTTGGGGGATCACTGAGTCGGTCTTTGTCGCGGCTGTCATCACGATCATTGAGATCGCAGGTCTTCTTTTTGTGATTGGCTGGGGCATGTCGATCCAAGATCCGCAGGGATATGGGATCAGTTCGATGCTTCCGCCGCTGGAACTCGACGCGTGGAGAGGCATTTTCGCAGCATCACTTCTCGCCTTCTTTGCATTTGTTGGCTTTGAGGACATGGCCAATGTCGCTGAAGAGGTTAAAGACCCTGTGCGCACCATCCCAAAAGCGATTATGCTAACGCTCGTTCTGGCAACCGTGTTGTATCTTGGAACCTCAATGACCGTTCTACTTGTTGTTCCGATCGATGTTCTTTCGACGTCCGCAGCACCCCTCGCGCTTGTGTTTTCAAACGCCCCCGAGGTGATTAAACAGGGCTTTTCCGCAGTCGCGATTGTGGCGACAGTCAACGGAGTACTGATCCAGGTGATCATGGCCTCGCGGGTGATCTACGGACTAGCTGACCGTGACCATTTGCCGAAGGTTCTGGCGATAGTCCCTAAAGCAACGCAGACACCAGTAGTTGCTACTTTGCTGGTCGTGGCGATCATCGTACTGCTGACTCAAACTTTACCGATTGGTACTCTGGCAGAGCGCACATCCCAGATCGTTCTGGGTGTCTTTGTACTTGTCAACATTTCGCTGATCCTGCTGAAGATGCAGCCGGACGAGGCTGCCAAGCACTTCCGCGTTCCTCTTATGGTACCGATCCTTGGGGTGATCACCAGTGCATTGCTTTTCGGATCTGGATTTCTCTAACTAAATACAACGACCCAAAGGCTTCCACGAGCTACCACGGCATATGACGACTGACCAAACTTCCATAGGATCAAAACTCTCGGCCTGGTGGCATAGAACGTTTGTGGATCTGGTTCAGCAGCTGCAATGGTCCTATCTGCCGCCATTGATGGTCTATTTTGCGGCCGGCGTGTCCGGCCTGACCTCAGTCGTCGGCGCTTTTTTCCTGAAAGACTACCTCGATTTATCCGCCTCTTTCGTTGCAGGACTCGCGTTTTGGGCTGGTATCCCGTGGATACTCAAAATGCCGCTTGGTCATGTCGTGGACCTGTTTTGGCGCTGGAAGTCCCTGCTGATCTTGTTCGGCGCATCCCTGATCACGTTATCTTTGCTCACCATGTACGGCCTCGTGACCGCACCTGCGCAGATGTCCAGTTTCATGCCACTGGAAGACTGGTATGTTGTTGCCTTGCTCTTGGCGCCTTCGGGCTATGCCATTCAGGACGTTGTTGCCGACGCCATGACGGTTGAGGCGGTGCCAAAGGTTGACCCAAACGGCCTACCATTTTCGCCTGAAGAAACCCGTGCTCAGCACACGACGATGCAAACCTTGGGCAGAGTTTCCATTATTTCCGGGTTTGCCGCGGTTGCAGCTGTAAACATCTGGATTTTCTCTGGAACAGAGGACTTGCAAAAGCCCGATCGTCTTACACTTTATGGCCAAGTTTACCTGATAGCTCTGGCTATCCCTGTATTGTCCGTAAGCGGCGTCGTCCTTCACAGCTTGATCCAGCGTCAGCGTATAAGATCGGGCCACCCGCCCTACAAGCCGGATGAAGTCACCGAAGTCAAATGGTCCATATTGCTGGGCGGCCTGGCATTCGTTGTGCTTAGCATCGTGTTGGGAACCGCCGATTTCGAGTTTGCGCAAGAAACAGTCTTTGCGGTTTCTCTAACGGTGATCCTGTACCTCATGTCGCGCCTACTCAAAGAGCTGGAACCGGCCCAAGTCAAAGCCTTAATCGGGACAGCGACAATCATTTTTGTTTTCCGTGCCGTTCCTCTGCCGGGACCAGGCCTGACTTGGTTTGAAATCGATGAACTGGGGTTCGATGAACAATTCCTAGCAATTCTGGCTCTGTTAACTTCGCTGCTGGCGTTGTTCGGGTTAATCGTTCTCCGGCCGTTTATGGCCAATCGCTCCATTGCGCATGTGGTAGTATTGCTGACGATCGCCGCGGGCGTTCTCGCACTGCCCAACCTTGCCCTCTACTACGGTGTACATGAATGGACGGCGGCGCATACCGGCGGAGTTGTCGACGCAAGGTTCATTGCCATTCTTGATACAGCGGTTGAATCGCCGCTTGGGCAGATTGCCATGGTCCCGATGTTGGCTTGGATCGCACGCAATGCCCCAGTTCAATTGAAAGCGACCTTTTTTGCCGTGATGGCATCGTTCACAAACATGGCATTGTCGGCCAGCAGCCTCAGCACCAAGTACCTCAACCAGACGTACGTAATCACGCGCGCTGTCACCAACCCTGAGACCGGTGAGGTCACGTCCACCGCAGACTACAGTCAACTTGGATACCTGCTAATATGCGTGGCCATGATCTCAGTGATCGTTCCACTCGCTACAGTGTTCTTCGTTCAAAACTCACGCTTCCGAACGAGCGAATGATTACTGGCTTTCCACCTCTCCCAGCAGAACTCTGAGATGTGAGACCGGGACGCCGATGTTTGAACCACCAAACTCGGGCAGGATCGCAGCATTGATGGCAACGACCTCGCCCCGCCGATTCAATGCTGGCCCTCCACTCCCACCGGTCGTAGTCTCAGCGTCATAAACGATTGCGCTCCCACTCGTCCGCGCAACGATCCCCCGGCTTGCTAGCGGGTGGATCTTGCTTTGTGCTGAAAGCCGGGACGCTATCGACCAAAAATTCAACGTCCCCTCTGTTTCCAGTTCCTCTAGAAAGCCCGGACCAGCCTGCGCGATCAATGCTTTCAAACCCGTTGGATATCCCAACAGATAAAGCTCTTCACCCACGCGCGACGTGGCATCCGCCAACGGAATGCCGAGGCCCTGAACGCGACTTGTCTCAACTGCCAAAATCGCCAAGTCTGCTGCTTCACTGAACCGGACCAAACGCGCCTCTATTGGTTTCGTCTGATCAGGCAAATAGGCCAGCAGCCTCAACATCTCTGGCTCAAGGCCAGCGTCACTCAGCGCTTTTTCTCGGTTCCCCGAGGTCCAGGGCAAAGCGACATGGCGGTTGGTCGCCATCAACGGGACCCCAGCGATCAAAAACCCCGTTCCGGTGAACTGAAACTCTGCAGGTTCGCCGGTCCCGTCCGGTTCGATCCAAGGCTGACCAAACGGGGTTTTCAGGTTTTCTCCGTTCGGTCCCAAAACGTGCCGTAGTATCTTCCCGCTTTCCACGTGGCGCAATCCATAAGCTCCCTGAAGGAAAGCGACAGATCGAGTGGAGGCAGCTATCACTCGCGTGGGTGCCCCCGCCCGCTGTTCCAAGGTTCCAAGACGCTGCTCGGTCGACAGAATTTGGTTCTCAAAAGCGTCACGCAACGAAGCCAAGTCATCAGGCGTAAGTGCATCTTCTCGCGTCTGGGCAAGCATAACCGCGACCGCTTCGATCTTGCGGGACTCCTTTTCGATATTATCCGCCAAGCGCCGGTCGTTTTGGTAAAGCAGGTACCCAAACCCCGCAATCACAAGAAGCGTTGCAAGAACCGTGATCCTGAACAGTATCGTGGTTTGAGAGGCAAGCCGCCGCCCACTATCGCGCAAGGCACCAGACATCTTTTTGGCGAAGGGTCGACGGCTCGTTCGGGTGTAAGCATATGCATCGCTGAGGATATCTTCGACTGTGTGGTGTGCGGGAAATGAGTGATCGCACAATCTGTATCGAGACATGGGGCCCTTTTCGCCGAACTCGATCATGTCACCATGCCTAAGAGACGCCGCAGAGGCTTTTTGCCCGTTTACCCATACATTGCGCCCAACCGATGCGGCTATTGTGTAACCGTCGTCAGCCCACTGTAGTGTGGCAATATCGTTGTCATGGGGAGGCAGGTCATCTTTAGGTCGAATGCCTAACACCCTGCCATCACCAACAGAGACGGTCAGGGCTTTATCGACAAGCCAGTTCACGTTTCCGCGCGATGGACCTGTAAGGCTCTCCAGAAAGGCCCGCACCTCACCTTCACCACCATTCACTGAGGGTGTCATGTCGCTCACTTCTGGTTTGCGCATTGTGGCCCCCTATCCAAACGCGTGAGGGCATTCTACCACGCCGCAACACCAAACCCATGGTTTGACGCTAATGTACAAAAAATCACATTTAAACAAGCACCTGCGATGTTTACCGAATTCAACCCAAAACATCTATCAGACCGCAGTTCGAAGAAGGCCGATCCATGATCGGCCCTCTGCTTTGGCATTTTCAAGCCTCGTATCGAGCCAACTGACCGTCTATTTCGACGATACTTTGATCTTACGGCTTGGATCCTGAGGCTCAGTTTTCGGCATTTCGATATGCAGAACGCCCTTGTCGAATGTTGCTGAAATCTTGTCGATTTCCACAGTGTCTGGCAGCGACATGGCTCTGGAAAAGCTGCCATAGCTTCTTTCGCTGACACGCAGATCGCCCGTTTCGTCATGCGCAATCTTCTTCTGACCGCGCAGGATTAGCCTGCGATCCTTGATTTCAATTTCCACATCATCCTCTTCGAGCCCTGGCAATTCAGCCGTCAGGACAATCGCAGAATCCGTTTCTTGGACATCGATTGCAGGTGAAATCGCACCTGTCATGTCAAGAGACGGAAAACCCGTGCGTTGCGCAGCCGTTTCCATTGGTAGGAAAGGTGATCCTCCCCCGAAAAAACGCGACATCAGGGTTTCCATTTCACGCCGAAAGTTGTCGGAGAGCGGATGCGTTCCAGTGAAAAGTTGCGGGGATTTTTTGTCTTCTAGCATTTTTTGAGCCTCCTCCTTTGGTCTGATTTCGCGCGCGCAACATTATGATAGAAAAAGCCGTCAAGGACCTTGATCTTGCGCAAGCATGCAACCTCATCCTTCGCCAGATCGCACGCACCGGTTGAACGAACAGAAACGGGAAACATCGCCCACCAAGCTTGCCATGTCGTGGTGGATTTAACACCAATCTCAGTAGTCTTGATCGGAACCCCAGGTCAGCCTAGCGTTTATTTCGAATGAGCCCGAGCTGCCTAGCTTTAGCACAGTGGAGCGAAACCGTATGAAATGGCCTTATCTGGCGCTGATTTACGTTTTGCTGATATTGGCTCCCTTGGGTTTATCTTGGTCTCTGGGATGGCCACCGCGATCATTTCATCAAGAGCTCGCGTCCGGGCTTGGAATGCTTGCGTTTTCAATAATCTTAGTCGAGTTCCTGCTGTCTGGGCGGTTCAGGTTCATCTCTTCCGGCTTAGGTATGGATGTGACCATGCGGGTGCATCAGTTGATGGCGCGTACAGCACTCGGCTTTGCGCTGATACATCCGCTTCTGTATCAGGGTACGCCTTCTGGCGGACGCCGACCGTGGGATGAAACAAACCAAATTACGATTTCGACCGACTTTTCAGCGCTGGTATCGGGCATCGGCGCTTATTTTTTACTGTTCATTCTGGTCGCCTCGGCAATTGCCCGTAAATCCCTTGATTGCAAGTACGAGACATGGCGCCTCTTGCACGGGCTGGGAGCCTTGGTGATTGCGTGCCTGCTGTTGCACCACACGGTCTATGCTGGGCGCTACGGTGGGCATCCGCTATTGACGTATATCTGGCTTGCCCTGACCATTATTGCAGTTGGAACTGTGCTGTATGTCTATCTCGTTCGGCCTTTACGTCAGAGGAAAAGGCCGTGGCGCGTCATTTCTGTGTCTCGACTAACACCGAGGCAATGGGAGTTGCGCATCAAGCCAGATGGTCACAACGGACTAACCTTCGAAGCAGGGCAGTTTGCCTGGCTAAATGTCGGCCACAGTGCTTTCTCGCTGCACGAGAACCCATTCTCGATTAGTTCGGCACCAGCCGAAGGCTCCGAAGTTTCATTCCTGATAAAGGAACTTGGGGATTTTACATGCAGTCTCGGACAGATCGCCCCGCAAACCCGGGTCTATCTGGATGCCCCACATGGGAATCTGTCGATCAGCCACCGCCCTGAGACTGGAATTGTTTTAATCGCAGGTGGTGTCGGGATCGCGCCCATGTTGAGCATTATGCGTCAAGTTCGACTGAGTAGAACACAGCGCGATCTCAAGCTTATCTATGGCAACCGGGTGGACGAGCAGATTGTTTTTCGCCAGGAGTTGTCCAAAGAAGAAACAGTATTTGTTCTATCCGAACCGCCAAGGGATTGGTCCGGAGAGACAGGCTTGATCGACGGTCCCCTGTTGGATCGCAATTTGTCTTCTGAACAATTTGAAAGCTGGCTTTTTGTTCTCTGCGGCCCCCCTGCCATGATGGACGCCGTCGAAGATCATCTGATCGCACGGAGCACCGCGTCCCACCGGATTTTGTCTGAAAGGTTTGACTATGATTAGACTGCTCAGAAACCTGCCCACACGCAAACAGGTGAAGTTCGCAGTTTGGTGCATCAGTTTCATAGTCTTAATCGCTGTCTTGGCCTTCTCCTTACGGTAGCCAGGCAGACTGTTAAGCCTTGGCTAACTTCAAAACTATCAGTCGAAAAAGGCTGATTTGCTTGGAGATGTATGTCGTCGCGAACTTCCTCAAAAGACATAATCTGCGAGGACAGAAAAGTAGTTTCACAACTCTCCCAAGTAACGCCTTTGATGGAGATCAAGGGCAAAGCACCCCTCTTATTCATAATCAGCAATCTATTCAGACCGATTTATGGGAGGATCGGAATGACCGTACTCATCGCCTTCGCTACAGTTGAAGGCCAGACAGCAAAGATTGCGCGCTTCATCAGCAGTGTCGCGAAGAATGCCGGTTTCAACGCAAAGCTGATCAATACCGATGAAATGTCCAGCCACGTATCGCTTGACGATGTGGTCAAGGTTGTTCTTCTGGCCCCTGTCCACGAGCGTAGATACCCCGAGTCATTCGAGGCTTTTGTCGCTTCAAATAGAGATGCCCTAATGAAACGAAAGTCTCTCGTGCTTTCCATCGGTCTAAAAGCTGCGTTCGTGTCAGGTCGAGAAGAAGCGCGCGACTATCTCAACGAAATGCTAATGCGAACAGGTTTTGAACCAGATGCAACGGCGTTGGTCGCAGGCGCAGTGAAGCCGGAAAACTACGGGTATTTTGAGAGGGAGATCCTTAAGCACGTTGTCTTGCTTGGTCGAAAAATCGATCCACAAGATGGGGTGCGGGAATTTACTGACTGGGATGAACTGACGTCAATTGTGATAGATTTTCTTGGCGGAACCGGTCGGGCAAATCAACTTTAACCTCAAGCGAGTACTCAATAACAACTGGCTATTCCCGTATTACCCGATGAACGTACAGAGCTACCTATCCCAGCAAATCACAATCGCCAGTTTTCTTCATCAGTGTCCGAATACCACTGGCAACCTTGTCTGCTCCAACATTGCTTGCGTCGTTCCCCCAAATACCGACTGACGCAAATGGGAATGCCCGTAAGCGCCCATAACAACAAGGTCGGCCTCCAGTTCTCGTGCGCGTTCCTGAATGCAGTGTTCAATTGAATTCCCGCCGCACGGGAACTGCGACACAGTCACGGTGCAACCGTGATGGCTAAGCCATCCAGCTAGGTCAGTTCCGGGCACTTGACCTTCTACGTCATCAGGCGACGGCAAATCAAAACACCCAATTACAACTTCGTTGGCAGCCAGAAGAATGGGTAAAGCTAAATGCGCAGCCCTGGACGAAGGCAGGCTATCATTCCATGCCAAAAAAATGCAGTCGCGTTGGGCAAAAGGATCTCCATTTATCATCAGGGCGACCGGCGAATGGAACAATACTCCGTACGCGATCTTATGAAACAAATCGGGGTCTTTTCGCAACTCAGCGTCTAGAAAGGCGATATCAGAGCGATTGGCTTGGCCAGCCACAAGATGCTTCAACTCTGCTCCAGATCCCATAAAGGCAATTACATTTGCAGATACGCCCTGCCCGACCAGGAGCGCTTCAACTTCTGTGGCGCGGGACTTCAAGGCGGCATTTTTTCTGTTAAGAACATCCAACCAGTTTGAAGGAAGACCCGCCTCAACGAACCTGTTTGATCCATACTTTAGGTAAGGCAGGTTGGGTAAGTCCGCGATCAACACGCAATTCAAGTGACTGTTCTGGTTGCGGGAAGTTTCAGCGCATTCCAAAATCGACGCGTCGTCAGTATCA